>JANOGU010000080.1:0-2959 GCA_031406135.1 Rhodobacterales bacterium
ATCTCCTCTCGACGAACGGGCGTCAGCCGGGCATTCTGATGGATGTTCATTCGGGGCGCTCCTGAAGGCTTGAAGTGTGGTAACTCCAGCCTCCCTGATCCGCCCCGAATGGACAACCTGCTGAAAGCTCACATCTAGCCGAGCCGCGCCTTCACCATCGGCCCCACGGTGCCGAAATCCATCTGGCCCGCGAAGCGGCCCTTCAGCGCCGCCATGACGCGGCCCATGTCGCGGATCGAGGCCGCGCCGACCTCGGTGATGGCCGCCGTGATTGCCGCCTCCACTTCGCCGGCATCGAGCTGCCGGGGCAGGAACTCCCCGATCACCTTGATCTCGGCCAGTTCCTTTTCCGCCAGTTCCAGCCGCCCGCCCTCCTCGTAGGCGCGGGCCGATTCCTGGCGCTGCTTCACCAGCTTGCCCATGATCGCGAGAATCTCGCCGTCGGCCACGCTGGCGTCGCCGGTGTCGCCGCGGTTGACGATCTCGCGGTCCTTGATCGCGGCGTTGATCAGCCGCAGCGTCGAGGTGCGGTCGGCGGCCCTGGCGCGCATCGCCGCCTTCAGGGCCTCTTGCAGGCGGTCGCGCAGGGACATGCGGGGTCTCCATTCGGGGCTGGCCTTGGGGCGCCTAGATAACGCGGCGCGCGGGCGACGGCAAACAGGTCCGCCCGACTACACCAAGCCATTGAAATCGCTTGCATCACCCTGGCTTGACCCGCCCCCTGGGGCCGCATAGGTTCCCGCCGCCCCCCCCGCTGCGGAGTCGCCGGATGCCAAAGCCGACCGCCTGTCTCGCGCTCGCCGACGGCTCGCTGTTCTGGGGCCGGGGCTTCGGCGCAACCGGGCAGACGGTGGCGGAACTGGTCTTCAACACCGCGATGACCGGCTATCAGGAGATCATGACCGATCCCTCCTACGCCGGGCAGATCGTCACCTTCACCTTTCCCCACGTCGGCAACGTCGGCACCACCGGCGAGGACGACGAGGCGGCCGAGCCCGTGGCCGCCGGCATGGTGGTGAAATGGGACCCGAGCGAGCCGTCGAACTGGCGCGCGACGGGCGATCTGACCGGGTGGCTGTCGCGCAAGGGACGGATCGGCATCGGCGGCATCGACACCCGCCGGCTGACCCGCGCCATCCGCCAGCAGGGCGCGCCGCACGCGGCTCTGGCGCATGATCCCGAGGGGCGCTTCGACATCGAGAAGCTCGTGGCTGCTGCCAGAGCCTGGCGCGGGCTGGTGGGCCTCGACCTCGCCAGGGAGGTCACCTGCGCGCAATCCTACCGCTGGGACGAGATGCGCTGGGCCTGGCCACAGGGCTACGCCCGCCGCGAGGGTCCCGGGTCGCGCGTCGTGGCCGTGGACTACGGGGCCAAGCGGAACATCCTGCGCTCGCTGGCCTCGGTCGGCTGCGAGGTCACCGTGCTGCCGGCGACCGCCACGGCCGAGGACGTGCTGGCGCTGGCCCCCGAAGGCGTGTTCCTGTCGAACGGCCCGGGTGACCCGGCGGCGACCGGGGCTTATGCGGTGCCGATGATTCAGGGCGTGCTGCGGGCCGATGTGCCCCTCTTCGGCATCTGCCTCGGTCACCAGATGCTGGCGCTGGCGCTGGGCGCACGCACGGTGAAGATGAACCACGGCCACCACGGCGCCAACCACCCGGTCAAGGACGTGGAGACCGGCAAGGTCGAGATCACCTCGATGAACCACGGCTTCACGGTGGACAGCCAGACCCTGCCCCGCGGCGTGAAGGAGACGCATGTCAGCCTGTTCGATGGCTCGAACTGCGGCATCCGGATGGAGGGGCGGCCGGTGTTTTCGGTGCAATACCACCCGGAGGCGAGTCCCGGGCCGCAGGACAGCTTCTATCTCTTCGAGCGCTTCGCGACCGCGATGCAGGCGCGCGGGACGGGCTGAACGCCGGCGTCGGCCAGGCTTGCGTTAACTGCGCATTAACTTTGCCCCCCCGATAACTGCAGGACCTTCTGCCGTGACGGGGTCCGATGCCGCCGAACGCGTCCAAGGTCGTTGCTTTCCGCCCGGCCATCCGCAAGCCGGGACCGGTCGCGCCGTCGCTGTCACCGTCGCCGCAGGCGCCGGTGGCGCTCGATCTGATGCGCGCGGGCCTCCTGCCGCCGGATGCGCTGGTCGAGGGCATGGCGCGGCAAACGCGCGACGGCGGGACGATCGAGGACGTGCTCGTCGCCGCCGGACTCGTCGATCCATGGACCATGGCCTCCTGGCTCGCCCGGCGCGCCGGGATCGGCATCGCCGATCCGCTGGCCGACCCGCCCGACCCCGAGCTGATCGACCGCTTTGGCGCGGCGGCCTGCCTGCGGGAGGGGCTGCTGCCCTGCCGCGCGGACCCCGAGGGCACCCTCGTCCTGGCCGCCGACCCGAAGACCTTCGCCCGCCACCACGGCCGGCTCGCGGCTCTTTTCGGGCCGGTGCGCCCGGCGCTGGCGCCGGCGGCGGCGATCACGGCGGCGGTTATGGCGTTGCGCGGGGCGGACCTGGCCGAGGCGGCCGAAACCCGTCTGGACGAGCGCGACAGCTGCCGCCGCATCGCGGCGGGCCCGCTGCCCTGGCTCATCGGTGCCACCCTGGGCCTGCTCGCGGTGCTGGCGGCGATCCATCCCGCGGCGGTGCTGCTGGCACTCTCGGCCTGGGCAGTCGTCACGCTGGCGGCGTTGGGCGTGCTGAAGCTCGCGGCGCTTCTCGCCAGTCTGCGGGTCGAGGGGCCGGCGCCGGCGCCGATCCCGCTCGCCACCCCGCCGATGGTGTCGCTGCTGGTGCCGCTCTACCGCGAGGCCACCGTCGCCAGCCGCCTTGTGCGCCGGCTGAAGCGGCTCGACTACCCGCGCGACCGGCTGGAGGTGCTGCTCGTGGCCGAGGCCGACGACGCGCTGACGCAAGCGGCGCTGGCGCGGGCCGACCTGCCGGTCTGGATGCGGGTGGTGG
>JANOGU010000082.1:0-12619 GCA_031406135.1 Rhodobacterales bacterium
CCTGATGGTGTCCGAGGCGGGCGTGGCGACCCCGCCCCGGGCCTGACCCGGGGCGGGGTCGCCAGGGGCAAAGGCCGGCGCGACAGGCGCGCCCTGATCAGCGCGCGATGCTTTCGTCGCGGACGAACATGTTGCCCCAGCCGCGGTCGATCAGGTCGGGGGACATCTGGTAGGGGATGTTCTCGAAATCGCAGACCGCGATCATCTGGTCCACCAGGAAGATCGGCATGTAGTTGGCATAGCGGTTGTCGATGGTCGGGAACTTGACCTTCAGGAGGTGCAGCAGCGACGCCTCGTCCAGCGGCATGCCGCGCTTCTTGGCCACCATCGCGAAGATCTTCAGGAAGTTCTCCTGGCTGGGGCCATCCACCTTGATCTTGAAGAAGATCCGGCGCAGCGCGGCGCCGTCGAAAATCTCGTTGGGGTGGAAGTTGGTGGAAAAGATCACCAGCGTGTCGAACGGCACGGTGAACTTCTCGCCGGATTGCAGCGCCAGGATGTCGCGCGCCTCTTCCAAGGGTACGATCCAGCGGTTGACGAGCTTCTGTGGCGGTTCCTGCTGGCGGCCAAGGTCGTCGACGATGAACACGCCGCCGGTGGATTTCAGCTGCAGCGGCGCCTGGTAGGTGCGCGCCGTGGGATTGTATTTCAGGTCCAGCATGTCCAGCGTCAGTTCGCCGCCGGTGATGACCGTGGGGCGCTCGCAATAGACATAGCGGTTGTCGAAGCGGTTCGAGGTGCGGCGCAGGCTGCCCGGGTCATCCACTGCCTGTTCCGCCGCGCGGTGCACGATGGGGTCATAGACGGTGATGACCTGGCCCGAGTATTCCAGCGCCCGGGGCACGAAGATCTTGTCCCCCATCGCGTCGCGGATGCCGTTCGAGATCGACGACTTGCCGTTGCCCGGGGGGCCGTACATCAGGATCGAGCGGCCGGAGGTGATCGCCGGGCCGAGGTTCGAGAGGAACTCCGGCGGCAGGATCAGGTGGCCCATGGCGCGCATCAGCTGCTCGCGCGTCAGCTTGATGTCGCGCACCGACTGCTGCCGCACCTGCTTGCGGTAGTCCTCCAGCGGCACCGGCATGGCGCCGTAGTATTCCGACTGGCTCAGCGCATCGAGCGCGCGCGCCTTGCCGGCATCGGTCAGCTGGTAGCCCATCTCGTTGCCCGAGGTGGCGTGCAGCGTGCCGGTCGCCTCGATCAGCTTCTGGGTGCGGGCGAGGTCGACAAGCTCCTGCGCGATGGGGATCGGCAGGCAGATCACGCGCGCAATGGCCGAGACGAGGTCGAGATTGGTGCGGAACATGGTCTTCAGCAGCAGGTCGCGCTGCATCACCACCGACACGCCGATATCCGCCATGGTCCGCGGCGCCGGTGGCGGGGTGACCGAGGGCTTGGGCATCGGGGCGACCTGGACGTTCATCAGGGACCTCTCCACGGGCAAATGCGGCGCAGCCCGGACAGGCCGGGCGGTGTTGCCAGATCGTGAACGATCATCAGGACGAAATTGAGGCGAGAACGGGGTAGAAGATCAGCGTTCCCGACAGGGCGAGGCCCATGGGGAACTTCCTGTCGCCCCAGGATGCCCAGTCCGCCGTGGCGCGCCGCACAGCGGGGACCAGGCGGACAAGGCGATGGGCAGCGAAGGCTCCGAGCAGGCAGGCCGCGAACAGGCCAAGAAGCAGGCGCAGGTCCGCGGTGGTGAAGAACGGCGCCATGGCCGCGGCGAACTTGGCGTCACCGGCGCCGATCAGGCTGATGGCGTTGACGAGAAAGCCCGCGACCAGGACGACGGCCATCAGCGCGAAGCCCCACAGCCAGACCTGCCAGGGCAGCAGGATCCAGCCGGTCGCCACCCAGACCGCGGCCAGCGCGAGCACGGCCTTGTTCGGGATTTTCATGAACTTCATGTCCGACCACGAGACCCAGACCGTGATCGGAACGGTCAGCGGCAGGAACCACAGGAAAAGGGCCGGATCGACCGGCGGCAGATCGGGGATCATGCCGCGTCCAGCGCCTCCAGCGCGCGGACCGCGGCCTCGAAGTGCTGCGGGTGGGTGTCGATGGCGTCCTGCAACAGGCCCTTGCCGACCTGGATGTCGCCCTGCTTGATCGCCGTCAGCGCCAGCGTGTGCAAGAGCTGCGCCCGTTCGGTCTGGTTCATCTGCACGACCGGCAGGTCGTAGTTGCGCTGCGCGCCGCGCGACATCACGAGGTTGTTCTTGATGGTGAACAGGGTGGGATCGAAGGTCAGCGCCTGCACGAACAGCGTCTCGGCGCCCTTGAAGTCGCCCCGCGTCAGTTTCGAGAAGCCCCAGTTGTTGTAGACGCCCGCCGGTTGCGTCGTCAGCCCGGCGGCGATTTCATAGAAGCTGTCGGCCTTCTTCCAGTTCTTGCGGAAGTCGGCGACCATCGCTTCCAGCCGGTAGCGCTCGAAGGTCTCGTGCGTGGGCGGGATCGAGTTCAGCGTGGTCTCGGCGGGTTCCCAGTCGTTCGACCGGATCATCGCGTCGGCCATTTCCACCCGGTCGTCGTTGGTTCCTTCGGGCGTGGCGGTGATCGCCTCCCAGACCTTGACCGCCTCCTGCGGCCGCTGCGCGCGCATCAGCGATTTCGCCAGGCCACGCTGCAGGTCCACGCGCCCCGGGTCGGAGTTGACCGCGCGGGCGAAGTAGGCCACCGCCTCGTCGGGGTCGCCCACCGTCAGCATGATGTCGTTGAGATTGCTCTCGTCGATGACGTTGACGTCTTTCATCGCCCGGGCCGCCTGAGCGCCGTCGTCACCGGCACAACCGCTCAAAGCCAGAGACCCCGCGCAAAGCGCGATCAGGACAGGGTGGCGCATGTTCTGCGTCCTTTTTTGCTGCTCGAGCCCTTGGCCTGCCTGCTAAAGCTCCGACAACAGGACATATTCTCCCCGTCGCCGCCGCACCAGCTTGAAGGTGGGCTTCTCCTCGGGCTGATCATAGCCAGCGCCCTCGCTTTCCGCGATGGCACGCCGCAGATTTTCGCGGATCGCGTCGGTTTGGCCACTGTCGAGCGCAAAGGCCTGCTGGAACGTCGCCCGCGCCTCGCCGATCCGGCCGGTTTCCATGAGCACCACGCCCAGGTTGTTCAGCGCCGGGACGAAGCCCGGCTCCATTTCCAGCGCCCGCCGAAGCATCTGTTCGGCCTGGCCCAGCCGGCCCAGCGCGAGGTTGGCCGAGCCGATGGCCGACAAGGTGTCGGAGTTGATCCCGTGTTCCGCCGCGGCGCGCAGATAGGCCTTGAGCGCCAGTTCGTGCTCACCTGCCTCCATCAGCCGGTGGCCGACGACCAGCGCGTCCTCGGAAGCGCCGGACCGCGCCACCCCGGGAGGCCGGTTCTCGCCCCGGGGGACGCCGGCCGGGCCGCAGGCGACAAGCGCCAGGAGGGAGGTCAGCAGAACGGCGGTGCGGCGCAATCGGGTCCCCGGTCAGTGCCCACCCAGGTCCGAAGCGATCCCGTAGATCGACGGGCCGATCAGGATGATCAGCAGGGGCGGCACGGTGAACATCATTGTGCCCAGCGTCAGCTTGGTCGGCAAGGTGTTCGCCTTCTCTTCCGCCCGCATCACCCGCTTGTCGCGCATTTCTGCCGAATAGACCCGCAGCGCCTCGGCGATCGAGGTGCCGAAGGTGGCCGACTGCACCAGGGTGGTGACGAAGGAGGCGACGTCGGGAACGCCCACGCGCTCGGCCATGTCCTTCAGCACCGCCACCCGTTCCTTGCCGGCCTTGACTTCGTTGGCGACGATCTCGAACTCTTCGCCCAGCGCCGGATAGCCGCGGCGGCTTTGCTTGGCGACGCGGATGATCGATTGGTCGAGCGACTGGCCGGCCTCGACGCAGACCAGCATCATGTCGAGCGCGTCGGGAAAGCCCTGGATGATCGTCGACTGGCGTTCCTGCAGACGGCGGTTCACCCAGTATTTCGGGATGTAGTAGCCGATGGCACCGGGCAGCAGCGTGCCGAGGATCATCTGCTGGTTCGACATCGGCTCTTCGCCCTTGGTCATGAGCGTGTAGATCACGCCGAGCAGCAGCATCCCTACGCCCAGGATCAGCTGGCTGAAGTGGAAGATGCGGACCGCGTTCTTCGACCGGTAGCCGGCCCGCAGCATGCGCATGCGCGCCGCCGAAAGTTCCTCGGCCGACTTGGGCTCCAGGAAGTTCGCGAACCGCTCGAGCTTGTCGATCTTGGAATTCTTCGCCGCGCGCAGGGCGCCGCCCTTGGATGCCTGGTCGGCCACCACGGTGCGCTGCGCCTTGAGCTTGTCGAAAGGTTCGGCCCGGCGCTTCAGCATCATTGGCAGGGTTGCCGCGACGAATACCAGACCGACCAGGGCAAGCGCCATCATCGGCCCGGCCTCGCCGAAGCGCTCGACCAGCATCGCATTGATATTGTTTATGAAATCCATGGCCCTTGCACCCTAGACCTTGATGTTGACCATGATCTTCATGAAGATCACGTTGATCGTGAGGAACACGCCGACGACCAGGGCGACCGGGATGAAATATTCGGTCTCCTTCACCTCGTCGAAGTAGTCGGGCTGGATCACGTTGATCATGACCAGCGCGCCGATGGGGAAGGCCGACAGGAACATGCCGGACCACTTGGCTTCCGCGGTGATCGCCTTGACGCGCCGGAACAGCTTGAACCGGGCACGGATCACCTTGGCAAGACCGTCGAGAATTTCGGCCAGGTTGCCGCCCGACTGCTGCTGGATGGTCACCGCCACGGACAGGAAGCGAAGGTCCTGGTTGTCCATCCGCTCGGAGAAGTCCTGGAGCGCATCCGTCACGTTGCGCCCATAGGCCGCCTCATCCGCGATCATCCCGAATTCGGACCCCAGCGGATCGGCGACCTCTTTCGCCACGATGCCGATGGCGGCCGAGAACGGGTGACCCACACGCAGGCTGCGCACCATCAGTTCAACCGCATCGGGCAACTGTTCTTCCAGCAGCGCCATGCGCTTCTTGGCCTTCTTGTTGACCCAGAAGTAAACGCCGCCGAATCCCATGACGACGCCAAGCAACACGCGCACCGCCAATTCGGCCTCGGTGCCGATGGTGAGACCGAGGAACGCGAAGATCGACAGGCCGAACATGATCATGATCAGCTGTTTCGGCGTGAAGGCGATGTTCGCCTTCTGCGCCTTCTTGGCCAGAATCGAATAGAGCGGAATGCCCTTCGCGCTCAGGTGCTGGGACATTTCCTTGCGGAGCTGTTCCAGCACCTGCTCGCGGTTGCCGTTCTTGGCGAGCAGGTCAAGCCGGCGGGACACCCTGGAGTTCAGGCTGATCGATTTGCCGAAGGCGGTGAGGTACACGCCTTCGACCAGCACGATGACCGAGACGAAGATCAGGTTGTAGATGATCGGGGCGGTGCCGATTTCCATGATGGCGATCCCTTACGGCAGTGGTTCGTAGATCGACGCGGGCAGGTCGTAGCCCCATTGCCGGAAGCGTTCGGAAAAGTGCGAGCGCACCCCGGTGGCGTTGAACCGGCCGACGATCTTGCCGTCCGGTGCGATGCCCAGGCGCTCGTAGCGGAACACCTCCTGCATCGAGATCACGTCGCCTTCCATGCCGGTGATCTCGGTCACCGAGGTCATCCGGCGCGAGCCGTCCTGCAGGCGCGAGGCCTGCACGATCAGGTTGACGGCCGAGGCGATCTGGCTGCGCACCGCCTTCAGCGGCATCTCGATGCCGGCCATGGCGACCATGTTCTCTAGGCGGCTGATGCCGTCGCGCGGGTTGTTGGCGTGGATCGTGGTCATCGACCCGTCGTGGCCGGTGTTCATCGCCTGCAGCATGTCGATGACCTCCTCGCCGCGGGTTTCCCCGACGATGATCCGGTCGGGACGCATCCGCAGCGCGTTGCGCAGACAGTCGCGCTGGGTGACCGCGCCCTTGCCTTCGACGTTCGGCGGGCGGCTTTCCATCCGGCCGACGTGGACCTGCTGCAGCTGCAGTTCCGCGGTGTCCTCGATGGTCAGCACGCGCTCCTTGTTGTCGATGAAGGACGACAGCGCGTTCAGCGTGGTGGTCTTGCCCGAACCGGTGCCGCCCGAAACGATGATGTTGATCCGGGTCGCCACGGCGGCCTGCAGGTAGGCCGCAATCTCCTCGGTGAAGGCGCCGAACTTCACCAGGTCCTCGATCTTCAGCTTTTCCTTCTTGAACTTCCGGATCGACACGAGCGAGCCGTCCACCGCCACCGGCGGCACCATGCAGTTGAAGCGCGAGCCGTCGGCCAGGCGCGCGTCGCAATAGGGGTTGGATTCGTCGACCCTGCGGCCCACGGCGGAGACGATCTTGTCGATGATCCGCAGCAGGTGCCGCTCGTCCTTGAAGGTGATTTCGGACATTTCCAGCTTGCCGTTGCGCTCGACGAAGATGCGCTTGGGTCCGTTGACCAGGATGTCGTTGATCGTGTCGTCCTTCAGCAGCGGCTCCAGCGGGCCGAGGCCCATGACCTCGTCGTACAGCTCCTGGTTCAGCGTGACGCGGTCGTCCTTGGTCAGCGCGACGGACATTTCGTCCAGCGCCTCGGCGGTGATCGCCGCGATTTCGGTCTTGAGGCTCTGCTCGGAAGCGTGCTCCAGCGCGGCGAGATTGAGGTTCTCCAGCAGCCGTTTGTGGAGCTCGACCTTGAGCTCCATCAGCCGTTCCTTGCGCTTCTGATCCTTTTCGGCCGCGGCCAGTTCGGCCGGCGACTTCACCGTGGTCCCGAGCGACGGGCGCAGCGGCACCGGCGTTTTGGCTCCGGGCGTGGCCGAGGCCGGCGCGGGCGCGCGGGCCGCCGGGTTGGCCGGCCCCGCCGGCACCATCGTCACCGGCTTGGGCGCGTTGGCGTCAGGCTTCTTGAAACGCGAAAACATCGGTCTTCCCCTACCTCAGTCCGAAACCTACCGGCCGCTCTCTGCGGCGCGGTTCAGGTCGTTCAGCGACTTGGCCAGTTTCTGGATTTCCTTGCGCAGCGGATTCTTGGCCGAGGACTCGGACAGCGGCAGGCCGTGGTCGTTGGCCTGCGTCACATCCCGCCCGCCGTCCGGCAGCTGCACCTCGATGTCGATGTCGAGGCTTTCGGCCATCCGCTTCACCCGGCTCTTGGCCGACAGATCGGTGAAGCGCGGCGCGCGGTTCAGCACATAGCGCATCTTCTCGTGCGGCAGGCCCTCGGCCTTCAGCGCACGGACCAGCCGCAGCACGTTCTGCGCCGATCGCAGGTCCAGTTCCATCAGCGCGAAATAGACATGCGCCCGGTTCAGCACGGTCTCGGTCCAGGCCACGATGGTCGCCGGCATGTCCACGACCACGAAGTCGAAGTTCTTCAGCGCCATGTCGAGAATGCGCCCGACGTCCTCGCCCGAGATCATGTCAAGCGGCAGCATGTCCGGCGGCGCGGTGAAGACGTTCAACCGCTCATTGAAGGTCAGCATCCCCTTCAGGAAGCTCTCGCTGTCGGCGTTGGCGGTGTCCGTCAGGATCTCGAACACCGATTCGCGGCGCGGCAGGTCGAGGTTCGTGGCCACGGCGCCGTATTGTAGATCGAGGTCGATCAGGCAGACGCGCGGCGCGGTCGATTTGTCGATGGTGGCCAGTTCCCAGGCCAGGTTGGTGGCAAAGGTCGTGGCGCCAACCCCGCCGGCCATGCCGTGGACCGGCAGCAGCACGCCGTCGCGGTCGCCCTTGGCCTTGAACGTCGGCACGCGGTGGTGCGGGTTTTCCTCCTCCACCTCGGCAACGGGCGGCACGATCGACAGCACCGGCGCGACCGGGCGGCGCAGCTTTTCGATGGTCTCGTGCAGGGCGCCCTGCGGAATCGGATAGGGCAGGAAGTCGTCGGCCCCCAGCCGCAACAGCTGGTGCAGCCCGACCGGGCTGACCTCGCGGGCGATCAGCACGACCCTGACGCCCCGCGCCTTGGCCTGGCGGATCAGCGTGGAGACGCGGCTGAGGTCGGCCTCGTCCTTGCCGTCCACGGCGATGGCGACGAACTCCAGGCTCGTCGCGTCGGGCTGTTCGAGGAACACTTTCGCGTCATCGAAGCTCAGATCGCCCCAGTGCTCGCCAAGCTCGGTCTCCATGTCGTCGATGAGAAGCTCGAACTGCTGGACATCGCGGCTGATCGTGCACGCCAGGATCGGCGCAGGCTCCGGCTGAAGATTCGCTACAGTTGCCATGCCCTCATGCCCTTCCACACCCGACGCTGCGGACCGCGCCCCCGGCACCGCCGTGCTGGCCGGTGCCCATCGGTCGCGGACCGGAACGCCGCGGCACAGGGACTCGCCCCCGTGCCTGTTCCACCTCCTGCAAGCTGCGGTTGGATGGTGGCGAGATTGGGGCCGAAAAGCCCCGATTCTTTGATTTGTTCCGCGGACCGTGGCCGAAATGGAAACTCTGGGTAAGAAAACGCCCCCCGCCGGACCGGCGGGGGGCGAGGTTCGTGTCCCGGGTTGTCAGTTTCCGCTGGGATCGATCTGGGTTTCGACCTGGGTCGTGGCCGGATGCGCGCGTACGGCCAGCACGAGATACTCGCGGAAGATGACCGCGGCATACTTGCCGTTCAGCACCGTCGGATGGCGCTGCAGGAAGCCCGACACTTCGGTCACCGTGCGGCGGTTGCGGCGTTCCTCGTTCTGGGTCTGCACCACCGGCCGCGTCTCGCCGAAGCTGACCAGCGCCTCCAGCCGCGACCGGCTGATGCCCTGGCTGGCGAAGTAGGCGACCACCGCATCGGCCCGGCGCTTGCCCAGGCCGTAGTTATAGCCGTTCGATCCCACGAGGTCGGTGTGCCCGTAAACCCGGAAGCGCAGCTCGGGGAACTGCTTGATCCAGTTGGCCTGGTGCCGCAACACCCGGATCGCCTCGTCGTCCAGCGCCGCTGAATCGAAGGCGAAGTTGATCGTGTCGGGCACTTCCTGGTTGAAGCGTTCCTGCAGCGCGATCACGTAGTCGCGCTGCCCGCTCATCACCAGGATGTTGTTCATGTTGGCGTTGCCGAAAGTGCCCAAGTCCACGTCGGACCCGGCCTCCTTGTCGACGCAGGCGGCCAGGGCCACCAGCGACACGCCCGCAAGTAGATGCGTCAACCTCATGCGCCTTACTCCATCACATAGCCGTAGGAGCCGCCGTAGTCCTGCCGCGCCACCTCGGCGGCCGCGCTGCCGTCGTTGTAGCTGCCCTGCACCTTGCCGAAGAGGAACAGCTCCCGCTCCGAGGGCAGACGCACCCGGTCGGTCGGCAGCGCCAACGCCTCGCCGCGGGTCGGTGTCACCAGGTGCGGCGTGACGATGATCACCAGTTCCGACTGCGCCCGCTGATAGCTGGCCGACCGGAACAGCGCGCCCAGGATCGGGATGTCGCCCAGCCAGGGCACCTGGCCGTTGAGGTTGCGGAAGTCGTCCTGCAGCAGGCCGGCGATGGCAAAGCTCTCGCCGTCGCGCATCTCGACCGTGGTCGAGGTCTCGCGCCGCTTGAAGGCGTTGATGTTGAAGCCGCCCTGCTGGATCGAAATCGTGCTGTCGATGGCCGAAACCGCGGCGTTGATCGTGAGGTTGATCACGTCGCCGTCGACCACCACCGGCGTGAAGTTCAGCTCCACGCCGAAGGGCTTGTATTCGATGCTCACGGTCCCGTCGCCCGAGGCAACCGGGATCGGGTATTCACCGCCGGCCAGGAACTTCGCCTCCTGTCCCGACAGCGCGGCCAGGTTCGGCTCTGCCAGGGTGCGAACGACGCCCTTGGTTTCAAGCGCCTCCAGCAGCACCGCGAACTCCAGCGCCCCGGCCGTGAAACCGACGCTGAAGCGGCCGTTGGCCTCGTTGGGGCTGATCACCTGGTCGCCGTCGAAAATGTCCTGCAGCCTGCCGCCGTCGGCGAGGATGCCGGTGCCGATCGCGCCGCCCACCGTTGACGATGTGGACAGGATGCCCAGCGACGAACTGAGGTCCTTGGCCACCGAGCGCTGCATTTCGGCGAAGCGCACCTTCAGCATCACCTGCTGCGTGCCGCCCACCGACATCAGGTTCGACACCCGCTCCGGCGCGTAACGGTTGGCCAGGTCAAGCGCACGGTCGAGCTTCGCCGTCGAGGAAACCGTGCCCGACAGCACGATGCCATCGTTGGCGGTGCGTACCTCGATGTTCTCGCCGGGCAGGATCTGGCGCAGCCGTTCCTTGAACTCGGCGATGTCGGGGGTGACATGCACCTCGACGTTGGCGATCAGCCCGCCATCCGCGCCGAGGAGCGTCAGCGTCGTCCGCCCGGGCGCCTTGCCCAGGACGTAGATCGATTTGTCGGACAGCGTCGAAATGTCCGCGATACCGGGGTTGGCGATCGACAGTTCCGCGAAGGGCACGTCGCTTTCGACGACGACGGCCCGATTCATCGGTACCTGCAAGGGCGCCGACGCCTCGCCGGTGACCACCCGCAGATTCTCTGCCCCGGCAGGCAGGAACGTTGCGCATGCCAGCGCCAGCCCGACGGCTGTCGCCGACAAAAGGGATCGAATGCTCATGTGACCTGCCTTTCCGATCACGCCTCTATCCTGGGTCTTTGCGCCCAGTCTTGATGACGACTTTGCCAGTCGGACCGTTTTTTTGCAAGAATCAATCGGTTGTGTGCCGTTCTTGATGTGGGGAAGTTGCAACAGCCCGCAATCACTAGTGAAGCAAACGAAAAAAACCCCACATCGGGTGGGGGCCTTCGCGTCGCTGCGGTGCAGCATCAGTTGGTGCAGGGGATCGGGATTTCCACCGCCTCGCTGCCCTTGCGGGTGCGGACCGTGCAGATCTGCTTGACCGCCGGGGCGGCAACCTCCTGCACCGCCTCCTCTTCGATACCCAGGAGTCCCTCGGTATCGACCTCGACCGCGCTGGCCGTCGTGTCCTCGTTGATCCCCACCAGCGCCAGCGCCAGACGCCCCGTGGCCTGCGCCTGGGCCAGCCGTGCCACTTCTTCCGGCGAGGCTTCCACGGTCACCGTCCGCGCCACGATGGTGCCGAGGCCGGAATCGTTCGACGAGGTCTGGTCCACGGCCACGATGCGCACCGAGCCTTCGATCAGCCGCGTGAAATTGGAGCTCGACCCGTCCGACTTCGACACCGTCCCGGTCCAGTAGATGTCCACAAGGTCCCCCGGCTGCAGGAAGCCCGACACGCCCGAGGACACATCGACCTCGATCGCGAAGGCGCGCTGGCCCTTGGCAAGCTGCGCGGTCAGGCCAGCGTTCTCGCCCGGCGCGGTGATCTTGGACGCCAGCACCAGCTCCATCATCTCGAGCGGGCGCTTCACGAAACGCGGCTTGGTCTCGTCCACCGGGAACAGCACCGCCTCGTCGGAGAAAATCCCTTCCGGCATATTGTTCTTGGGCATCAGCACCTTCGTGACGTCTTCCTTGGTCAGAACCGCGCCGTAGGCGAGCGGCTTGTTGACCACATAGACTTCGACGATAGGTCCGATCCTGGCGCGGAACTCGCGCTCCCTGATCAGCTCGGCCTGATTCTGGCCGACGTAGCCCTGCACCATGTAGACGGCGAACCCCGCAAGCGCGAGCCCCACCACGAAGACCAACCCGAACACGGCCCGCATCTCAATCGCTCCTTTTCAGCCTGCCCCCCGGCAGAAACGCGCTCAGAACGCGGCCGCTTCGTCGATGTGTCCGGCGATGGACTGGGCGGTGTTCTGGTAGATTTCCTCGGTGAGGATCGTGAACACCACCATCACCAGGCCGACGAGTGCCGCTGTCAGAACCACCCAGTCCACCGTCACGGCGCCGCCTTCGTCGCGCAGGAACCGCGGCAGCTTCATCCATTTCGTCATCGACTCGATCCTCACTAAGCGACGGCCCACACCTTGGATCATGGTCTGCTGGCCGAATGTGGCGGCTTCTGGGCCGAAGTGGTGCTTCTCTTGGGTCGTTCGGCGCGGCACCGGCAGCGCGCGTTCCGCAGGCGCGCCTGGCCGCGCTCAGCACGCGCGAGCCGGCCCTCCCCCGCGGTCAGAAATCCGTGGCGGCCGAGGTCACGTCGTCGGCGATGGCGTCGGCGGTGCTGCTGATCGGCCCGCTCAGCGTGGTCATCACGACCATGCCGATGCCGACGATCGCCGCGGTCAGAACGACCCAGTCGACGGTCACCGCGCCCGACTGGTCGCTGCGGAACGACGCGAGGAGCGTTCTGAGTTTCATGATCGTGGTACCCCTTGCTGCCAGGTCGGTTCTTGCCTGCCCCCTCGCGCCGGCTTTTCTAGCGGCCGGTCCGGATCGGACAACGCACATATCGCCCCAGATTGCGGCAACTTTGCGTTGGCCGCGGGGCGATTCCTGGCAATGCTGTGGCGCTTTCGGGACGCGCACCCGGATTCGGGCGGTCCGCCAGCGCAGAGAGCTCGGCTCCGGCCGGGGAAGGCCGAAAGTATCGCCGGCCGGGCGGGCGCTGCGCGCCACCACCCGGCCGGCGGTTTTCAGGATCAGAACGCGGCGGCGGCGTTGAGGTCGGACGCGATGGCGGCGGCGGTGTTGTTGATCGGGTCGCGCAGCGTGGTCATGACCACGAGGCCCAGGCCGACGATGGCCGCGGTCAGCACGACCC
>JANOGU010000096.1:0-6190 GCA_031406135.1 Rhodobacterales bacterium
CGGCCGGGCAGGAATTTCAGCGTGGCGGGGTTCGGGGTGGATTCGGTCTGGATGAACATCGGCGGGGCTCTCCGGGGGTCAGGACGGATATGCGCCCGGCCACCAAAGGTGTCAAGAAGTTGGAACCATTCTAAACCATGACCTCAGACCACCGCCTTGCGGTACAGATGCCAGGTCGCGTGCCCCAGCAGCGGCATCACCAGCACCAGCCCCAGCATGAACGGCAGCGTGCCGAGCGCCAGCAGCACCGCCACGATCAGACCCCAGGCGGCGACAGTGCCGGAGTTCTCGCGCGCCACCTTGACCGAAGTCAGGACCGCGGTCACGACGCCCACGTCGCGGTCAAGGAGCAGCGGAAAGGACACCACACTCATCGCCAGCACCAGACAGGCGAACAGGAAACCGACGCCGCAACCCAGCACGATCATCACCCAGCCGCCGGTGGTGCCGAACACCGCGGCCGCGAACTCCGCCGGCGTGACCGGCGGCTCCAGCGCCAGGGTGGCGGCGTAGATCACGTTGGCGCACGTCACCCAGACCATGAAGATCACGATATGCACGATGGCCAGCACCAGGATCGCCCCGAACCGCGGCGACCGCAGCACGTCGAAATAGGCTGCCCAGCCGGCTTCCTCCCCCCGCTCGCGCTTGCGGCTCATCTCGTAGAGCCCCAGCGCCGCCACCGGCCCGACCAGCGCGAAGCCGGACAGCAGCGGAAACAGCAACTGCACCAGATTGCCCTGCAGCGCCACCACCGCCAGTGCTGCGCCCATCACCGGGTAGAGCAGGCAGACGAAGACCACGTCGCTGCGGAAGACCCCCATGTCGGCGGCCCCCTGTCGCAGCGCCTCGCGCAGGTCCGCGCGGGTCAGCGTGCGCACCTGCGGCAGCGTGGCGTCATCGCCCGCGCCGACGCCACGCAGCAGGCTGCCGAAGACGCCGAAGGCGCCCATCACCGCATCCGCGGCCCAGGACAGCGGGTTGCCGATGGTCTTGGTCATGCGTGGTCCTCCTCGGGATCGGGGGCGCCACGGCGGCCGGTCCTGACGCCGTGGCGGGCAGTCGGTCGGAGCAAGCAACTGCGGGAAAGGCTAGCATATCGCGGCCGCCAGCACAGCCGCCTTCAACGCATCGTGGCCGGCGCCTGCCGGCGCCCGCCACAACCGCCCCGTGGCCCCTGTCTGACGCAACGGGAAGTTTTTCGCTGGCGTCACCCCGTCCCCCTGATAGGTTCCCGGCGACACCGACGGAGCCGCGACCGCTGTCCAAGATGACCACTGCCGTTGATGCGCTGAATTCCGTTGAGGCGGAGGCCGCGGCCGTGGCCGCGCGGCTTGCGGAGATTTTCCTGCGTCCGCGCCCGCTGCGCGGGTCGCCCGCTGTCGAGATCGAACGATTGCAGCGCCTGCTGGCACTGGCGCAGGAGCGGTCGGCGCAACTGCGCCGCACGCTCCGCGATACCCAGGCACCACGCAACAGCCCGGCTTTCGCTGAGCGGCAGTATGTCAAGCAACTGCGGGCGCGGTTCCGCCTGTGGTCGCAGACAATCGCCGCGTCCAACCAGGTTGCCCGCACCCGGACCTGGCCGTTGTTCCCGCGCCGACGGTCCGTCCTCGATCTCGGCGGGGTGCAGGACGCGCTTTCGGACCGCGTGTTCACGCAGATGCACCGCGCGATCAATCCGGTGGACCAATCCGAAAGTGCTGCGGACCTGGGCTGCTGGCCCGACATTCCCACGACGGTCTCGCTGTTTCTCGAACACGCGCATCTCGCCTACCGCCTGCTGCTGGCGCAGCGCCACCAGGGGCCGATGCGCTTCATCGACATCGGCTGCGGTGGGGGTGCCAAGGTGCTGCTTGGCGCGCAGATGTTCGACCAGGCCGACGGGCTGGAATACGACCCGGCCTACGCGGTTTCGGCGCGCCGCGTGCTGAGCGTCTTGGGCGCCACCCGGTGCCGGGTGATCGAGGGCGACGCGCTCGAATTCCAGGACTACGGCGCCTATGACGTGCTCTACCTCTACCGGCCGATCCGCGATGCCGAGCTGTTGGTCAAGCTCGAGACGCGGGTCCTCGCGCAGGCCCGGCCGGGTGCGGTCCTGCTTGCGCCCTACGACAGCTTCCGATTGCAGACCAAGGGGTTCTGCCAGATCGGCAAGGGCGTTTTCGTGATCGGCACCGCGGCGGGAGAGGCGTTGCGGCGGGACGCTTTGCGCATCGGCCCGCACATCGCCAACCCGGACTGGCCGCCCCCGCCCGAGACCGCATGGCTCCTGCCGCTCTGGCGCGCCTGCGAGGCGAACGGGATCAGCCCTGCCGCCTATGGATGACGCCCGGGGTGGCCCGTCAGGTCACCGCCTCGAGCTGCTCCTTGCTCATCCCGCCCGGCACGATGGTGATCGGGATCGGCAGACTGCCCGAATTGCGGGTCATCTGTGTGACAAGGGGACCGGGCCCCGACTTCTCGGTCGAGGCCCCGAGCACCAGCACCCCGATCTCCGGGTCCTCCTTGACCTGCGCAAGGATCTGCGCCGCAGGGTCGCCCTCGCGGATCACCAGCACCGGGTTTACCCCCTGCCGGTCACGCATCCAGCCGGCGAAGACCTCGAAATGCGCCTCGATCCGCTCCCGCGCCTCGGCCCGCATCAGGTCGGCCACGCCCATCCAGTGCTGGTACTCCTCGGGCGGGATCACCGACAGGATGATCACCCCGCCTCCGGTGTGCGCCGCCCGGAAGGCGGCGAAGCGCATGGCGTTCAGACACTCGCGGCTGTCGTCAAGGACGACGAGGAACTTGCGCATCGGTCAGGGCCTCCCCGGCCGCGCGATCATTGCCCCGCCGCGGGGCTTCCGGCAAGCCCGCTTCCCGCAGCTTCCGGGTCGTGTGCCGCGGCCGAAAAGGCGACACCGGGGCGACGAAAGGAGCCCCCATGCCGATCCGCTTCACCGCCATCCCCACCGCAACCGCCCGGCACTACCAGTCGGGCGGGACCGACGCCAACGGCCAGATGCCGGAGCGCCAGGTCTCTGACGGCGCCGGCAACCCCTGCCGCCATTGCCTGCGGATGATCCCGCAGGGCGCCGGAATGCTGGTCCTCGCGCACCGCCCCTTCCCAGGCCCCCAGCCCTATGCTGAGGTCGGTCCCGTCTTCCTCTGCGCCGACCCCTGCGGGCCGGGTGGCGGCGCGGGCCTGCCGGAGGCGCTGGCCTCGCCCGACTACATCGTCCGCGGCTATTCCGCCGCCGACCGCATCGTCTATGGCACCGGCGGCGTGGTCCCGACCCCCGGCATCGCGGCCCGGGCGGACGACCTGCTGGCAAGGGGCGACGTGGCCTATGTCCACGTCCGCTCGGCCCGCAACAACTGCTACCAGGTGCGGATTGATCGGGGTTGACCCCCTGCGCGGAGCGGCCAGGGCCACGCCGGCAGGTTCGGTGGCACCGGCTCCGGCAGGCGCGCGATCACTGCGGCACGCAGGCCGGGTTGTCCAAGGGCGGGGCGCCGTCGAAGCTGACGATCTGGCTGCCCTGCACCATGATGCGCCAGCCGCCCTCGACCGCCTGCCAGGCGCCCAGGCCGTAGATCGGGTGTTCGGCATAGCAGTCGGGCTTCAGCGCATAGGTGTCGATCTCGTCCACCCCGGCCAGCGTCGCAGTGCCGTCACCGGCGGTGGTCAGCACGTAGACGGCGCCGGTCGTCTTGTCGGCCAGATCACCGTCGGCATGGGCCGCGACCGGCATCAGCAGCGCCAGGCCGAAGGCTAGGGTCAGCAGCGTCTTCATCGGGTTTTCCTTCCTCAATGGGCCTCGGCCCAGCTTTTCCCCCGCCCCGCATCCACCACCAGCGGCACGGCCAGGTCAACGGCCGGATGCGCCGCGCCCTCCATCACCGCGCGGGCGGCGTTGGTCAGGCGGTCGGCGTCGGTCCCGGCCACTTCGAACAGCAACTCGTCATGGACCTGCAGCAGCATTTTCGCGTCGATCCCGGCGATGGCCGCGGGCATCCGGATCATCGCGCGGCGGATCACGTCGGCGGCGGTGCCCTGAATCGGCGCGTTGATCGCCGCGCGGCGCGCAAAGCCCGCGCCCGGGCCCTTGGCGTTGATGTCAGGAGTATGAATTTTCCGACCAAAGAGCGTCTGGACGTAGCCCTTTTCCTGCGCCCCTTTGACCGTTTCGGACATGTAAGTACGGATGCCGGGAAAGCGCTCGAAATAGCGGTCGATGAAGGCCTGCGCCTCGGCCCGCGGGATGCGCAGGTTGCGGGCGAGGCCAAAGCCGGAAATGCCGTAGATCACCCCGAAGTTGATCGCCTTGGCCCGCCGACGCACGTCGGGCGTCATCTGGTCGAGGGGGACGTTGAACATCTCGCTCGCGGTCATCGCGTGGATGTCGATGCCGTCGGTGAAGGCCTGCTTCAGCGCCGGGATGTCGGCGATGTGGGCCAGGATGCGCAACTCGATCTGGGAATAGTCCAAGGAGACCAGCACCCGCCCCTTCGGTGCCACGAAGGCCTCGCGGATGCGGCGGCCCTCTTCGGTGCGGACCGGGATGTTCTGCAGGTTCGGGTCGGTCGAGGCCAGCCGCCCGGTGTTGGCCCCGGCGATGGAATAGGAGGTGTGGACACGCCCGGTCTCCGGGTTGATCGCGCCCTGCAAAGCGTCGGTGTAGGTCGATTTGAGCTTCGACACCTGGCGCCAGTCGAGGATGCGGGCGGCCAGCCGCGCACCTTGCGGGAACTGGTCCTCCAGCGTGGTGATGTCCTCCAGCACGTCCGCCCCGGTGGCCCAGGCCCCGGTCTTGCCGCGCTCTCCCCCCGGCAGCTTCATCTCGTCAAAGAAAATCTCGCCGATCTGCTTGGGAGAGCCCACGTTGAACGGCCGCCCCGCCAACCCCTGGATCTCCTCCTCCAGCCCCAGCATCTTCTGCGCGAAGGCGCCGGACATGCGGGAAAGCGTGCCGCGGTCCACCTGCACGCCGGCCATCTCCATATGCGCCAGCACCGGAACCAGCGGGCGTTCCAGCGTCTCGTAGACGGTGGTGACCTGAACCCGGTGCAGCTGCGGCTTGAACATCTGCCAGAGGCGCAGGGTCACGTCCGCGTCCTCGGCCGCGTAGCGCACGGCGTCGGCGATCTTCACCTTGTCGAAGGTGACGGCGGACTTGCCGCTGCCGATCAAGGACTTGATCGGGATCGGCACGTGGCCGAGGTATTTCTCGGAAAGCTCGTCCATGCCGTGGCCGTTGAGCCCGGCCTGCATCGCGTAGGACATCAGCATCGTGTCGTCGAAGGGGGTGATCTCGACGCCGAGGCGGGCGAAGATTTTCCAGTCATACTTGATGTTCTGGCCGATCTTCTGGATCGCCGGGTCGGTCAGCACCGGCCTGAGCGCGGCCAGCACATCGGCCACCGGCAACTGCCCGGCCGCCAGGATGGAGCCGCCGAACAGGTCGCCCTCGCCCTCGCGGTGACCGACGGGGATATAGACCGCCTGCCCCGGCTCGACGCAGAGCGAGATGCCGACCAGCTCCGCCCGCATCTCGTCGAGCGAGGTGGTCTCGGTATCGACGGCAACCCAGCCGCGGTGGCGCGCCTGCGCCAGCACCGCCTCCAGCGCCGCCATGTCCCGCACGCAGGCATAGGCGGCGTGGTCGATCGGGGCGGAGGGGGTTGCGGTATCGTCCGTGGAAGCGGGTTCCGGCGCCGCCACGGGCCGCTCGATCTTCAGCCGCTCGGCCACGCGGCGGGCGATGGAGACGAATTCCATGTCGTTGAGGAAGGCGAACAGCGGCGCCGGGTCGGGCGTCTGCACCGCGAGATCGTCCAGCCCGACCTCCATCGCCACACGGTCGTCCAGCGTCACCAGCTGGCGCGAGGTGCGGATCAGCTCGGCGTTGTCGAGCAGCGACTGGCGCCGCTTCTCCTGCTTGATCTCGCCCGCCCGGGCCAGCAGCGTGTCGAGGTCGCCGTATTCGTTGATCAGCAGCGCCGCCGTCTTCAGCCCGATCCCCGGCGCGCCGGGCACGTTGTCGGTGGAATCCCCCGCCAGCGACTGCACGTCCACCACCCGGTCGGGGCCCACCCCGAACTTCTCCACCACCTCGTCGGGACCGAGAGTGCGGTCCTTCATCGGGTCGCGCATCCTGACGCCGGGGCGGATCAGCTGCATCAGGTCCTTGTCGGAGGAGAC
>JANOGU010000121.1:0-5038 GCA_031406135.1 Rhodobacterales bacterium
CCGCCCTACGGCTCCGGTAGGGCGGGGTTCACCCCGCCACACCGACCACCCGGGCGGCAACGCCCCAACGACGCGGGACAATGGCCACGGCCCCCCGCAACACAAAGTATAAAGACGAAAACGGAGAACGACGATGAACCACGGCAACGGCAACCGCCGTTTCAACCGCACCCACGAACACCGCAAGGCGATGTTCGCCAACATGGCCGGTGCGTTGATCGAGCACGAACAGATCAAGACAACGCTGCCCAAGGCGAAAGACCTGCGGCCCGTGGTGGAGAAACTCGTCACCCTGGCCAAGCGCGGCGACCTGCACGCGCGCCGCATGGCGGCGGCCCAGCTGAAAGAGGACAAGCACGTCGCGCGGCTCTTCGACATCCTCGGTCCGCGCTACAAGGAACGCCAGGGCGGCTACATCCGCGTGCTGAAGGCGGGCTTCCGCTACGGCGACATGGCGCCGATGGCGATCATCGAATTCGTCGACCGCGACCCCGCGGCCAAGGGCGCCGCGGATCACGCCCGCGAGGGCGCCACCGAGGCCTGACCGCCGGCCGGCCGCCGGCCCAAGGAACGCCCCCGCGGCCGGCCGGTGCCGGTCCGCGGACGCCGCCTTGCCCAAGGCCTTTTCCCGGGAACCTATTGCGCGGCCCGTTTGCCGCTCCCCGTCGGACGGCCGCCGCCTGGACGACAGGGCCGTGTTCGGAATATTCAAGTAGCGGTTTCGGTCGCCCCTGCCGGATCAGGCGGCGTTGGGCGCAGAGAATCAGTCCCCCCGACACGGCGTCATCCCGGCGCCGCACGCCTCCCCATCCGGCCGATTTCGCCCATCGGGTGCCATTGTTTCCGGTTCGGCAACCCGGAAACAGTAGCAAATCGCCAAAAAACCCCGCATTTCCGCGTTCTTACACTGGCGGGACCGCGTTCTGCACCCTAAGGTTGTTGCGGAATCATGCTGCAAACTGAAGTACATATGACAATCAAGCAGGGAATGGAGCTGGACCTGCACCAACTGTCGCTGATTGCGCCAGGGGGTTATTTCCTGGGTTTGCACATTCGCTTCACCGCGCCGCTGATGACGTTCCAGACCTACGACCAGCGCTGGCTCGATCACTACACGGACAACGGCTACGTCCTGCGCGATCCGATGACGGCCTGGGGCTTCTCCAAGATCGGCTGGATCCGCTGGAGCGACCCTTCCGTGCCGGACCCGTTCGGCATCTTCACCGAGGCCCGGCGGTTCGGCCTGAACTTCGGCTTCACCATCGCCTTCGGCCCGATCCGGTCGCGCACCATCGCGTCCTTCGCCCGTGGCGACCGGGAGTTTGCCGACAACGAAATTCTCCTCGCGGAATCGATCGTCCTGCGCCTGCACGACTTGACCGAACCGCCCGAGGAACTGACGCGCGCTCAGATGGAGGCGCTCAGATGCATTGCAGGGGGCGACCGGCATGCCGCGGCGGCCGCCAAGCTGGGGATCTCGGAAAGTGCGCTGAAGGCGAGGATCACCTCGGCGCGCATCCGACTGATGGCCCGGACGACCGCCGAGGCAATCCAGCGCGCAAAGGACTACCGCCTGATCTGACCGGTCAGCCCATGCAAGGTTAAGTGCTGTACATCCTTATCTGCAGGAGGCCCCTATGCAGACGACGACGCTTTCTTTCGCCAATCTTCACAACCATGGCGAACTCTTTGCCAACTACATGCGCGCCCGGCGCGACCTGTTCATCGTCCACAACAAGTGGAACCTGCCCGAGGCGATGGGCATGGAATATGACCAGTACGACACGCCGGCTTCACGCTGGGTCGTGGTGCATGACGACCTGGGCCGCGTGCTGGCCGGCAACCGGCTGACGCCAACCATGATGAAGGTCGGCATCTACAGCTACATGATCCGTGACGCGCAGCGCGGGCTTCTCGACACGATTCCTTCGAACCTCCTCTATGAAGAGGCGCCGGTGGGCGAGACGATCTGGGAAAGCTCGCGTCTCTTCGTCAGCCACGACGTGCCGATGGCCGAACGCCGCAAGGTGCATGCCCGGCTGGTGGAGGAACTGGAGAAGGCGGCGCGCGTGCTGGGTGCCACGCACTGCCTGACGCTGCTCAATGCCAACTGGCCGCGCTGGTGCGGGCGGGTCGGGGTCAAGATGTCGGCGATGGGTCCGGTGATGGACATCGACGGCGTCAACAACCAGGTTGTCTCGATGGACTTCACCTCCGCTCTGCACTGACAGGCAGCTTGCGGCGACACTCCGGGGCGTCCTACCCTCGGGCATCGCCGGTCACAAGCAGGGGAGGCTCCGCGTGATCCGCCATTTCTTGGCTGGGCTCGCGCTGGCCGCCACAGCAGCCGCCGGGCCTGCGGCTGCCCCTGCCGGGGCCGAGACGGTGCCCGAGAGCCTCGGGCAGATGCAACTGAGCTTCGCGCCGTTGGTGCGCGCAGCGACGCCGGCGGTGGTGAACATCTACGCCACCACCTTCACCGAAGAGGGGCGGAGCCCCTATGCCGGTGATCCGATGCTGTCGCAACTCTTCAACGAGTTGAACAACCCCAAGCCCCAGGTCGAGAATTCGCTCGGCTCCGGCGTGATCCTGACGCCGGACGGGCTCGTGGTGTCCAACTTCCACGTCGTGGGCCAGGCCGACGAGATCCGTGTCGTGCTCGCCGACCGCCGCGAATTCGATGCCGACATCGTCCTGACCGACGAGGAAAGCGACCTCGCCGTGATCCGGCTGCGCGGGGCCGAGGACCTGCCGGTGCTCGACTTCGCCGACAGCGACCGCGCCGAGGTGGGGGCGCTGGTGCTCGCCATCGGCAATCCCTTCGGCGTCGGCCAGACCGTCTCGTCGGGGATCATCTCCGGCCTCGGCCGGTCCACCCTCAGCGAAGGGTCCGAAAGGGGCTATTTCCTGCAGACCGACGCGCCGATCAACCCCGGCAACTCCGGCGGCGCGCTGATCGACATGCAGGGCCGGCTGCTTGGCATCAACACCGCGATCCTGACCAAGGACGGCGGCTCGAACGGGGTGGGTTTCGCGATTCCGGCCCGGCTTGTGGCGGCGGTCCTGGAACAGGCCAGGGCCGGCGCCAGCCAGTTCACCAAGCCTTGGGTCGGCATGACCGCGCAGTCCGTCGATGCAGAGATGGCCACAGCGATGGGCCTTGATCGCCCGCAAGGCGTGGTGGTCGCCGAGCTGCATCCCGACAGCCCTTTTGTCGCAGCGGGACTGCGGCCCGGAGACGTCATTATGGCGCTGGACACCTTGCCGGTGCAGACCCCGCCCGAAGTCGATTTCCGCATCGCCGTCGCGGGCCAGGGGGCGGAAATCCCCGTCCTGTTCCTGCGCGACGGGCGGGCGACGGAGGCGGTCGTGGCGCTGACCGCACCCGCCGAAGCGCCACAGATGACCGTCACCGTCACCGCCGACGGGCCGCTGCGCGGTCTGACGGTGGCTGTGCTGCCGCGCGAGCTTGCCCAGCAACTGGACCTGCCGACGGAGATGACCGCGGTCGTCGTCGTCGACGTCGGTGACCGGGCGTCCCGCGTGGGCCTGGTGCCCGGCGACCTGATCCTGGCGATCAACGGCATGGAAGTGACCGACCCCGCCCAGGTTCCCGTCCTCGCCGCCATCGTCCGGCTCAACCGGACCGTGGACATCCTGCGCGACGGCGAGGTCCTGCGCCTGCGCCTGCGGTTCTGAAACCGGCCGGGGACCGCACGGCTGCTTCCCCTTCGCACCCCGCCCGCCTATCCTGCCCGCCGATGCCCGACCTCTTCGACCACGCCGCTCCCGCCACGGACGCGCCCCGGCCGCTCGCCGACCGCCTGCGGCCGGCCACGCTGGCCGAGGTCATCGGGCAGGACAGGGTCCTGTCTCCCGACGGCCCGCTGGGTTCGATGCTGGCAGCCAGGGCGCTGTCCTCGCTGATCCTGTGGGGGCCGCCCGGCGTCGGCAAGACCACCATTGCCCGCCTGCTCGCGGCCGAGACCGACCTCGCCTTCGTCCAGATCAGCGCCATCTTCACCGGCGTCCCCGACCTGCGCCGCGTCTTCGACACCGCGAAGCTGCGCCGCCAGCAGGGCAAGGGCACGCTGCTCTTCGTCGACGAGGTCCACCGCTTCAACAAGGCGCAGCAGGACGGCTTCCTGCCGCACATGGAGGACGGCACGATCCTGCTCGTCGGCGCCACCACCGAGAATCCCAGCTTTGAACTCAACGCGGCACTGCTTTCCCGCGCGCAGGTGATCGTGCTCGACCCGCTCACGCTCGCCGATCTCGAACGCCTCGCACAGCGGGCGGAACAGGCGCTGGGCAAGGCCCTGCCGCTGAAGGCGCCGGCGCGCGAGGCGCTGCTGGAAATGGCCGACGGCGACGGCCGCGCACTGCTGAACCTGATCGAGCAGGTCATCGCCTGGGGCCTCGCCACGCCTCTCGACACCGACGATCTCGCCCGCCGCCTGACCAGGCGGGCGGCGAACTACGACAAGTCCGGCGACCAGCACTACAACCTGATCTCGGCGCTGCACAAATCGGTCCGCGGCTCGGACCCCGACGCCGCGCTCTACTGGTTCGCCCGCATGCTGGAAGGCGGCGAGGACCCCCGGTTCCTCGCCCGGCGGATCACCCGCATGGCGGTGGAGGACATCGGGCTGGCCGATCCGCAGGCGCAGGCGGTCTGCCTCGACGGCTGGCAGACCTACGAACGCCTCGGCAGCCCGGAGGGCGAGCTGGCACTGGCGCAGGCGGTGGTCTATCTGGCGCTCGCGCCGAAATCGAACGCCGCCTACACCGCCTACAAGGCCGCGCGCGAGGCGGCTCGGACGACCGGCAGCCTCAGCCCCCCCAAGCACATCCTCAACGCCCCCACGCGGCTGATGAAGGACCAGGGCTACGGCGCGGGCTATGCCTACGACCACGATGCCGCGGACGGCTTTTCCGGGCAGGACTACTTCCCGGAAGGGATGAAGCGGCCGGTGTACTACAGCCCGAGGGAACGCGGTTTCGAACGCGAACTGGCCAAGCGCCTGGAGTATTTCGC
>JANOGU010000141.1:0-6839 GCA_031406135.1 Rhodobacterales bacterium
GCGCTTGTGGCCGCAGGCAAAACGCCTGCAAGCCTGACGCTGCTCGCGGCCGCCGCACTCATTACGCTTGGGGCGGCGCTGGCGACCCGCGCCAGCGCCCGCCGGGTCACACCTGCATCAGGCGGGTGATCTCTTCCTTCAGCTTCAGTTTCTGCTTCTTCATCTCGGCGATGTGCAGCGCGTCCGATCCGGGCGCGCGCTGTTCGCGCTCCACCAGTTCCGACAGGTTCTCATGCTTGCGGCGCAGCTCCTGCAGGTGCGAAGCAACGGTCATTCGGTCCTCCATCGGGGTTTCGACATGACGATCAGATCACAGAGGACACGTCGTGTCATGCCCTCTTGCGGTCGCAAGCGGAAAGCTTGAGGAAAAGTCAATCGAACCGGCGGATCGGCGCGCCGTCCCGCAGGATCGCCTGCGCTTCAGGCGTCAGATCCTCGCGGTCGCCGTCATGCGCTGGCGCGGCATGCAGGACCAGCGGCGCCAGCAGACGGAACGGCGACCTTGCCCCCTTGCGCGCACGGATCAGCACGCGTTGCGCCGCCCGCCCCTCGCGCGGGCAGAGCGGCAGCACGGCGATGGCGCCAAACCCGTCCAGCGCGGCGAGCGCCTCCGGCAGGCGGTCGGCGCGCAGGATCAAAGTCAGCCAGCCCCCGGGCCGCAGGCGCGCCTTCGCCGCGCGAGCCCAGACCGGCAAGGGATGCGTCTCCTGCAGCGCCAGCGCCCGCCCGGCATCGGCGGCAGGGGTGCCAGTGGCCTGATAGTATGGCGGGTTGGCGATCGCCTGGTCGAAGGCGCGCCGCAGCGGCATCGCCGCGACGTCGCCCGTGGTGACGTCCAGCGGGATGCGGTTGCGCACGCCGTTCACCCGCGCGATCTCGGCATAGGCGCGCTGCACCTCGAGACCCGCCAGCGCAAGGCCCGGCACCCTGGCGCCCAGGCACAACGCTGCCGTCCCCACCCCGCACCCGAGGTCCAGCACCGATTGCCCCGGCTCCGCCGGGCAGGCCGCCGCCAGCAACACGGCGTCCGTCGAGGCGCGAAATCCCTGTTCCGGCTGCAGAATCCGCAGACGCCCGCCAAGGAAGGCGTCGTCCGTCAGGCCCTCTCTCACGGCAGGCCCGTGGGAATGCCGTTGTCCGCCAGCACCGCACCGGCCACGAAATGGTCACGCTCGCGCACGAACAGCCGGCGCGGGAAAATGCCGATCCCGCCTTCCAGCACGCTCATGTGGACGTCGAAGGTGAAGCTCTCTATATCCTCGCCGTCGAGCAGGGCCGTGGCCCAGGCGATCACGGTCGGGTCGGGTCGGTGGTGCGCAGAAGCTCCCGCATGTCCCCGGGATAGCCGTGGGTCCTTTGGCTGTCGAGACGGGGGACATCTTTGGTGCAGGGCGGGGACAGGCCGCAGGACCGGCTGGCGGACATGCTGTCCGCCGATCTGGCAGCGGTGAACGCGGTGATCCGCGACCGCATGGCCAGCCGCCACGCGCCCCGCATCCCGGAGGTGACCGCGCATCTGGTGGAAGCCGGGGGCAAGCGGCTGCGGCCGATGCTGACGCTGGCCGCGGCGCGGATGCTGGGCGATGCGGGCGAGAACGCGGTGAAGCTCGCCGCGACGGTGGAGTTCATCCATACCGCCACGCTGCTGCACGACGACGTGGTCGACGAAAGCCACCGCCGGCGCGGCCGGCCGACCGCCAACCTGTTGTGGGACAACAAGTCTTCGGTGCTGGTCGGCGACTACCTTTTCGCCCGCAGCTTCCAGTTGATGATCGAGACCGGGTCGCTGCGCGTGCTCGACATCCTGGCGGATGCCTCCGCGACCATCGCCGAGGGCGAGGTGCTGCAACTGACCGCCGCGCGCAACCTGTCCACGGACGAAAGCCTTTATCTTCAGGTGGTTCGCGGCAAGACCGCCGCGCTGTTCGCGGCCGCCTGCGAGGTGGGCGCGGTGGTGGCGGGGGGCAGTGCGGCGCAGGTGGCGGCGATGCGGGACTATGGTGATGCGCTGGGGGTGGCGTTCCAGATCGCCGACGACCTCCTGGATTACGGCGGGTCGGCCGCGGCCATCGGCAAGGACACCGGCGACGACTTCCGCGAGCGCAAGGTGACGCTGCCCGTGATCAAGGCGGTGGCGCGGGCCACACCAGAAGAAAAAGCCTTCTGGGTCAGAGTGATAGAGAAAGGCGACCAGCGCGACGGAGACCTGGGCGAAGCGCTGCGCCTCATGGAACGGCACAGCGCCATGGCCGCGGCGCGGGCGGATGCGCTGGCCTTCGCGGACCGGGCGCGGGCGGCGCTGGCGGTGATGCCGGCGCATCCCCTGCGTACGGTGCTGCACGATCTGGCGGGCTATGTTGTGGCCCGACTGGCCTGATCGCGTTGTCGGGTATCTGTCGGGCATCTGTCGGGTTCCGGTCACGACAAACGTCAGGCGTCACACACTGATCGCCGTGGTCTTGAACACCGTCCGCAGCGCGAAGGACGAGTTGATCTGCGCCACCCCGGGCAGCCGCGTCAGGTATTTGCGGTGGATGCGGGCGAAGTCCTCGGTGTCCTGGGCGAGAATCTTCAGCAGGTAGTCGGCCGATCCCGCCATCAGGTGGCATTCCAGGATGTCCGGCACCCGCGCCACCTCGCGTTCGAAGGCGTCGAGGATCTCGTCCGCCTGGGACCGCAGCGTCACCTCCACGAACACCGTCGTCGGCCGCTGCATCTTGCGGGTATCCAGCAGCGCCACATAGGCGGCGATGTAGCCGTCGTCCTCCAGTCGCTGTACCCGGCGGTGGCAGGCCGAAGGCGAGAGGTTCACGCGCTCGCTGAGCTCGGCATTGGTGATCCGGCCCTCTTTTTGCAGGACAGTCAGGATGCGGCGGTCGGTTGCGTCGAGGTCCTGCATGGTGGCAATTTCTTTCGTGATCCGGCCTTTTGACGAAAGAAACTGCCACAGGCTCCGGGCCGCGTCACGCAGTTTGCAAGGCCTTGCCCCGGGAACAGGCGCATCATTCCGTCACGCCCAGGGAGGAACCCATGCACATCGGATGCCCGAAAGAGATCAAGCCGCAGGAATTCCGCGTCGGCATGTCGCCTGATGCGGTGCGCGAGGCCGTAGTCAACGGTCACCGCGTGACCGTGGAAAAGGGCGCCGGGGTGGGCGCGGGCTTTGCCGACGCGGATTACCTGGCGGCTGGCGCAGGGCTCGGAACGGTCGAGGAGACCTTCGCCGCCGACATGGTGGTGAAGGTGAAGGAGCCGCAGGCGGTGGAACGCAAGCGCCTGCGCGAAGGCCAGGTGCTGTTCACCTACCTGCATCTCGCCCCCGATCCGGAGCAGACGCATGACCTCATCGCCTCCGGCGTCACCGCGATCGCCTACGAGACGGTGACCGACGACCGCGGCGGGCTTCCCTTGCTGGCGCCGATGTCCGAGGTCGCCGGGCGGCTGGCGCCGCAGGTCGGCGCCTGGGCCTTGCAGAAAGCCAACGGCGGCCGCGGGGTTCTCCTCGGCGGCGTGCCCGGCGTTGCGCCGGGCCGCGTCGCGGTGATCGGCGGTGGCGTAGTGGGCACCCATGCGGCGCGGGTGGCAGCCGGGATGGGGGCCGAAGTGATCGTCCTCGACCGCTCGATCCCGCGGCTGCGCTATCTCGACGACGTGTTCTCGCGCGACTTCAAGGCGGTCTTCGCCAGCCAGGCGGCCACGGCGGCGGCGGTGGCCGAGGCCGATCTGGTGATCGGCGCGGTGCTGATCCCCGGTGCGGCGGCACCGAAGCTCGTCTCGCGGGCGCAACTGGCCACGATGAAGCCCGGCGCTGCCATCGTCGATGTGGCTATCGATCAGGGCGGCTGCTTCGAGACCAGCCACGCCACCACCCACCAGGACCCGATCTACGAGGTCGACGGGATCGTCCACTACTGCGTTGCCAACATGCCGGGCGCCGTCGCCCGCACCGCCACCCAGGCGCTGGGCAACGCCACGCTGCCCTTCCTGCTGGCGCTGGCCAACAAGGGCTGGAAACGCGCCTGCGCCGAAGACCGGCACCTTCTGGCGGGCCTCAACGTGCACGCCGGCAAGCTGACCTACGCCGCGGTGGGCGAGGCCTTGGGGCTGCCGTCGGTGCCGGCGGCGCAGGTCGTGGGCTGAGCCTTCGCGAAGGCGCGGGCACGATTGTGCCCCGGGCTTCGGCCCGGGGCTTGCGCCTCACTTTTCGCCTTCCCGTTCCTCTTCCTCAAGCTCCTCCAGGGTGATCTCGCCCTTGATCAGCCGGATGAAGTTCCGGAGGTTTCCCTTGGCGTGGTCGAGGGCCAACTGCACCAGTCCCTGGTCGTATTCGGTGACGCCGCCGACCGGAAAGCAAGTCTGCAAGGCCACGGTATCGCCGGTGATTCCGCCGTAGACCTTGAAACCGCCGACGGTGGTTCCATCGAATCCGTTCTTCAGCTTTTTCCAGTCTTCCGGGTCTGTCGAAGCCCCTCGCACCGCCTTCCGGATTTCAGTATCGTCTTCGCAGATCGCGACCATCGACACGTGGGCGGTCAGGATCTTTCCGGCCTTCAGGATGCCGACGAAGGTGTGCCGCTCCAGCGCGTGCGCGATGCACTTCTGCTGGTCGATGATCTTGTAGACCGAAGGCCTCTGGTAGGTGAGACTGATGACCTTGTTGTAAGCGGGTTTGCCCAACCCGAGCTCCTTGCGCACGCCGCCGGCGGTCGTGAACATCTCCCAGGCTTCGAAGATGATCCTGTCCGCAGCCTTGGTGGCCACCAGCGTCTCGAGGCGCTTCTGGATCGTTGCCTTGTCGTTGAACAACTGTTCGACAATCTGGTCGCATTCCCCGTGGCACTTCCGGGCCCCGGCAAGGTCCAATTCCTCGGCCGCCTTTTTCCCGCGCTCGCGAAAGCCGTCCAGGCGCTTTCGTTCGCTGGCAAGCAGGCTTTGGAGCTTGTCCGCCGCGTTCAGCATCTCGTCGATTTCTCCGCGCAGGAAGCCGATCTTGTCAGCAAGCTCCTTGGCAAGCTTTGCGGACTCGCCTTCCTCCACCGGCATCATCCCGGCGGCCTTTTCGAGCGCGTATTCGGCGTCCTCGAGCTCGCGCGCGTCCAGATACCCGCTGCCCGCGTCGATCTCGCCCTGCAACGCCTTGCGGTCGCGCCCGGGGATGTTCGGCAGCTTTTCCCAGCGGCCCAACAGGTCGTCGAGCAGCTTCTTCAGCCGGTCGGTCAGCTTCTCGTTCTCGACCATCTCGAAGTAGGAATCCGTCTCGCGCTGGATCTCCTCCTCCTCGGTCTCACGCGCGCTTTCCTCCTCGTAGTCGCGCCGTCCGTCCTCGGTGTCGTGCCAGTCCTTGACCAGGCTTCCGGTCGTCATGTTGAACTTGCGGGCCCAGGTATGGACCGCCTTGTTGTTCGCGCCGCCACCCATGGCTCGGTCCTCCCCTTGCGCCCTCAGGCGTCCAGTCCCTGACGGATCGTGTCCAGCGCCGCGCCGATGTCCTGGCGCAGCGATACGGCCACGCCGAAAGGATTGTCCTCCAGAAGCGGGATCACCGGGTCGGTGGCGAGCATCGCCTTGAACGCCTCCACCGCCTGCACCGCCTTGGTCACCGCCTTGGGCCGGTCCGCAGGCGCAGCGGAATCGACCTCCATCAGTGCCACCTGCAGCCCGACCTGCAGCCGCCCGGTGATGCCGGAGAAGCCCTTGTCCGCAAGCTCTTGCAGCGCCGGATGGCCGACCCCGCGCAGGGCGTCCTGCAACTTGCCGATCTGGGTGGAGGCGGCATCCCGCGCGTCGAGAAAGCCGCGCAGCGGCGCGCCGGACAGGCGCGGCTTCGACGGTCCGCCGGCGGCGGTCCGGGCCAGCGCGTCGCGCACCCTGGCCAGCGCGGCCTGAGCCTTGCCGGGGTCCTCGCCGATCAGCTTGCGCACCTGCGCCATCGCCGCCTCCAGCCGGGGGCGGATGCTGGGATCGCGGATCCCCGCGATCTGGTTGTCGAGCGCGTCCGCGTCCTTGCCGGCCGCCTGCGCCGCCGCGGCCTGCGGCGACGGTCCGGCGGCGACCTTGGCCAGGGCACCGCGCACCTTCTCGATGCCGGCCGTGACCGTCGCCGTATCGCCCGCCTTCAGCGCGCCCACCAGTTGCACGAAGACCTTGGTCAGCGCCTCGGCGGCCGGGCCAGTCACCGCCCCGATCTCCTTGCGCAGGGCGCCCAGATCAGCCGTCAGCCGCTTGACGTCCTCGCCCGCCTCGGGCTTCGGCGGCGCCGCAGGCGGGGTCGCCTCCTCGGCCTCCGCCTCCGGCGCGTCGTCCTCGTCCTCGCCGTCAAGATCGGGGTCATCCGGCAGGTTGTCCTCGATGTCGCTCTCAAGCTCCTTGCCGTCGGCGTCGAGGATGACGACGTTCAGCATAACCTTCTGCGACTTGAGGTATTTCTTCAGCCGCTTGGCCAGGCCCGGCAGCTCGCGCTGGCAGGTCAGGGTGATGATCTTGGCGGACACCTTCGCGGTGCCGAAGGCGAATTTCCCGCCCTCGCCGCCGTCCTTGGCGTCCTTGCCAACAACCTCGGGCGACTTCCTTCGATCCATCGCAAAGTAGGCGTCCTCCTCGGACTTGCCCGGATTGAAACCGAAAGCCACAGGCCCTTTCTTCGCCGACTTGACGAGTTTCTTGAGCTCTCCGCCCTCGACCCGCATGTCGCCCATCCCGATTCCCCCTGAAACCCTTTGGAATCCAGCAAATGACCTGACGGAAAGCTTGCCCTGCACAGATGCTGCATAGAACGCGCCGCGTCGACCGAAACTGACCGCGGCGCGACTCGCCGCAACCTTAGGGAGTGTGGGCCGGAC
>JANOGU010000173.1:0-17845 GCA_031406135.1 Rhodobacterales bacterium
CACCGGCAGGCAGTAGTAGTGCGGGCGGATGCCACCGGCGAGAATGTGGTTGCGGTTCAGCACAAGGTGGTGGGCGGTGATCGTTCCGGCGATCGACGCGCCGGCCGCGTAGACGTAGTCGACGGCATCTTCGGTCGTCAGATGCTCCATGACCACGCGCAGGCCGGGCGTGCGGCGGCGCAGCGGGTCGAGCACGCTGTCGATGAACACCGCCTCGCGGTCGAAAATGTCGACCTCCGGGTCAGTCACCTCGCCATGCACGCACAGCGGCAATCCGATCTCGGCCATGCGGTCGAGAACCGCCTGCACCTTGAGGATGTCGTGCACCCCGGCATCGGAATTGGTCGTGGCGCCGGCAGGATAGAGCTTGACCGCGGACACCAGCCCGTCGGACGCCGCCCGCTCCACATCGTCGGGGTCGGTCGTTTCGGTGAGGTAGAGCGTCATCAGCGGACGGAAGTCGCTGTTGGGCGGCAGGACAGCGAGGATGCGGTCGCGGTAGGCGCGGGCCTGATCGCCGGTCACCACAGGCGGCACCAGGTTCGGCATCACGATGGCGCGGGCGAAGTGGCGGGCGCTCTCCGGCGCCACGGCCGCCAGCATTGCCCCATCGCGCAGGTGCAGGTGCCAGTCGTCCGGGCGGCGGATGGTGAGGCTGTCCATCGCCTGCGGCTAGCGCAGCGGCCGGGCATTTTCCAGCCCCATGTGCGCAGCGTGCTGGCGCGGCACGAGCCGCGGGACTGCGCTCATGGCAAGGCCGGTCCGGACTAGCTCAACCCCCCTCTGAACTTGCTCGACGCCGGCACCTGAGGTCCGGTGGACCTTTTCCACCGCCCGGACTAGCCTTGCGGCGACGATGCGTCGGAGGATGGCAATGGAGTATCACGGCTCGTGCCAGGGCGGCGCGGGGCGCTTCCGGGGCCATCGCTGCCAGGGCGCATTGCCACGACGGGAGGGCCGCGTCTGGGCGCTGCTTCTGGCCGCCGCCGCGGCGCTGGTGCCGCTCTCCGCACGCGCCGATTGCGCAGACGCCACGGCGCAGGCCGACCTGACGCAATGCGCCTATCTCAAGTGGCTGGAGGCGGACGCGAGCCTGAACCTGGCCTACAGCCTGGCACGGGGGGCGGCGAAGTCGATCGACCTGGCGCTGCCCGCCCATGACCGTGGCGCCGAGCGCGCATTGCGCGAGGGACAGCGCGGCTGGATCATCATGCGCGACGAGAGCTGCAAGGCGCTGGCCTGGGCGATGAAGGGCGGCTCGGCGGAGCCGATGCTGCGGCACGGCTGCATGGCGCGCCTGTCACAGGAGCGCGCCGCCTTCCTGCGCGGGTTCGCCGAGAGTTCCTAGGCCGCGACCACCACGCGGGGGAGCGTGGCCTCGATCTGCCGCAGCCGCGCTTCGAAGGCAGGGGCCTGGACGCGCGCGAGGACCGAGCGGCAGATCATCGCCTCGCGCTGCGGATGCCCGCTGTCGCGCGCGATCTTCATCATCCGCGTGAGGTAGGGTCCGTAGGTGCGGCGCGACCGCAGCATGCGGGCGAAGGCGAGCGGCGTCAGCCGCCCGTCCATGGCGCGGTCGATCAACCCGTCGAGCATACCCAGACGGCCGAGCGTGCGTTCCAGATCGCCGCCCAGATAGGGCATGCGCAGGAAATCGACCCAGGGGCGCGCGAACAGCGCGGCATGCATCGCATCCAGCCGTTCGGCCGGATCGAAGACAATGAAGGCGCGCGAGGCGCCCTCGATCATCGCCGGGGCAAAGCCGTAGCGCGAGGTAAAGTCCGACCGGCGCGCCGCGCGGTGGCGGTAGTCCCAGCCAGCGACACGCGGGGCGAGCGTGGCAACGGGCTGGACCGCCAGCACGGTGCTGCCGGGGGCAGCGACCGAAAAGGCGCAGGCGGCATGGGCTCCGCAGCCGGCGCCGTAGAACACGACGCGGTCGAAGTCCTCGAAAAAGGCGTCATCCACCAGCCGGTCGATGTATCGCCAGACGAGCGGATCGCGGAAGAAGGTCTCTCCCTCGGCGATCAGCGACAGGTGCGACCATCCGCGGGTTTCGGCCAGACGCTGGCCCACCGGGATCGTTCCCGCCTCCTGGCAACCGAAGGTGACAAGCAGCGTCGTGTCCCGGTCGGAGAAAGCGGCCCAGTGGCGCTTTCCGAGCCGCGACACGTAGCCATCCTCGCCCACAGACTGCTCGAGCTGCGCCAGCCACGCATCGCCCGCCGTCCCCCGCAGCTCGGGAGCTTGCAGACGGTCTTCAGACATTCAATCCCCCACCCTACACAAACACGCGCCGGACACTGAACACAACCCGCCGTCGCAGGACCATGATTGCCCGGAAACCGTTCCGAAACAAGGCATTCGGTCATTGGTCCTGCGGAATATCCGGGCCAACTGTTTCGCCGGATCAGTGCAAAGGACCCGTTTTTCAACCCATGCGGGATTGGTCTCCGGCGGGGTTCTTCTTGCGATTGAGACGGGCTCAGGGCGCGGGCGCCAGCCGCCACAGGCGCTGCGCCTCGGCCCGGGTCAGGACCCGACTCGGGGCGGCCAGCAGGAGCCGGCCGTAGAGCCGCCGCCAGGGCTCCTGCGTCATCAGCGCGGCAAAGCGCGCGCGGCGCCAGGCGACGGCGGCGCGGTGCAGGGGGCCGAGCACGGGGTCGGCCAGAAGCTCCGTCAGGAGCGGGGCCACCTGCGGCTCCAGCCGCAGGATCGAGCGGTCCTCCTCGGCCGCAAAGTTGCGCTCGACGACATAGGCGAGGTCGAAGCTGGTTGCCTCGCGGTTGGCGCGGCCGCGGTCGGCTTTCAGGACGGTGCTTTCCATCGCGCCGAGGGCATAGTGGTTGATCTGGACGAGGCCGTAGGGATCAAGCCCCAGCCCGTGGAAGCCGCGGGCGAAGCCGTCGGGCAGGGGCTGGCCCGAGCCATCCACCCAGACCGGGCGGCGGGCGGGGTCGGGCTGCTTCGGGCGGTGGACGCCCAGCTTGCGGAAACTGCCGTCGTTGCGGAACAGCGTCTTGATCTGCACCGCCTGCCAGGGCCACCAGAGCACGCGCGGCGCCGCGCGGGTGAACTGCGCCCGCACCGGGGCGTCCTCGTAGCGTTCGATGCCACCGTTGCCGAACATCCGCCAGGTGATGGCGATGGCCGTGGCCGCGGGCACGGAGGCCAGCAGCGCCGCGAGCGTGCCGTCGCCCACGGCCACGTTCACGAACTCGTCGACGTCGAGCACCATGATCCAGTCCGCCGCTTCCCGGGCCGGGTGGCGGTCGGCCCGCTTGAGCGCCGCCCATTGCGGACCTTCGGCATGCGGGCCGTCGTTGCGCAGGTGCGTCAGCCAGCCCAGCGCCGCCAGCCGGTCGAGCATCGCGTCGGTGCCGTCGTCGCAGTCGTTTGAAAAGACGAGGAGATCGGTGAAGCCGGCGGCCCGATGGTGGGCCAGCCATTCGAGGAGGAAGGCCCCCTCGTTGCGGACGGTCAGGATGCCAAGCGCGCGCATCGGGCCTGGCGCTCGGCAATGGCGGCGATGGTCTCGGCGAAGTCGGGCCGCGCCGTCAGCTCGGCGATCCTGCGGCGGTGCCAGTCCACCGCCTCACCGTGCAGGCGGGCAAGCTCGGCGTCCGCCATGAGCCGCGCGCGCCACTCGCCGGCCGCGTCATCGTAGCGGCGGATCAGGTGGTCCTCTTCCTCGGCGATGTCGTGGCGGTCCCAGTAGTCGACGTTCATCACCTGGTTGGTGTGGTTGACCCGGCCGCGGTCGCGCTTGACGAGGAAGCTTTCGGCCGAGCGCAGCGCGTAGTGGTTGACCTGCGCCTTGCGGAAATCCTGCAGGGCGAATTTGGTCCCGCCGCTCTCGATCCGCCGCCCGCCCGGCATTTCGGCGATGAAGCTGCGGCCGAGATCGGGGTGCGGGATCGGCGCATGGATGCCGGGACGCCTGAGGTTCAGCCCGCCGCGCGACACCGACTTGCAGAAGACCTGCGGGGCGAGCCCGACGCGGCGGGGCTGGGCCTGGGCCCGGACAAACTGCTGCGTGACCGGGGTGTCCTCATAGGCGGACCGCCCGTCGGGGCCGAAGATGCGCCAGGGAACGCAGATCACTTCCGCCTCCGGGGAGGCTTCGCCGATCAGCGCGTCCACCGTGCCGTCGCCGATGTGGCTGGTCAGGAACTCGTCGGCATCGCAGACGAAGAGCCAATTGGCGGTGGCGACCTCGGGGTAGCGGAAGGCCTGCTTCAGCGCCGCGCGCTGGATCGAGGTCACCGACCAGATCGTCGTCGCATGGTGGCGGGCCAGGCCCAGCTCCTGCAGCCGCAGCGCCATCGCCGGCGTCGGGTCCTCGCAGTCGTTGGTGCAGATGACGAAGCGGTCGAAGCCCAGCGCGAGGTAGTGCGCTGCCCACTCGATCAGGAAGGCGCCCTCGTTCTTCATCGTGGTGACGACGGTCTTGCCGCCGATCCGTTCGCCGCCCATCGCGCTGTCCCGGTTCCTGTCCCTGTGCGGTTTCAGTTCTCTGCCGCGCCGGCGTGGTCGACGGTGAAGAAGTAGTCCGGCGGCAGCCGGTCGAGGTCGAGATCGGCCGGGATCACCTCCGGCCCGGCCTTGAACACGCTGGCCCCGAAATGCGCCTGCAGCCGGCAGAGCCGCTCCATCCGCGGCGCGGTCAGCGCCGCGTAGAAGGCTGCGTAATCGTTCTTTTCCCGCAGCTCCGCGATCCTCGCCCGGTGCGCCGCCACGGCGGCGCGGTGGGCGTCGGCGATGTCGGGGTCGGCGGTCAGCCGATCAAACTCCGCGCGGGCCATTGCCAGGCGGGGCAGGACCGAGGTGTCTTGCGTGGCGTTGTGGTTCATGCGGAACCAGTAGTTCAGCCCCTGATCGCGGTCCACGTGGTTTACCCGGCCGCGGTCGCGCTTGACAAGGAAGCTCTCGGCCGAGCGCGCGGCGTAGTGGTTGAGCTGCACCCAGTCGTAGCCGTAGGTCTGGAGCGATGACCGCCAGCCGTTGCGGAACATCTCGCGCGGCATCGGCCGTCCCGACCCGTTGAGCCAGCGCACCTGGTCCCAGAGGTCGGGGTTCAGCCCCTTGGGCCGGTGGACGCCGAGCTTGCGGTAGAGTGCCAGGTTGCGGAACAGGGTCTTGAAGCCCCAGGCCTGATGCGGCTTGCGGATCAGCTCGGGCGCGCAGGCGGTGAACTGCTCGGTGACGAAGCGGTCGGCATAGGCGCGGACGCCGCCGTTGCCGAACAGCCGCCATGTGGCGGAGATCAGGTTCGCCCCCGGCAGCGCCGCCTGCATCGCGGCGAAAAGGCCGGGCAGACGGCCGTCGCCCAGCCGGATGTTCAGGAACTCGTCCACGTCCATGCAGAGGCCCCAGTCGGCGGCGCGGACGATGTCCTCGTCCTCGGCCGCCTGCAGCGCGGCGTGCTGCGGCTTGAGGCCGGTCTTCCGGTAGGGGTTGTCGCGGTGCCGGACCAGGCCCTTGTCCTGCAGCAGGTCCAGCATGCGGTCGGTGCCGTCGGTGCAGTCGTTGGTGTAGATCAGGAAGTCCTGCACCCCGATGGCCCGGTGGAAGGCCAGCCATTCCAGGATGAAAGGCCCCTCGTTCTTCATCGTGGTGACGATCACCGTCCGCTGGCCGTCCGGCGCGGTCCGCAACGCGGTGGCCGGCGGGCGCACCGGCTTGCCGCCGAGCGGGCCGGTGGCGAGCGCAAGCAGGCCCGCGTCCTCGACCAGCGAGGTCTTGGGCGCGAGTTCGGAGGGCGCGCGACCGGGAACGCGGACCGCCATGGCGCGCAGGAAGCTCTGCGCGCGGTCCTCATCGGGTGCTGCATAGGCCACCCGCAGCAGACGCCAGGTGTTCAGCAGCCCCGCCTTGTCCGGCGCCACGCCCCAGCGGCTCAGGGGCGCACTGCGGTCGAAGGGGCGGCAGATGTGGTCGGAGAAGCGCGCCCCGGTCCCCGCCCGCACCCGCCAGGGATAGATGCGCTGCCCGGTGAGCGCGATCACGCCACGCCGGGCGGAAAGGCAGGCGTCGAAGGCCGTGGGTTCGCTCTCCGCGCGGGGGGCAAGAATGTCGCTGACGTCGAGCGTCAGGACGGCGCGGGCGCGGGCGAGGAAGCGCCACTTCATCGCCTCGAAGATCAGTCCCTCGCCCAAGGGTGCGCGCCAGGGGTCGGCGGCGGGGCGGTCGATCCGGTCGCGGCCGGGCGCGTCGGGGGCATAGAGCGGGTGGTTCTCCGGCCCCTCCCCCGGCTTGCCGAGCGGGACGGGGCTGTCCACGATGATCACGGTCATCGCGGTGCCGCCCAGCGCCGCCTGCAGCGTCCCGGCGAAGACCGGGTCCTCCGGCGCGCGGTTGACGATCACCGCGCCGGTCAGGCCGTGGTGGGCGGCCATGTAGCGCAGGCCCTCCGCCACCTGCGCCGGGGTCTCGTCCCAGCGGAAGCCCAGCGTGGCGTTGGCACCGGCGAGCAGGTCCGTCTCGGCCGATGCCGGACTGGTGTCGAGGTCGGTACTGTCGGCAAGGCCGATGCGGGGGGGGCCAGAGAACACCCCGAGCGTGCCGCCCGCGACCTCGCGCAGATCCTGCGGCAGGGCGCAGCCCGGACGGCCGTCCGGGGCGAAGGCGGACGGCGCCGTGCCCTGGCCGAAGAAGGCGCGGAACAGCCCGGCGTCGGGATCGGCCACCGCGTCGAGGATGCGGGTGGCGCCGCTGCGGTCGATCACGAACGCACCCAGTCGCCGGTGGATCACGCTGCCCATGCCTGCCGCCCTGCCCCCCTGTCGCGCAGCCGCCACCTGGACGATCTGCCGCCGCCCTTGCGGCAAGGTTAGCATGGCGGATTTCGCAGTGCCAATTCGCTACGCCATCGCCCCGCTTCCCCGCGGCGCAATCGGGCGGTAATGTTCCTTGCAGACAACAGGACCGGCGGGACAACCGCCGCAGGACCGGGGGCGGACAGGCATGGCTTCGGACTACCAGGTGGGCGCGCTCTGGATCGGCGGGCCTTTGAGCTTTCTGGAACAGCTCTGCCTGAAGTCCTTTGTCGATGCCGGCCAGCACATCGTTCTCTATACCTACGAGCCGGTGCCGAACGTGCCTGCCGGGGTCGAGGTGGCGGACGCGGGCGCTGTCCTGCCGCCGGCCGAGGTCCTGCGCCACAGCCGCACCGGCAGCCCGGCGCTGCATTCCGACCTGTTCCGCTATCACCTGCTGGCCAAGGCCGACCGGATGATCTGGGCCGACACCGATGCCTATTGCGTGAAGCCCTTCGCCACCGCGACCGGCCACTTCTACGCCTGGGAAAGCGACGAGGGCGTGAACGGTGGCGTGCTCGGCCTGCCGCGTGACAGCGCGACGCTGGCGGCGCTGCTGGAGTTCACCGCCGACCCCTATGCCATCCCAGACTGGTACGGCCCGGGCTACCGGCGCGAGTTGGAGGAGGCGAAGGCGCGAGGCACGCCGGTGCATGCGGGCGACATGCGCTGGGGCGTCTGGGGGCCGCATGCGCTGACCTGGTTCCTGAAGCAGACCGGCGAGATCCGCCACGCCCTGCCGCGGGTGGCGCTGTACCCCTTTGCCTACCACGAGCGGCGGCAGATGCTGAAACCGGGCGTGGACATGGCGGCCTTCGTCACCGGCGAGACCTTTTCGATCCACTTCTACGGCCGCCGGATGCGGGCGCGCATCCTGACGGAGGGCGGCGTGCCGCGGCCGCGCAGCGTGATCGGAAAGCTGCTGCGCAGGCACGGCATCGACCCCGGCGCCGCGCCGATCCCGCCGAAGATCGGCGGCGGAGAGGACAGCGATGACTGATGGCCTGCTCGACGCCCTCGGCCCCGCCGCGGAGCGCATCGCGCTTCTCGCCCCCGGCGGCACGGCACTGGCCGCCGCCGCCCATGCCCGCTGGGGCAGCCGGATCGACATCGTCGATGCCGCTCCGGACGGCAGCCTGAGCGCGCGCGAGAGCGAGGCCGCCGTTGCCACGCTGAAAGCGCTGGCCGACGCCGGCGTGCCGGCCGAGGCGATGCGCCGGATCGGCGCCATGGAGGCGCTGGAACCCGCCGGGCTGGTCCTGAACCTCGACGGCTTCGGCGACCGCTGGCCGGCGCGCGGCCTGCCGGGGCTGCTCGACCGGCTGCTGGCCCCGGGCGGGCGTCTGTTGACCGACGTCCGCACCGGATCGGGCGCCTTTCCGACCTTGCGCCCGCGCGGGGCGCTGGAGACGCTTTCGGAGCGGGAGGACGCCGGGCGGCGCGTGGTGCGCGTTCTCTTAACCGCGCCGGATGCTCCGGCAGCGGCGCCGGCAGCGGAGGCGGACGGGGTGGCGGAGCCTTGGCCGGTCCTCGCCCGGCGGCTCGCCGGGCCGGAGGGCTTCTTCCGCGAGGGGCACGAGCACGCCTTCCTCTATGTCCCGCGCGGGCGGACGCTGGTCGTCACCTTCGACAACCTCGACATCGCGATGGAAAAGCGCACGGACCGGCGGCCCTGGGGCTTCGCCTTCATCGAGAAGCAGGGCTGGTCGATGCTGGGGGTCACCGCCGAGGGCTGGACCTGGTTCCGCGACCCCTGGGTGCTGGAACAGTTCGCCACCCTGCGCGCCGAAGGGTTCTTCGCGCGCTTTGACCGCGTGGTGTTCTACGGCGCCTCGATGGGCGGCTATGCGGCCGCCGCCTTCGTCGCCTTCTGCCCGGGCGCGGACGCGGTGGCGATCTCGCCGCAGTCCACTTTGGACCGCGCGCTGGTGCCCTGGGAGACGCGCTACCGCGGTGCCTGGGGCCGCGACTTCGCCGGACCCTGCGGCGACGCGGCCGACGCCAGCCGCGCGGGCGGGCGGGTGATCCTGCTCTACGACCCCTACGAGCCGCTCGATGCCGCTCACATCGCCCGCTTCACCGGAGCCAACGTGGTCAAGCTGCGCACGCCGCTGATGGGCCACCGGCTGGGGTCCTCGCTGCAGCAGATGGGCATCCTGTCGCCGATCATCCTCGCCGCGCTCGACGGCACGCTGACCGAGGCCGGCTTCTACCGCACGCTGCGCGCGCGCAAGACCTCGGCCCGCTACCAGCGCGAACTGTTCAGCAAGGCCGTGGCCAAGGGGCACGCGGTGCTGGCGCGGCGGCTGGGGCGCTGGGTGCTGACCCGCGGCGACAACCGCTACATTCGCAGGGCGCTGGCGGCGATGTGAAGGGTTGCGCCGGGGCGGGCGGCGCGTCAGGCTTGGCGCATGCGCCGCGCCCTGGCCCTCTGGCTTGCGCTCGCCGGACCCGCCCCGGCCTGCGACACCGCGCTCTTGCTGGCCATCGACGTCTCGGGCTCGATCGACGGCGGCGAATACCGGCTGCAGACCGAAGGCACCGCTGCGGCTATCCTGGCGCCGGAGGTGGTGGAGGTGCTGGTGCGCGGGCAGGTGGCGCTGGCCGTGGTGCAATGGTCGGGCGAGGGCGAACAGGTGCTTGTCCTGCCCTGGCGGCGGATGCTGTCGGAGGTCGAGGTTGCGGCCTTCGCCGCCGCCGCCGCCCAGGTGCCGCGCAGCTTCACCAATTCCGATACCGCCGTGGGCCAGGCCGTGGCCTTCGCCACCGCCCAGTTCGGCGCGGTCGCCGATTGCAAGCGCAAGGTCATCGACCTGTCCGGCGACGGCCCGGAGAACGCGGGCTTCACCCTGGCCGAGATGCGCACCGCGGCGATCCGGGCGGGGTTGGAGATCAACGCCATCGCCATCGAGGACAGCGGTTTGCCGACGCCGGTCACCAGCTACTTCCGGCAGCAGCTCATCACCCGCCACGGATTCGTTCTGACCACGCGCGGGCTGGGCGGCTATGCCGAGACCTTGCGAGTGAAGCTCTTGCGCGAGCTGGAACGCCCCGTGGGTTGAGCGCCCGCGAAAGCCCTTGACCGGACCCGGCCGCTGGCCGTATGAGGCGCCGCGTGGGGCACCGTGACCGCCCCGTGAGGCGCCAGCCTAAGTGTCGCATGGACCCGTTTTCCGCAAGGAGGCACCATGCCTGCGCCCAACCAGATCACCCCTGTCCAACTGTCGCGCCTGATCGGCACCCCAGACGCACCCGTCATCCTTGACGTGCGCATCCCGGAGGATGTCGCGGCCGACCCCCGCCGCATCCCGACCGCCCGCGCGCTTTCGCATACCGCGGTGGAGGCCATGGCTGGCACGCTCGCCGGCCGGCGCGTCGTCGTCGTCTGCCACCGCGGCAAGAAGCTTTCCGAAGGTGCCGCCGCGCTTTTGCGCCTGGCCGGTGTTCCGGCGGAAAACCTTGAGGGCGGCCACGAGGCCTGGGCCGAGGCCGGGCTGCCACTGACGCCGCTGGCGATCCTGCCGGCGACCTCGCTCTGGGTGACGAGGGCTCGCCCGAAGATCGACCGCATCGCCTGCCCCTGGCTGATCCGACGGTTTGTCGATCCGTCCGCGCGTTTTCTCTTCGTCGCGCCGGCCGAGGTCGAGGCCGTGGCCGACCGTTTCGGCGCGGTGCCCTTCGACATCCCGGGCGTGTTCTGGACCCACCGGGGCGAGCGCTGCTCCTTCGACGCAATGGTGGAGGAGTTTGGCCTCGCCTCGCCCGCGATGGACCGGCTGGCGACCGTGGTGCGGGCCGCTGACACCGACCGCCACGATCTTTCCCCGCAGGCGGCGGGGCTCCTGGCCATCTCGGTTGGCCTGTCGCGGCTTTACCGCGACGACCTGGAACAGCTGGCCGCCGGGATGGGCCTCTACGACGCGCTCTGGCGCTGGGCGCGCGACGCCCATGACGAGGGCCACGACTGGCCAGCAGGGAGGACCGCATGACCGACGCGGCCCCCGCCGTCCCCGGCACGCCGCTTGCCGAGGTCACCCGCGTCTTCCTGCGCATCGGCTGCCTGTCCTTCGGCGGCCCCGCCGCGCAGATCGCGCTGATGCACCGCGAGCTGATCGACGACCGCAAATGGCTGACCGAACCGGAATACCTGCGTGCGCTGTCGTTCTGCATGCTGCTGCCGGGACCCGAGGCGATGCAGCTTGCGACCTACGCCGGGTGGCGGCGCGCCGGCGTTGCCGGCGGCCTTGTCGCCGGCGGGCTGTTCGTCCTGCCCGGCGCCTTGGTCGTGCTCGCCCTGTCGATGGTCTACGCCGCCTTCGGGCAGGTGCCGCTGATCGCCGCGCTGTTTTTCGGGGTACAGGCGGCGGTTCTCGCCATCGTGCTGCACGCGCTGCACCGGGTGGCGAAACGCGCGCTGAAAGCGCGCTGGCACTGGGTTCTGGCGGTCGCAGCCTTCGTCGCGCTGTTCGCCTTTGCCGTGCCCTTCCCGGCGGTGATCGCCGCCGCCGCCGTCACCGGCTGGATCATGGCGCGCGGCGCGCCGGTGCCGCCGTCCGCGCCGCTGCCCCCCGGCGCGCTGGCGTTCAGCCTGCGCCAGGTGCTGATCTGGGGCGCGGTCTGGCTGGTGCCGCTGGCGGCATTGTACCTGCTGGAAGGCGGCCTGCTGTGGCAGGTGGGGGTGTTCTTCTCCAAGCTCGCCGTGGTCACCTTCGGCGGCGCCTATGCTGTCCTCGCCTGGATGACGCAGGAGGTGGTGCAAGTGAAGGGCTGGCTCACCACCGGGGAGATGATCGCGGGCCTCGGCCTGGCCGAGACGACGCCGGGGCCGCTGATCCTGGTCAACGAGTTCGTGGGCTACCTCGCGGCCTGGAAGCAGGGCGGGGTGCTCTGGGGGATCGCCGGGGCGGCGGTGGCGGTCTGGATGACCTTCGCGCCCTGCTTCCTGTGGATTTTCGCGGGCGCGCCCTTCGTCGAGCGGCTGGCCACCGCCCCGCGCCTGGCCGCGGCGCTGGCCGGGATCACCGCGGCGGTGGTGGGCGTCATCGCCAACCTTTCGCTCTGGTTCGCGCTGCACGTCCTCTTCGACGGCTTGTCCACCTGGCAGGCCGGCCCCTTGCGCCTGACCCTGCCCGACCCCGCCTCGGTCGACTGGAAGGCGCTGCTGCTGGCGGTCGGCGCGGCCTGGCTGATCCTGTGGCGGCACCTGGACCTGATCCTCGTCCTCGCCCTGTCGGCGCTGGCCGCGCTGGCCCTTTCGGCGGTCTGACGGGCCTTCCCTTGGCGGGGGAATGTCCTATGCTGACCCGAGAGCGGGGGTCCGGAGGCCATGGCGCGGACGATCGACTACGGCAACCTGATGCACCGGGCCATGCGCGGCCTGATCCAGACGGTGCTGCGGGACGTCGCCGAGCAAGGGCTGCCGGGAAACCACCATTTCTTCATCACCTTCGACACCCGCCACCCCGGCGTCGCCATCGCCAATTGGCTGCGCGAGCGCTATCCGGAGGAGATGACCATCGTCATCCAGACCTGGTATGCCGGCCTCGAGGTGACGGAGGCGGGCTTCTCGATCACGCTCAACTTCAACAACACCCCGGAGCCGCTGGTCATCCCGTTCGACGCGGTGCGCACCTTCGTCGATCCCTCGGTCGAGTTCGGCCTGCGGTTCGAGACGCAGGGCGCCGACGGCGAGGCCGACGAGGAGGAGGCCGAGCCCGAGGACGAGCCGCCCGAGGACCCGCCGCATCTGGCCGAAGTCGTCCGCCTGGACCGCTTCCGCAAGACCTGACGCCGGGCCGCGCCGGCGTTCGGTTCAGCCGGGCTTTTGCCAATAGACGCCGGTGCCGTCGATTTCCCGCAGGGTGACGCCGTCCGGCTCGGCTTCGGCCAGGTGATCGCTCACGGCCCGCCGGCAGGCCTTGATGTCGTGGTAGTCGTCAACGATGACATAGCCGCCGGGCGTTACCCGGTGGTACAGCGCCGACAGCGCATCACGCGTGGACTGGTAGAGATCGCCATCCAGCCGCAACACGGCAATGCTCTCGATCGGCGCGGTCGGGAGAGTGTCCTTGAACCAGCCCTTCAGGAACCGGACCTGATCGTCGAGCAGGCCGAACCGGCCGAAATTCTCGGCAACATCCTCCTGCGACACCGCCAGTTGGCCGAATTGCTGCAGATCGAGCCCCCTGTCGGCCGGATAGGCCGGGTCGGGCAGCGGCAGGCCCTCGAAACTGTCGCAAACCCACACCGTCCGCGTGCGGTCGGCCTTGATGTGGAGGATGCCGCGCATGAAGATGCAGGCCCCGCCGCGCCAGACGCCGGTTTCGACCAGATCGCCCGGTACCCCGCGCCGCAGGCAGTCGAGAACCAGATCGCGGATATTGTCCATGCGCTGCCGGCCGATCATCGACAACGCCGTCAGCGGCCAGTCCCTGCCCCTGTCCCTGGCATCCGCGTCGAACGCCTTGGTCCGGGCGGGCCCGGCGTCGCCGCGCCGCCGCGGCACCCTGCGAAAGGCCGGGTCACGGGTCACCGCCCCGATCAGCACGTCGCGCAGCAGCGTCAGATAGGCGTCCGCCGCGTCGGTCTTCGGGGCTTTGGGCATGGCGTCCTCTGGCCTCGGCCGGTCTTGGGGTGCCAACCGATACCGAACCGGGGGAATGCTGACAATGGCCGTGGCGAATTCAGTGTATGCGATGGCATGCCAATTGATTCACCGGCGGTCCGGCGCTAAGGGGGCCACAGCGTCGCCGAGGAGGCCCCGATGATCGCAACCCGCACCGAGACCGACAGCTTCGGCCCGCTGGAGGTGCCCGCGGACCGCTACTGGGGGGCGCAGACGCAGCGCAGCCTGGGCAACTTCAAGATCGGCTGGGAACGCCAGCCGATCGCCATCGTCCGCGCGCTGGGCGTGATCAAGCGCGCCTGCGCCCAGGTCAACATCGACCAGGGCGACATCGACCCGCAGCTCGGCAACGCCATCGCCGCGGCGGCGGAAGAGGTGATGCAGGGCCGCTTCGACGACCACTTCCCGCTGGTCGTCTGGCAGACCGGCTCGGGCACCCAGACCAACATGAACGCCAACGAGGTGATCTCCAACCGCGCCATCGAGATGCTGGGCGGCACCATGGGCTCGAAGAAGCCGGTGCATCCCAACGACCATGTCAACATGGGTCAGTCCTCGAACGACACTTTCCCGACCGCGATGCATGTCGCCATCGCCATGGTCGCCGACGACCTGCTGATCCCTGCGCTGCGCCACCTGCACACCGCACTGGCGGTGAAATCCCATGAGTTCCGCGACATCATCAAGATCGGCCGGACGCATACCCAGGACGCCACGCCAATGACGCTGGGGCAGGAGTTCTCCGGCTATGCCCATCAGGTGGCAATGGGGCTGACGCGGATCGACAAGATCCTGCCCGAGATCCACGAACTCGCCCAGGGCGGCACGGCGGTTGGCACCGGGCTGAACACCAAGCCCGGCTGGGACGTTCGGGTGGCGGCGAAGATCGCCGGGATCACCGGCCTGCCTTTCGTCACCGCGCCGAACAAATTCGAGGCGCTGGCCGCGCATGACGCGATGGTGATGTTCTCCGGCGCGCTGAAGACCGTGGCCGCCAGCCTGTTCAAGATCGCCAACGACCTGCGGCTTTTGGGCTCCGGCCCGCGCTCGGGCCTGGGCGAGCTGATCCTGCCGGAAAACGAGCCGGGCTCCTCGATCATGCCGGGCAAGGTCAACCCGACCCAGGCCGAGGCGCTGACCATGGTCTGCTGCCAGGTCATGGGAAACGACGCCTCGGTCGGTTTCGCCGGCAGCCAGGGGCATTTCGAGCTCAACGTCTACAACCCGATGATGGCCTACAACGTGCTGCAATCGATGCAGCTTCTGGGTGACGCGGCGATCAGCTTCACCGACCACATGGTGGCCGGAACCAAGGCCAACGTCCCGCGCATCGCCAAGCTGATGCGGGAAAGCCTGATGCTGGTGACCGCGCTGGCGCCCACCATCGGCTACGACAACGCCACCAAGGTCGCCAAGACCGCGCACAAGAACGGCACCACCCTGCGCGAGGAGGCCATCGCGCTCGGCTTCGTCGACGGCGAGACCTTCGACCGCGTGGTGCGACCCGAGGACATGATCGGACCGCGGGGATGAGCGGCGAAGTCGTCAACCTGGGTCAAGCGCGCAAGGCCAGGGCGCAGCGCCTGGCGCAGGCCGGGGCGGATGCAAACGCCGCGAAATTCGGCCGCACGACGGCCGAACGCGCGCGGCAGGCCGCCGAGGCCGACCTCGCCGCCCGCCGCCTCGACGCCCACCGGCGCGAGGACGACAGGCAGGCGTGAGCCCCAGGGCTTCGCCCTTGCCGAAATACCCCGGGGTCCGGGGCAGCGCCCCGGCGAGTGCCGTCAAGACTTCGTTTACCAGAATCTGGTCTCGTCACGGCGGGAGGATCCGCCGATGCCCCGCGACGAGATCACGGCCACAACGCAGATGGTGACCGAACGCTGGATCACGCAGGTGTTCAGCGCCCGCGCCGCCGCCGAAGGCGGCATCGTCCGGCGCAGCACGACGGACGTGGAACGGCTTGTCGGACGGGCCCGCTTCCTGCAAGAGGTGCGCCGGCGCGGGTTCCATGTGGTGGAGAATGCCGGTCAGTTCGTCATCTTCTGCAACCGGGAGCCACTGCGCCTGGTGGTCTGACGGCAAATTCCTTGAAGCAAGGAATTTGCAAAAGTCTTGCTTCAAGACTTTTGCGCGCGACCGTCGTTGCGCATGACCGCCCGCCCGCAGAAGCGCTCGCTGACCCTGCACGGCCACCGCACCTCGGTCTCGCTGGAGGAGGCTTTCTGGCACGCCTTCCGCGACCTTGCCGCGCGCCGCGGGCGCACGCTGAACGCGCTGGCGGCCGAGATCGACGACGCCCGCCCGCCCGGGACGGGCCTCGCCTCGGCGATCCGCCTGGTGATCCTTCAGGACCTTCAGCGCACCGGCGCGACCACCGCGCCGGGGCGGTAACGCGCCTTCACCCGCGCCGAGATGGTCTCGGCCGCCGGCCCCGCATCGGCATGCGTCGCGGCCGGACCGGGCTGTTCGATAGCTGCACTGCTTCGCCGCGGCGCGCAGCTTCGGCGGAAAGGCATCAGGCGCAAACGGTGCCTGCGGCGCGCGCGGGCACGCTGGCCCGAGGCTGCAAACGATCCGTGCTGCGCTGCCGCTGCCCGGAGAGCCTCCTCCCCCATCCTCTCCCGCAACGGGAGGGGAGGCGCGCGGGCCCGACCGCGCGGCCGGGCCCGATCAGGCTTCGCAGCCGCCCGGTCCCGTCGTCTGGCGTCTGCCGGCTGCCGCCGCCCTGATCAGTAGATGTAGCGGATCTGGTCGGTCCAGTAGCGTTCCATCCGCTTGAGGCTGGTGGTTACCTCGTCGATCTGGGACAGGCCCAGAATGCCGCGTTTCGTCAGCCCCTCGGCATGGCGGGCGAAAAGCTCGGTCAGCAGGCCGCGCACGCGGCGCCCCTTCTCGGTCAGCCGGACCCGGACGGAGCGGCGGTCCACCTCGGACCGCTGGTGGTGCATGTAGCCCAGTTCGACGAGCTTCTTGAGGTTGTAGCTGACGTTCGAGCCCTGGTAGTAGCCGCGGCTTTTCAGCTCCCCCGCGGTGACCTCGTGTTCGGCGATGTTGAACAGAAGCAGCGCCTGGATCGGGTTGATCTCCTGAATTGCCAGACGTTCGAATTCGTCCTTGATCACATCGAGCAGCAGCCGGTGCAGCCGCTCGATCAGCGCCAGGCTGTCAAGGTAGCCCACCAGCGCCGCCCGTTGCGAGCCGTCGAGAATGTCCTGCTGCATGACCGCCCTCCGTCCAGACCGGGGGGAGATTCGGCACAAAAGGGAAACATCTCGTAAACTGCTGCGCGGCCTCACCGCGGTGGGTCAAACCGGCCACGCATGAAGGCGGCAATGGCGGCCAGCGGTCCGGCGTGGGCCGCGGGCGGCGGCGCCACTTCCATGACCCAGGACAGGAGGTCGCGGTCGGTCTCTTCCAGCAGCGCCTCGAAGGCGGAGAGCGCCGCGGCGTCCATCGCGGGAACGGCCGCGGCGGCGAAGGGGCCGAGGATCAGGTCGGCTTCACGCATGCCCCTGCGCCCGGCGCGCAGCATCGCCCGCTTCCGCCGCGCCACGATCGCGTCTTGCACCGCCTGTCCCCCGCTCCTATGACGGCGCCCGTCCCCCCACCGGAGCGCGCCCATGGCCTTCCTGTCCGATACCCTCGCCCGCGTCAAACCATCGGCCACCATCGCAGTGACGAACAAGGCGCGGGAGCTTGCGGCGGCGGGGCGCGACGTGATCGGGTTGGGTGCGGGCGAGCCCGATTTCGACACGCCGGATTTCATCAAGGCGGCGGCGAAGGCGGCCATCGATGCGGGCAAGACCAAATACACCGCAGTGGACGGCATCCCCGAATTGAAGAAGGCGATCTGTGACAAGTTCGCCCGCGACAACGGGCTGAGCTACACGCCCGCCCAGGTCACCGTGGGCACCGGCGGCAAGCAGGTGCTGTACAACGCTTTCGTGGCGACCCTGAACCCCGGTGACGAGGTCATCATCCCCGCGCCGTACTGGGTCAGTTACCCCGACATGGTGCTGCTCGCCGGCGGCACGCCGGTCACCGTCACCTGCGGGATCGAGAGCGAATTCAAGCTCACGGCGGCGCAGCTCGAGGCCGCGATCACGCCGCGCACCAAGTGGTTCATCTTCAACTCGCCGTCGAACCCGACCGGGGCGGCCTATACGCGGGCGGAACTGAAGGCGCTGACCGATGTGCTGATGCGCCACCCTCACGTCTGGGTGATGTCGGACGACATGTACGAACATCTGGTCTTCGACGGTTTCGACTTCGCCACCCCGGCCGAGGTCGAACACGGTCTTTTCGCCCGCACGCTGACCTGCAACGGCGTCTCCAAGGCCTATGCGATGACCGGCTGGCGGATCGGCTATGCCGGCGGCCCGGCGCAGCTCATCAAGGC
>JANOGU010000193.1:0-9629 GCA_031406135.1 Rhodobacterales bacterium
CCGAGGTCGTCGATGGCCTGGCCGCGCATGGCGAGGCCGGCAACGGCGAGGTCGAGGCCAAGGTGAAGCGCGAGGTCCAGGCCCTCTGCGACCGCTTCCCCCTCTATCCGGGGATGTGAGAGCACTGGTCGCCAACAAGAAAATGCCGCCCCGTAGGGCGGCAGGCCGAGGATTTCGGTCCGCGGACCCGCTCAGATGTCGAGCGTGTTCTCGTGCTCCCACCGCGAGAAGTGCGAGACGAAGCTGTTCCATTCCCGGTGCTTGAGCTTGAGGTAGGCGACCGAGAACTCGGCTCCCATCATCGATTTCAGCGTCTTGTCGCGGTCGTACTCGCGTAGCGCGTCGAGAAGGTTCAGCGGCAGCTTGGGCGCGCCTCTGACGGTGTGGCCCTGGGTATACATGTCGATGTCATAGCGACGGCCCGGATCGGCTTTAGTCCGCACGCCATCAAGGCCCGCCGCAAGGATCACCGCCTGCATGAGGTAAGGGTTCGCCGCGCCGTCGGGCAGGCGCAGCTCGAACCGGCCGGGGCCGGGCACGCGGACCATGTGGGTCCGGTTGTTGCCGGTCCAGGTCACCGTGTTAGGTGCCCAGGTCGCACCCGACGTGGTGCGCGGCGCGTTGATCCGCTTGTAGCTGTTGACGGTCGGGTTGCAGATCGCCGCCAAGGCGGAGGCGTGCTTCATGATCCCGCCGAGGAAGTGTCGGCCCTGATCCGACAGCCCCAGTTCTTTCGACTTGTCGGCGAAGGCGTTGGTCTTGCCGTCCAGACTCCAGACCGAGATATGCGCGTGGCAGCCCGACCCGGTCAGCCCCTTGAACGGCTTCGGCATGAACGTCGCCCGCAATCCGTGCTTTTCGGCCACCGACTTCATCATGAACTTGAAGAAGCTGTGTTTGTCAGCGGTCTGCAGCACATCGTCATACTTCCAGTTCATCTCGAACTGGCCGATCGCGTCCTCGTGGTCGTTCTGATAGGCTTCCCAGCCGAGGTCGAGCATGTAGTCGCAGACTTCAGAGATCACGTCATAGCGCCGCATCACCGCCTGTTGGTCGTAGCAGGGCTTCTCGGCCGTGTCATAGGGGTCGGCCACGCGGTCACCCTCGGGGGTAAGCAGGAAGAATTCCGGCTCAACCCCGGTCTTGACCCGCAGGCCTTCCTTCGCCGCCTCGGCGACGAGGCGGCGCAGCACGTTGCGCGGCGCCTGATCGACGGGCTTTTCCTCCATCACGCAGTTCGCGGCAACCCAGGCGACCTCGGGCTTCCACGGAAGCTGGATGACGGAGCTCGGGTCCGGCACCGCCATCATGTCGGGATGCGCTGCGGTAAGGTCGAGCCAGGTGGCGAAACCGGCGAAGCCCGCCCCGTCCACCGCCATGTCGTTGATCGCCTGCGCGGGCACGAGCTTCGCCCGCTGACCGCCGAAGAGGTCGGTGTAGGAAATCATGAAGTACTTGACGCCGTTCTTCTTTGCGAAAGCTGCCAGATCTATCGTCATGGACCGACTTTCCTTTCCCTGTTGTTTTGTCCTGCGTGCAGGAAGGTCATCTGGAATAGAGGATCAGAACCCGTCACCCTTGCCGGGATACCATTTCGTGCCGGCGAGCGGGATGCGCGCCATCGCGGCGGCCTCCATCGTCAGCGCGCAGAGGTCCTCGGGTTCGAGGTTGTGCAGGTGGTTCTTGCCGCAGGCCCGCGCGATGGTCTGTGCTTCCAGCGTCATCACCTTGAGGTAGTTTTTCAGACGCCGGCCGCCCAGGACCGGGTCGAAGCGCTTGGAAAGTTCCGGGTCCTGGGTGGTGATGCCGGCCGGGTCGCGGCCTTCGTGCCAGTCATCATAGGCATCCGCAGTGGTGCCAAGCTTCTGGTACTCGCCTTCCCATTTCGGGTCGTTGTCGCCCAGTGCGATCAGCGCAGCCGTGCCGATGGCCACTGCATCCGCGCCCAGCGCCATCGCCTTGGCCACATCCGCGCCTGACCGGATCCCGCCCGAGACGATGAGCTGCACCTTGCGGTGCATTCCCAGGTCCTGCAGGGCCTTCACCGCCTGCGGGATGCAGGCCAGGATCGGCATGCCGACATGTTCGATGAAGACGTCCTGCGTCGCGGCCGTGCCGCCCTGCATGCCGTCCAGCACCACCACATCCGCCCCCGCCTTTACTGCCAGCGTCGTGTCATAATAGGGGCGAGCACCCCCGATCTTCACATAAATCGGCTTCTCCCAATCGGTGATCTCGCGCAGTTCGTGGATCTTGATCTCCAGATCGTCCGGACCGGTCCAGTCCGGGTGACGGCAGGCCGAACGCTGGTCGATGCCCTTCGGCAGGTTCCGCATGTTGGCCACGCGGTCGGAAATCTTCTGGCCGAGGAGCATGCCGCCGCCACCGGGTTTGGCCCCCTGACCGACCACAATTTCAATCGCGTCGCAGCGTCGCAGATCGTCGGGGTTCATGCCATAGCGGGAGGGCAGGTACTGATAGACCAGCGTGCGCGAATGGCCGCGCTCTTCCTCGGTCATGCCACCATCGCCCGTGGTGGTCGAGGTGCCCGCCGCCGAAGCCCCGCGCCCCAATGCCTCTTTGGCCGGGCCCGAAAGCGCGCCAAAGGACATGCCGGCGATGGTGACCGGAATGTCCAGATGGATCGGCTTCTTGGCATAGCGCGTGCCGAGCCAAACATCGGTCGCGCATTTCTCGCGGTAGCCTTCCAGCGGATAGCGGCTGATCGAGGCGCCAAGGAACAGCAGGTCGTCGAAATGCGGCAGGTGCCGCTTGGTGCCGCCACCGCGGATGTCATAGATGCCTGAGGCCGCCGCGCGCCGGATCTCGGCGTTCACGGCGGGGGTGAAGGTGGCGGAGAAGCGCGGCGGGGTATGGGGAAAATCTGTCATGTTCGGGGTGCCTCAATAGGCCGACGCGTTGTCGATGTTGAAGTTGTAGAGTTTGCGGGCCGAGCCGTAGCGCCTGAACTCCTCGGGCTTGGCGAGGTGATCGGCCTCGCCCTGCTTCAGGAGGTCGGCGAGCAGTTCCAGATGTTCGGGCCGCATCTCCTTCTCGATGCAGTCGGCGCCCAGCGACTTGACCGATCCGCGCACGAAAAGCCCTGCTTCATAAAGGCTGTCACCCAGCGCATCGCCCGCGTCGCCCAGCACCACCAGATTGCCTGACTGCGCCATGAAGGCCGACATGTGGCCGATATTGCCGTGCACCACGATGTTGATGCCCTTCATCGACACGCCGCAGCGCGAACTGGCATTGCCCTTGATGACCAGAAGCCCGCCGCGGCCGGTGGCACCCGCATATTGCGAGGCGTTGCCGTCGATGATGACCGCGCCCGACATCATGTTCTCGGCCACACCCGGCCCGGCCGAGCCCTTGACCCGCACCGTCGCCTGCTTGTTCATCCCGGCGCAGTAATAGCCGGTGGACCCCCTGACCGTTATGTCGACTGGCGCATCCACTCCGGCGGCAATCGCATGCGCGCCCTTGGGGTTGATCACCTCCCAGGTGGTCATGTTGGTCTGGCCCTTCAGGGCGTGCAGCGAGGAATTCAGCGCGCGCAGGCCCTGCGCCCCCAGATCAAAGCTCTGCATTATCTCAATGCTCCCAGAAATAGACGGTGGCGGGTTCCGGTTCCCAGACGCGGGCATCCTCGATCCCCGGCAGGTTCACCAAGGCCCGGTATTCCGACCCGAAGGCCACATACTGGTCGGTCTCGGCCATCACGGCGGGCTTGCAGGCGATGGGGTCGCGGACCACGCCAAAGCCGTTCCTGGTGCCGACGACAAAGGTGAAGAATCCGTCCAGATCGGTCAGTGTCGCCTCCAGCGCATTGCCGAGCGTCTCGCCCGTTTGCAGCTTGTGGCTGATGAAGGCGGCGCCGACCTCGGTGTCATTCTCGGTCTCGAAGGTCATGCCAAGGCGCTTCAGTTCCCGCCGAACGCCGTTGTGGTTCGACAGGCTGCCGTTGTGCACCAGACACTGGTCCGCCCCGGTGGAAAACGGATGCGCCCCCATCGTCGTCACCGCCGATTCGGTCGCCATCCGGGTATGGCCGATGCCATGGGTGCCCGTCATGCTGGCCACGTCGAAGCGTGCGGCCACGTCCTTGGGCAGGCCGACCTCCTTGAAGATCTCGATGCTGTCCCCCGCGCTCATCACCTTGACCCCAGGACGCAGGTGCGCCAGCGCCGAACGGGCGGCCTCCATCTGGTCCAGCGGCACCTCAAGCACGGCATGGGTCGATTTCACTTTCAGCGTTACCGGCTGGCCAATGGCGTCGTGCATCTCGCCATCCAGGTTCTTGAAGTCCTTGTCGGGATTGGCCGACTGAATGGTGATCTTGCCCAGACCGTCCTTCGCGCCTCCGTAGATCGCAATGCCCGCGCTGTCGGGGCCACGGTCGGTCATGGTGATCAGCATGTCCGTCAGCATCGCGCCGAGCTTCGGTTCCAGAGATTTGTCCTTGAGGAATAGTCCGACAATGCCGCACATGATCTGATTCCCTCGCTGCTGTGCGATCAGGCTAGCAGCAGGCCTGCGCCACAGCAACTAGGAAGAAACAAATTTTCTTGCCAGAATAAACGCCGATTGCGTCCTTGCATGAAAATTGGGCACGGGAACGGCCATGCCGCCGCGCCCCGGAAAACGCCCGGCGCTATATCCTGTCAGTAATATTTTTTTCTTGACTGTTGGGGCGAGCCGCCGTCATCATCCGGGTCGAAGGGACGTTGCCTCTAATTTCGAGGGGCATCGGCTGCGAATTTTCTTCGCTGACGATGCGGCGTTTCCGACCACAATGACCGGCCAAGGGCTCGTACGGCAGAGGGCCGGCGGGCCTTGAGAAACATGGCCCGGAACGTCAAGAAACGACTAAGCCAAGGGAGAGATCAATGACGGCATCTTGGAGGTTCTCCGCGCTAGCCGATCGGCATCGTGCGCTGGGATCGGATCTGGAAGACTGGAGCGGGATGGGCACGGCCTGGTCCTACAGCAAATCCGATCCGGAACAGGAATACCTCGCGATTCGCACGAAGGCCGGGCTGATGGACGTGTCGGGCCTCAAGAAGGTCCACGTCACCGGCCCCGCCGCCAGCCATGTCATCGACCGCGCCACCACCCGCAACGTCGAGAAGATCATGCCGGGCCGTTCGGTCTATGCAACGATGCTGAACGACGCAGGCAAGTTCGTCGACGACTGCGTGATCTACCGCATGGGTCCGAACAGCTGGATGGTGGTGCACGGCTCGGGCGGCGCACATGAGCAACTGACCATGGCCGCCACGGGGCGCGATGTGACGATCCGCTTCGACGACAACCTGCACGACCTGTCGCTGCAAGGCCCCCTGGCCGTCGACTACCTGCAAAAGCATGTCGAGGGCATCCGCAACCTCAACTACTTCAGCCACATGCAGACCTCGCTCTTCGGTCTGCCGGTGATGATCTCGCGCACCGGCTATACCGGAGAGCGCGGCTACGAGATTTTCTGCCGCGGCCAGGACGCGCCGACGATCTGGGACCGGATCCTCGACGAGGGCAAGTCGATGGGGATCATCCCCTGCCGGTTCACCACGCTCGACCTCCTGCGGACCGAAAGCTACCTGCTGTTCTTCCCTTTCGACAATTCCGAGATGTATCCGTTCGAGAACGAAGGCCCCGGCGACACTTTGTGGGAGCTTGGGCTCGACTTCACCGTGTCGCCCGGCAAGACTGGGTTCCGGGGCGCGGAGGAGCATTACCGGCTGAAGGGCCGCGAACGCTTCAAGATCTGGGGCCTGAAGCTCGACGGCAAGAACGCGCCCGGCAACGGCGCGCCGGTCTTCCGCGGCGACAAGCAGGTCGGTCTCGTGACCCAGGCGATGTATTCGTCGCTCAACAAGCACAACATCGCCATCGCCCGCCTGCCGGTGGACTGCGCCAATGACAGCACCAAGCTGACCGTGCGCTGCTCCACCCACGGCGAGATGGCAGCGACCACTCATTCGATGCCCTTCTACGACACCGACAAGAAGCGCCGCACCGCAAAGGGTTGATCAGTTCGGGATGCGGGCCGGCTGCCGGTTCGCATCCCGCCGCAGAATTCAAGACAGGGAGATGTCCGGGGCATGTCCAGATTCCAGTTCCCGAAATCCATCCAGAGCCGCCCGGTCTACGGCACGCTTGCCGCCCGGCCGGGCCCCGCGCATCTGATGGTCGCGGATGCCGAGGGCGCCGAGGCGCTTCTCAATCTGGCCGGGACCGCGCCGGACCTCATGCCGAAGGCGCATGTCATCTACATTCCGAAGACGACCGGCGCGACCTTCACGGCGCGGCTCGAAGCACTCTCGTCGGCGCAGCTTTATGTCGGGCCGAGCTATCCGGCAGCGCTGCCACGCCTGCGCAAGGCTTTGGCCGACGCGCATATGGGCCTTCAGATCTACCTCGCCGGCACCGAGGGGCTGATGGGCCAGGCGATGCAGGAAGCGATCGCCGCCGGCTATCCGGCCAGCGCGATCCAGACCGAGCATCGCGGATCGCTTGCTCGCCGGATGCAATGCGTCCACTGCAAGGGGATTACCGAAGACGTGACCACCGACCCCTTTGTCTGTTCGCATTGCGGGCTGAACCTTTTCGTCCGCGACCACTATTCCCGCCGGATCGCGGCCTTCCAGGGCGTCTGCATCGACGCCGAGGATCCGGGCCAGGCGCCCCCGGCGAAGGAGCTCTACTCATGAGCGCCGGAACCAAGAAGATCGATGTGACTGTCGGCGAAGTGGTCGAGGTTAACGACCTCGTAAAACGCTTCCGCTTCGTGCGGAGCGATGGTGGCGAGATGCCGACATTCTCGGGCGGCGCACATACCGTCGTCGAGATGCGCGACGGCGGCGTGACCCGGCTCAACCCCTATTCGCTGATGTCCGATCCGCGCGACCGCTCGGCCTACACGATCTCGGTCCGCCGTGACGAGGTAGGGCGGGGCGGCTCGCTCTTCCTGCACCGGAAGGTGAAGCCGGGCGACCGGATGGTGCTGAGCTATCCAGTCAACCTCTTCGCGCTCGACCTTCGGGCGAAGAAGCACCTGATGATCGCCGGCGGCATCGGGATCACGCCGTTCCTGGCGCAGATCAAGCAGCTTTCCGCGATGAACGGCCATTTCGAGCTGCACTATTCGGTGCGCACGGCCGCGCTCGCTTCGTATGCCGAGGAGCTGACCGCCCGATACCCGTCCAACGTGCACATCTATCACGACGACCGGAACGAGGTGATCGACCTTGCCCAACTTCTCAATGGCCAGCCGCTCGGGACGCATCTCTATGTCTGCGGCCCGAAGGGGATGATCGGCTGGGTCTGCCGGACGGCGGATGCCCACGGCTGGCCCGCCCAGGCAATCCATTCCGAAGAATTCCTCGCCCCGCAATCGGGAAAGCCCTTCGACGTGACCCTCGCGAGGTCCGGCAAGGTGATCCGCGTCGGCGAACATCAGAGCTTTCTCGAGGCGCTCGAGGCGGCGGGCGTCGATGCGCCCTATCTCTGCCGAGGCGGCGCCTGCGGCCAGTGCGAGACCGGGGTGGTCAGCCACGAGGGCAGGTTCGTCCACCGCGACCACTGGCTGACCGACGACCAGAAGGCCTGTGGCGAGAGGATCATGCCGTGCGTGTCGCGCTTCGAGGGCCGCTCCCTCGTCATCGATCGATAGGAGTGCCGCGATGACCATCCAGTTCAAGGACCAGACTTTCCACGATGACTACACCTTCCGCAATTCGGAATGGGCGATCCGGCGCTTTCCGTTTCCGTTCCACGAAGACAGCTACATGTATTCGGTCAACCTCGAGCCGCATCTGTCGCTGCGGCCGGGATCGGTCTTCGAGAAGACCTTCGACGTGGACGAACACTACATCTCGGAGATGAAGGACCGCGCGCGGGTTCTGGCCAACGACCCGTTGCGCTGCCAGTCGCTGCCGCACATGACGCTGGCGGGCTGGGATCTCGTCGAGCTCATCATGGAGGCGAAGGCGCGGGAATATCCCGACCTCTTCGAGTTGCGCCGCGATGGCGACAGGTGGCACTGGATCAACAAGCCGCTGGAGATCGAGCAGAAGTTCGTCTTCATGGACGACACCACCCTGCCTTGCGGGCCCATGGAATACATCACCCGCCAGACTCAGGGCGATTTCGCGATCCTCGACCAGCGCGAGGAGAACCTTTGGATGGATGCCGGGATGGTGACGTCCCAGGCGGACTGGTCGCTCGACTTTGATATTGGCATGAACTTCTACGAATGGCACGCGCCGGTGCCGCTCGCGCACGAGCTTGCCGTGTTTCAGCGGGCGCTGAAGTTCCTTCTGAACCTTCAGCAGGGCGCGCCGGTGCGGCGGTTGAACTGGACGATGACGGTGAACCCGTTGCTCGACACCAGCCCCGAGAACTACCACAAGTGGGGCGTCCAGAAGACCGAGCTCAAGCCCGGCAATGTCGGGCAGAAGCAGCACCTTCGGGTGGAGTTGCAGACCCTCTTCCGATTACCGCGGTCGAACGCGATCGTGTTCCCGATCCGCTGCTACCTGATCCGGCTCGAAGACCTGGTGACCGTGCCGAAATGGGGCCGGCGCCTGCACCGGGTGCTCCGCGACCTTCCCGGGGAGCTTGCGACCTACAAGGGGTTCATCCGAAACCGCCCGATGATCGTGGACTACCTGTCGCAGTTCGACGACGGCGCGCCCACCTCGCCGGGGATATTTCCGGACTGATCCCTAATTGCCCTGCACCTAGGAGATGATCGACAGATAGTTGGCCGGAAGCTTGACGAGGTTCGGCGATCATCATCCCGCTTTGGTGGCGGAAGGCGCGCACCTCGCGCCCGATTGCCGCCTCAAGGAGGTTTTCGCGCTCTTCCCTGACCTTGTGGGGGTCTTGTGCCAAGATCGCGGCGGTCACACAGACTCCGGATCATGCAGCCACGGGGCTGGCTTGAGACATCACGAAAAATGGGCCGTCCCGAACTGAGGTTCAGGTTGCGCATTCCACGGCATCCGGCCATCCATTCCACGAGTATCCGGCGGGCCGTTCCATGAACATCCAGCCACCCTCGTGAGGGGCCTGCGGGGCTTCTCTTCATTCTGGATTTCGGTGCCCGCGGTCAAGGGCGTTGGTTGCGCGGAGGGTTATCCACGGGAGGGACCCGCGCGCCCGGCGCCGCGCCCGCCACGAGGCTGGCGGTGACGGGCGCGTGGGAGGGACCGGTGGGCAACCCGGGGTGGAGGTCATGCTCATTGGCTGGCTCCGGCGCGGTCGGTGCCGGTCTTGCGCAGCGATGGTCCGTCGAGCGCGATGCGGTAGGCGTCGTGAACCAGCCTGTCGAGGATGGCGTCGGCGAACGTCGGCTCGCCGATGACATCGTGCCAGGTCTCCACGGGCAACTGGCTCGTGACGATGGTGGAACGGCGGCCGTAGCGCTCCTCGACGATCTCCATCAGTTCGCGGCGCTGCGGGGCGGTCAGGCGGTCGGGGCCCCAGTCGTCGAGGATCAGAAGGTCGACGCGGGCGATCTTGCGGAACAGCCGGTCGAAGCGCCCGTCGCCGCGCGCCAGTTCGAGGCCGGAGAACAGCCGCGGCAGCCGATGATAGAGGACGGTGCGGTCGGCACGGCTGGC
>JANOGU010000211.1:0-15753 GCA_031406135.1 Rhodobacterales bacterium
GAAGGGGGGGTCGCGGGGGGCCGCCCCCGCGCGCGGCCCAACCGGCGGAGCGGCCGCTTGGCCGCGACAGAGGGCGGGAGCGCTCCGGGAGCGTTCGGGCGCTGCGGGCTATTCCGCCGCCATGGCCTCGGCTCCGGGGTCAGCTTCCCCGGTAGGTCGCATAGGCGAAGAGCGAAAGCAGCAGGGGCACGTGCGTGTGCTGGCCGGGATCGGGGATGCCGAAACGGATCGGAATCTCGTCGAGAAACAACACGCCCTCCGCGGCCTGGCCGGTCGCCCGAAGGTAGTCGCCGGCGAAGAACACCAGTTCGTACATCCCCGCCGTAAGCGCCTTGCCCTGCAGGAGCGGCCCGTCCGTGCGCCCGTCCGCGTTGGTTACCACGGTCGCGATCCTGCGGCGGCTCTGGCTGCCAATGCGGTAGAGCGCGAGGCGCATCCCCGCACCCGGGCGCCCCAGGCCAGTGTCGAGCACATGTGTGGTCAGTCGTCCGGTCATCGCGCTACCTCCGCCGCTGTCGCCGCAGTCTGGCTAATTTCGCCGTGGCGCGCGAGGGGGCATTGGCCTAACTTCCTCGCATGACCGATGCTCCAAGGTATCCGCGCGATTTCCACGGCCACGGGCCGACGCCGCCCGATCCGTGCTGGCCCGGCGAGGCGCGGGTCGCGGTGAGCCTGGTGCTGAACTGGGAGGAGGGCGGCGAGAACTCGATCCTGCACGGCGACGCGGCCTCGGAGGCATTCCTGTCGGACATTCCAGGCGCGCAGCCCTGGCCCGGGATGCGGCACTGGAACATGGAATCGGTTTACGACTACGGCGCCCGTGCCGGGTTCTGGCGGCTGCACCGGCTGTTCACCGCGCGGGGTCTGCCGGTGACCGTCTTTGGCGTCGCCACCGCGCTTGCCCGCGCGCCGGGGCAGGTCGCGGCGATGCATGGGGCCGGCTGGGAAATCGCCTCGCATGGCCTGAAATGGGTCGACCATCGCGACCTGGACGAGGCCGCCGAGCGGGCGCAGATCGCCGAAGCGATTCGGCTGCACGCCGAGGTGACCGGGGCGCCGCCGAGGGGCTGGTATACCGGGCGCTGCTCGGCCAACACGGTGCGCCTGACCGCCGGGACCGGGCAGTTCGACTGGATTTCGGACACCTATGACGACGACCTGCCGTACTGGCGCGAGGTCGGCGACCGCGACCAGCTGGTGATCCCCTACACGCTCGAGGCCAACGACATGCGCTTTGCCACGGCACCGGGCTGGGTCACCGGGCGGGACTTCGAAGACTACCTGATCGACACGTTCGACACCTTGCACGGCGAAGGTGGCCGGATGTTCTCCGTCGGCCTGCACTGCCGTCTGGTGGGGCGGCCGGGCAAGATCGCGGGGTTGATCCGCTTTCTCGACCACGCCGCCAGGAAGGGCGGTGTCTGGTTCGCCAGCCGGGGCCAGATCGCGGAACATTGGCGGGCGCGGCATCCGCATGTTCGCCGCGAGCAGCCCTCGCAAATGCCGCGTGACGCCTTTGTCGCCCGCTTCGGCGGCATCTACGAGCATTCCCCCTGGATCGCCGAACGCGCCCACGCGCTGGAACTGGGCCCGGCGCATGACACCGCGGCCGGCCTGCACAACGCGCTTTGCCGTGTCTTCCGCAGCGCTTCGCCGGACCAGCGCCTCGGCGTCCTGCGCGCGCACCCGGACCTTGCGGGCAAGTTGGCGAAGGCCCGGCGGCTGACCGCGGAATCCGCGGCCGAACAGGCCGCCGCCGCGCTGGATGCGCTGACCGATGCCGAACGCGCGAGCTTCGAGCGGCTCAATGCGGACTACGTCGCCAAGCACGGCTTTCCGTTCATCGTCGCGGTACGCGACCACACCAAGACGTCGATCCTGACCGCCTTTTCCACTCGCATTGGCAACGACAGCGCCACCGAGTTCGCCACCGCCTGCGCCCAGGTGGACCGGATCGCAGAGTTGCGGCTCAAGGACCTGCTGCCATGACCGGCTACCACATCCCGCCCGGCGGCCTGCCGCCGCAGACTGCGCTGCACACCGGCCGCGCCGTGTTCACCGAGGCCTATGCGGTGATCCCGCGCGGCTGTTTTTCCGACATCGTGACCAGTGCCCTGCCCGACTGGCGGGAGACCAAGCTCTGGCTGATTGCCCGGCCGATGTCGGGGTTTGCCGAGACGTTCAGCCATTACGTGATGCAGGTCGCCCCCGGCGGCGGGTCGGACGAGCCCGATCCCGAGTCCGGGGCGGAGCATGTGATTTTCGTCACCGGCGGGCTGGTGGCGCTGACCGTCGGGGCCGAGGCCTTCGACCTCGACGCCGGCGGCTATGCCTACATCCCCCCCGGGACGCCGTGGCGGCTGCTGGCCGAAGGTGAGGCGCCGGCGACGTTCCATTGGCTCCGCAAGCTTTACGAACCCGCCCCGAACCTGCCGGTGCCGCCCGCGTTCGTGACCAACGAGCGCGCTATCGCGCCGGTTCCGATGCCCGGAACCCAGGACCGCTGGGCCACGACCCGGTTTGTCGACCCCGCCGACCTGTCGCACGACATGCACGTCAACATCGTCACCTTCGAGCCGGGGGGGCTGATTCCCTTCGAGGAGACGCATGTGATGGAGCACGGGCTCTACGTGCTGGAAGGCAAGGCGGTCTACCGGCTGAACCGCGACTGGGTGGAGGTCGAGGCGGGGGACTACATGTGGCTGCGCGCCTATTGCCCGCAGGCCTGCTATGCCGGCGGCCCGGGCCGGTTCCGCTACCTGCTCTACAAGGACGTGAACCGCCACGCCGGGCTGCGCGGTCCCGGTGCCTTCGGGGCCTTGCGTTGATCCGGCCCGAGGCGCTGACCGCCGCGGCCTTCGCCGCCTTCGGCGACGTGCTGGAGGCCACGGGCGATTTCCGCCCGATCAACGAGGGCCTCTGCCAGCGCTTCCACGACCGCGCCCGCATCGACATCGCCGACGGCCGCCCCGGCCTGTCGGTGTTCCGCGCCGAACCGCGGGCGTTGCCCTACCGTCTGACGCTGATCGAACGCCATCCGCTCGGTTCGCAGGCGTTCCTGCCGATGACGCAGCATCCCTTCCTGGTGATCGTCGCCGAAAGCCCCTCCGTCCCGCCGCGGGCGTTCCTCACCGACGGCGCGCAGGGCATCAATCTGCACAGGGGCACCTGGCACGGCGTGCTGACGCCGCTCGTCGCGCCCGGCCTCTTCGCCGTCGCCGACCGCATCGGCGAGGGCGCGAACCTCGAGGAATACCGATACCCGGAGCCCTGGGTCATCGGCTAGGGTCACCCCGGCTCGATCATCCATACGGCATGGCCCGGGCGGACCTGCCGAGATGGAGCGAAGATAACAACGCCCGAGGGACAGTGACATGACAACGCATCCGGTGGACGAATTCCTTCCACCCCCGAAGCTCTTCACGCTCGGCCTGCAGCACGTCCTGGTGATGTATGCCGGCGCCGTCGCCGTACCGTTGATCGTCGGCCGGGCGCTGAAGCTCGACCCGGCCGACGTGGCCTTCCTGATCTCGGCGGACCTCTTCGTCTGCGGCATCGCGACGCTGATCCAGTCGCTGGGCGCGACCCAATGGTTCGGCATCCGCCTGCCGGTGATGATGGGCGTGACCTTCGCCGCCGTCGGCCCGATGGTCGCGATGGCCAACGCCAACGGCGGGCCGGAAGGCGCCCGCGCGATCTTCGGCGCGATCATCGCGGCGGGGATCATCTCGATCATCATTGCGCCGGTTGTGTCGCGCCTCTTGCGCTTCTTCCCGCCGGTGGTGACCGGGACGATCATCCTCGTCATCGGCGTCAGCCTGATGCGGATCGGCATCAACTGGATCTTCGGCAACCCATTCAGCCCCATCACTGCACCGCAGATCATCGACCCCGCCCATGCCGACTGGCTCAAGGCCGTGACCGAGGGCGCCGTCGCCGCCGGTCTGCCCGAAGTGCCACAGGGTCTTGCGCTAGCCGCCAAGGTCAACAACCCGGCCTATGCGCCTCTTGGCAACGTCGCCGTTTCGGCGGTGGTGCTGGTGTCGATCCTGCTGATCGCGAAATTCGGGCGCGGGTTCATCGCCAATATCTCGGTCCTTCTGGGCATCGTGATCGGTGCCCTCATCGCGGTGGCGCTGGGCAAGATGTCCTTCGGCAAGGTCGCTGACGCCTCATGGTTCGACATCATCACCCCCTTCCACTTCGGCACGCCGACCTTCGATCTGGTGATGATCGTCACCATGACGCTGGTGATGATCGTGGTGATGATCGAGTCGACCGGCATGTTCCTCGCGCTCGGCGACATGACCGGCAAGAAGGTGGACCAGCCGATGCTCTCGGCCGGCCTGCGCACCGACGGCCTGGGCACGCTGATCGGCGGCGTCTTCAACACCTTCCCCTATACCTCGTTCAGCCAGAACGTGGGCCTTGTCGGGGTCACCGGGATCAGGAGCCGCTTCGTCTGCGTCGCCGGCGGCATCATCCTGATCGTCCTCGGTCTGGTGCCGAAGATGGGGGCGTTGGTGGAATCCGTACCGACCATGGTTCTGGGCGGCGCCGGGCTGGTGATGTTCGGCATGGTCGCCGCGACCGGCATCCGCATCCTCGCGGGCGTCGATTTCACGAAGAACCGCAACAACCTCTTCGTCGTCGCGGTCTCGGTCGGGATGGGGATGATCCCGCTCGTCGCGCCGAACTTCAAGCAGTGGATGCCGCACGAGATTCACCCGCTGATCGAATCGGGCATCCTGCTCGCCTCGATCACCGCGGTGGCGCTCAACGCCTTCTTCAACGGTGCCACGGGCTCGATTGACGAGGCGAAGGGCGCCGCGATGCAGGCCGACCACTGAAACGCGAAAGGCCCCGCGAGTTGCGGGGCCTTTCCTGTCTGCCCGAGGGCCAGACGCCTTATGCCAGGGCGAGGTTGATCGCCGATTCGCGGCCGTCGCGGCCGCGCTCCACGTCGAAGGTCACCTTCTGCCCGTCGGGCAGGGCACGGATGCCGGCGCGTTCCATCGCGGTCACATGGACGAACACGTCCTTGCCGCCGCTTTCCGGCGCGATGAAGCCGAAGCCCTTGGTGCTGTTGAACCATTTCACGGTGCCGTTGGCCATCGTGAGATCTCCCGTCATGTCGCCATCCGCAGCATGCGATGGCCCGGCTCCGTCCTCTGTAGATCGAGACCGGGGCGCCTTGACGGCAGACAGACGGTCGATACGCAGCGAGTTCGCCGGGCGCCCATGCGCTCTTTCGCGCGGAAATGCAAGCGAAACCATTGCGAAGGCTCGATCAGCCCATGCGCAGGGCCATGTCCAGCATGCGGTTGGCGAAGCCCCATTCGTTGTCGTACCAGCCGAACACCCGCAGCATGCCCTGCGGCGTCATCCGGGTTTCCGGCAGCGCCATCACCACGCTTTCCGGCCGCGCCCGCAGGTCGGAGGAGACCAGCGGGCGCTCGGTCCAGCCGATCACGCCGCCAGCGTCGCGCAGCGCCGCGTTCACCAGCGGGACACTGGCGGGGCGAGCGGTCATCAGGCTCAGGTCCACGCAGGAGACCGAAGCCACCGGCACGCGCACCGCCGAACCGATCACCCGGCCGGCGAGCCCGGGCAGGACCTGGTCCAGCAGGCGCTGCGCCGAGGTGGTGGTCGGCACCATCGACAGCGCCGCGGCGCGGCTGCGCGCGAAGTCCGCAGCCGGCGCGTCGGTGGTGGGCTGGCTGCCGGTGTAGCAGTGCACCGTGGTCATCGATCCCGTGACCACGCCGAAGCCGCGATCCAGCAGCGCCACCAGCGGCGCCAGCGCATTCGTCGTGCAGGAGGCGTTGGAGACGATCCTCTGCCCGTCCAGCGCCGCGTCGTTCGCGCCCAGGACCACCGTCGCCTCGGCTGCCGCCGAGGGTCCGGAGACGAGCACCCGCCCTGCGCCCGCGGCCAGCCCGCGCCCGGCAACCTCGCGCGTGTCGGCCCTTCCGGTGCACTCCATCACCACGTCGACGCCGGCAAGTGGCAGGCGCGAGATGTCGGGCGCACGGGTCAGCGGAAGCGGCCTGCCATCGACCTCCAGCACCCCGCCGTCGAGCCGCACCGATCCCCGCCACGGACCGAAGACGCTGTCGTATTCAAAGAGATAGGCGCAGATCTCCGGCGCGGCGATGTCGTTGAGGCCGGCGATCTCCAGCCCCGGCCAGCGCTCCGGCGCCTGCGCCCAGGCGCGCAGGACGGTCCGCCCGATGCGGCCAAAGCCATTGATGAAGACCTTCATCGTCGCGTTCTCCCCCCGGGGCCGGGAGAATGCCAGCCGCCGCGGCCGGCGCAAGCCCCGGACCGGCGGGATTCTTGTATCGGTGACAAACCCTTGCGCCCCCGATCCGACATGCGTGAATTCTGCGTCAAACCGCGGGGCGGCGGCGCATTCGCGTTTGACCGGGCGCCGGGCGCGGACGCAACAATGGCCCGCACCCCCGCCCCGCAGCCTGGAGCCGCCGCGCATGCAGCCCGACCCGACCGACGATCCCATCGCCCCCTGGGACAGTGCCTACGGCCACTTCGCCCGGGCGCTGGGCGGCCCGCAGGCCAGCGACTGCGACCCGGTCCTGTTGCAGCCCGCCCTGGTGCGCCTGCGCGGCGGCAAGGACCTGCCAGGCAGCCAAGCCGCGGTGGAAAAGGCGCTGGCTGCGGGCGAGCTTGTCCTCGGCACGGGTGATGGCGCGCGGCCGGAGCTTCCCGCCGACGAGACGCCGTTCCTGGTCCATTGGCGCGAGGCCGATCCGCGCATGATCGAGGATCGGTTCGGCGCGGCGCTGGAGGTGCTGCAGCTCGGCCGCCCGCTGCGCCAGCCGCTGGTTGTCCGCAGCCTGCCCTCGACCGGCTCCAGCAGCCCGGCCCCGGCCCGGCGCCCGGCGCCCGTGGTTGCGGTCATCGACGACGGCATCGGCTTTCTGAACCGCCGGTTCTGCCGGCCCGGCACGCCGGCCCGCACAAGGTTCCACGCCGTCTGGCTGCAGGCGTTCCGGACCGTCCACGCCGCCGGCGGAATGCCGGCCTACGTGCAGACCGGCCGCGTCCTGGGCCGTAGCGACATCGACGCCTGGCTGGCACTGGGCGGCCGTCTCGACGAGGCCGCGGTCTACCGCGAGATCAACCGGACGCTGCTGGAACCCGGGGCGCACCGATCCACGGAATTGTCGTTCAGCCACGGCAGCCATGTGCTCGACGTCGCCGCCGGCGCCGATCCGGCGGCGGCGGACCCGGTCTCGGACTGGCCGCTCCTCGCCGTGCAGCTGCCGCCGGAAGCCGTGGACAACACCGCCGGGACACAGCTCGAGCCGATGCTGGTGCAGGGCGTCCACTGGTGCCTGCACCAGGCCGAAACGATGGGCGGCAGCGCGCCGCTGGTCATCGTCGTGGCCTTCGCCACCTTTGCCGGGCCCAAGGACGGCACCAAGGCGGTGGAGGCGCTGTGCCGCCAGGCGATCGACGGCTGGCGCGCCCGCACCGGGCGCGAGGCACGGCTGTGCTTTGCCTTCGGCAACGCCAGGCTGAACCGGCAGGAGGCGCGGCTCAGGGTGACGCAGGCGGGCACTTGGCTCGACTGGCGCCTGCTGCCGGAGGATTTCACCGCGAGCTACCTGGAACTGCGCCCCGACGATCCGGCCGACATGGCGCGCCTGCAGGTCACGCTGGCCCCGCCCGGCGGCGCGGCGCAGGTCCTGGGGCCGATCCCGGTCAATGCCACCCGGCCGATCCGCGACCGCATGGGCCGGACCGTCGGGCGCTACTACCACATCGGCCCGCGCATCACGGCGCCGGGCGTGACCAGCCCGGCGCATGGCGTCATCGCCATGGCCCCCACGGTCGAGGACGGCGGCCCGACGGCCCCGCACGGCGCCTGGCGTCTGGCGCTGGCCGCGGCGACAGGGGCGCCCCTGGACCTGCGCGCCGAGGTGCAGCGCGACGATACGCCGGGCGGCTACCGGCAGAAGGGGCGGCAGAGCTATCTCGACCACCCCGGCGCGCATCTCTGGGAAGAAGAATCGGGCGGCTGGACCGGGCTCGATCCGGCCGGGCCGATCACCCGCGCCGGCACGCATTCGAGCTTTGTCACCTCGGGCTCGCCGGCCCTGCCGTCCGCCGCCGCCGGCCGGGCCAGCGATGCGGCCCCCGCCCGCTACAGCAGCGAAGGCGCGCCATGGACGCTGGCCGGACCCACGCTCGCGGCGCTGGCCGACCGCGGCCCGGCGGCGCAAGGACTGATCGCGACCGGCACCTTCTCGGGCTCCGCCCGCGCGCTCGACGGCACCTCAGTCGCGGCCGCCCGGGCGGCGCGGGCGCTGGCGGCCCGGTTTGACGCCCATGGCCCGGGGGCGCCCGGGCCGGCGGAGGTCGCGGCGCTTCTCGGCGCCTACGGCACCCCGGCCCCGACCCTGCCCGCCCGCCTCGGCGCCGGGCTGCTGGCCGGCCCGGCGACCGCCGGTCCGGTCCTCGTCGCCTGACCTGTCAGCGCTAACATTGGGCTTGGGGAATACGCCGAAGTCGCGTAAATGCGCGTCCGGCCCGGCAACGCGGGCCGGACCGCCAAGGACCCCGCGATGCAGCTGCCGATCCTGACCCTGACGCTCAACCCCGCGCTGGACATGGCAACCGAGGTGGCGGAGTTCGTCTCCGGCCACAAGCTGCGTTGCACCAACCCGATGCTCGATCCCGGCGGCGGAGGCCTGAACGTCTCGCGCGCGATCCGCGCGCTCGGCGGCGACAGTCTGGCGCTGGTGGCGCTGGGCGGTTTGACCGGCGACCGGCTGGCCGGCCTGATCCGGGCCGACGGAGTGACCTTCCTGTCGATCCTCGGTCCCGGGGAGACGCGGCAGTCCCTGACCGTGACCGAACAGGCCACTGGCAAGCAGTTCCGCTTCATGCTGCCCGGCCCGGTCTGGACCGAGACCGAACGCTCGCGCGTCTTCACGCTCTTGCGCGCCACCGCCCGGCCGGGCGGCTTTTCGGTGATTTCCGGCAGCCAACCCCCGGGCGTGCCCGCGGATTTCCCCGCGCAGCTCGCCGCGTCGATGCCGGGAAGTCGTCCGATCCTCGACACGTCCGGCCAGGCGCTGGTCGAGGCGGTGCGCCACCCGATCCCGGGTCTGGAAGTGCTGCGGATGGACGGCGAGGAAGCCGAAAGCCTGGCCGGAAAGCCGCTGGAAAGCCGGTCCGAAACGGCCGACTTTGCCCAGAGCCTGGTGCAGAACGGCATCGCCAAGATGGTCGTGGTGGCGCGCGGGGCAGACGGAAACCTGCTGGCCGATACCACGCGCCGCATCTTCGCCTCTGCCCCGAAGGTCAAGGTGAGAAGTACCGTCGGCGCCGGCGACAGCTTCGTCGCGGCCTTCGTCCTCGCACTGGCCCGTGGCCAGTGGCCCGACCAGGCGCTGGCGCTGGGCTCCGCCGCCGCGGCGGCGGCGGTGATGACCGACGCCACGCATCTCTGCCGGGAGGAAGACGTCGAACGCCTGCTGCCGCAGGTGACGGTCAGCGCGGTCTGAGCGTCGCCCCTGCCGGCGGCTCATCAAGCCCTTGCGGGCTTTCCTCGCCTCCGGCCGCAGCAGAAGGCGAGGAAAGCCCGCAAGGGCTTGATGAGCCGGGCTGCGCGCGCGCCGCGTCGCCGACGCCCGCCCTGCCACCGCCCCGCCGCCGTCTCAGGGGATCGTCACCTCTGCCACCGAGGCCCGGTGGTCCGACGGCCAGGGCATCACCACGATGTCGCTGCGCGGCCCATCCTCGCCAACGATGGCGGCGGACCGCACGGTCACCCCTTGGCCGCGGACGAAGACAAAGTCGATCCGGTCCGGATGGTCGTCCGCGGCATCCTCGGGATAGCGCGGCGTCCAGGTGTAGGCGGGCTTCACGGTAGGCTCAGGATGGATTTCCCGGTACGTGTCCAGAAACCCGGCCTCGAACAGCCGCAGCGTCGCCGGCCAGTTCACCGCCGCGGGCTTCAGCCCGTCCTCGAAGGCGGTCGAGGTCCAGTCGCGGTGCGACGGCTCGTTGAAATCGCCGGTGACGAAGACCGCGGCCGCGCCCTCGGTCGCCGCCATGTCGGCGAAGAGAAGGTCCATCGCCGGCCCGCGCGTCTCGCGCGCAAAGCGCTCCGCCTCTTCTGCCGTGGTGATGAACGGCGCCGGCCCGTATTCGATCCCCAGCAACTGGTAGGGCTGGTACGGCTCGTCGTCGAGGTGGATGTTGAACAGCCAAACCTCGCGCCCCTCGACATCCAGCTTCACTCCCAGATCGCCAGGGCTGGCACCGCTGATCGGGAACCGCGAGATCACCGCATTGGCCCAGAGCGCGGGGCTTTCGGCCGTCTGGTCGTGGACTTGCCAGCCGAGCGCGTCGGCCAGCGCCTTCGCCCGGCTTTCGCCGGTGGCCTTGCAGTCGGTGGCGGTGCAGGGATCGGGCTCGACCCTGGTTTCCTGGACGCCCACGACATCCGCCCCCGCGGCCTTGATCGCGGCGACCGTCTCCTCGACCCCCCTCGCCTCATTTGCCCCCGCGCCCCAGACGTTGAACGACATCACCTTGAACGTGATCTCGGCGGCGGCGGGCAAGGGGATCATGGCTAGCGCAAGGGCAATTCGCATGATCGCGGTCTCCTCTTCGCGTCAAATCCTACCACGCCGCCGGCAACACTTCCATGACGCCCGGCTTGCCTTGGCCGAGGGCGCGTCCCACACTCGCGTTTGACGGAGGGGACCGATGGACCTGCTGACCGCCGCAACCGAGGTGCGCCTGCGTGCCTACGCCCCGTACAGCCGCTTCCAGGTGGGCGCGGCGCTGCGCAGCGCGTCCGGCAGCGTGCATGTCGGCTGCAACGTCGAGAACGTGGCCTACCCTGAAGGCACCTGCGCCGAGGCCGGGGCCATCGCCGCGATGGTCGCGGCCGGCGAGACCCGCATCGCGGAGCTCCTGGTCATCGCCGACAGCCCCGCGCCGGTGCCGCCCTGCGGCGGCTGCCGGCAGAAGATCGCCGAGTTTGCCGCGCCGGACACCCCGGTCATCCTGTGCACCACCGACGGCCAGCGCCGCGCGATCACGCTGGCCGACCTGCTGCCCGGCAGCTTCACCGCCGCGCATATGTCCAGGGCCTGATGGACGCCCGCAGCATCCTGGCGCGCCTGCGCGACGGCCGCGCGCTGGCGGACGCCGAGTTCGACTGGTTCGCCCTCGGCCTCGCCTCCGGCGAGGTCAGCGACGCCCAGGCCGGCGCCTTCGCGATGGCGATCTGCCAGCGCGGCCTCACCGAGCACGGCCGCGTCTCGCTGACCCGTGCCATGCTGCACTCCGGCGACGTGCTCGACTGGGACCTGCCCGGCCCGGTGGTGGACAAGCATTCCACCGGCGGCATCGGCGACTGCGTGTCGCTTCTCCTTGCCCCGGCGCTGGCCGCCTGCGGCGCCTATGTGCCGATGGTCTCCGGCCGCGGCCTCGGCCACACCGGCGGCACGCTTGACAAGCTGGAGGCGATCCCCGGACTGCGTGTCACCCTGGCGGAAGATGCGATCAGGAAACAGGTGGCCGAGGTGCGCTGCGCCATCGTCGCCGCCTCGGACCGGCTGGCGCCGGCCGACCGGCGGCTTTTTGCTGTGCGCGATGTGACCGGCACCGTGGCCTCGATCGACCTCATCACTGCCTCGATCCTGTCGAAGAAGCTTGCGGCGGGGCTGGAGGCGCTTGTGCTTGACGTCAAAGTCGGCTCCGGTGCCTTCATGAAGACGCTGCCGGAGGCGCGCGCGCTGGCCAGGGCGCTGGTGACCACGGCGCACGGGGCCGGCTGCATGACCACCGCGCTGATCACCGACATGAGCCAGCCGCTGGCCACCGCCGCCGGCAATGCGCTCGAGGTGATCGAGGTGATGGAGACGCTGACCGGCACCTCGGTCAACGCCGCGCTCTGGGACCTGACGGCGGCGCTGGGCGGCGAGGCGCTGGCGCTGGGCGGCATCGCGGCGGATGTGGAAGACGGCGAGGGCCGGATCTTCCAGGCGCTCGAATCGGGCGCCGCGGCCGAGGTCTTCGGCCGCATGATCGCCGCCCAGGGCGGGCCCACGGACTTTGTTGAACGCTGGCCGGACCGCCTGCCCGCCGCCCCCGTCCTGCGCGAGGTGCCCGCCCCGCGCGCGGGGTTCGTCGGCGGCATCGACAGCGAGGCGCTGGGCCTGGCCGTGGTCCGCCTCGGTGGCGGACGGCGGCGCGACGGCGACCGGGTGAACCCCTCGGTCGGCCTTTCCGACCTCGCCGCCATCGGCGAGGACGTGAGCCTCGACCTGCCGCTGGCGATGATCCACGCCGCGAGCGATGCGGATGCGGATGCCGCGGTCCTGGCGGTGCAGGCCGCCTACCGGATCGCTGAGGACGCGCCCGACGAGCCGCCCCTGATCCACGAGCGCGTGGCATGACCCGCGCCTTCCTGATCGTGATCGATTCGGTCGGCTGCGGCGGCGCGCCGGACGCGGCCGACTTCGGCGACGTGGGCGCGAACACGCTGGCGCATGTCGCGCGGGCCGTGGGCGGGCTGAAAATGCCGGTGCTGGACGGCCTCGGTCTCGGGGCGGCGGTCCGCCTCGCCTCGGGCGAAGAGGCCCCCGGCCTCGGCGCCGCGCCGCAGGGGCGCTGGGGCGCCGCGACCGAGGTCAGCCGCGGCAAGGACACGCCCTCGGGCCACTGGGAGCTGGCCGGCGTGCCGGTGCCCTGGGACTGGACCTATTTCCCGAAGACGGTCCCCTGCTTTCCCGAAAGCCTTACGGCAGAGGTCTGCGCCAGGGCCGGCACCGCGGGCATTCTGGGCAACTGTCACGCCTCCGGCGTGCCGATCATCGAGGCACTGGGCGAGGAGCACCTGAGGACCGGCTGGCCGATCTGCTACACCTCCGCCGACTCGGTGTTCCAGATCGCCGCGCACGAGGACGCCTTCGGCCTGCCGCGGCTGCTGGCCCTCTGCGAGGCTCTGGCCCCGACATTGCATGCCATGTGCGTCGGCCGGGTCATCGCGCGACCCTTCGTGGGCGCGCCCGGCAGCTTCCGCCGCACCGGCAACCGCCGCGACTATGCGATGACGCCGCCGGCGCCCACGATCCTCGACCGCGCATTGGCAATGGGAAGGGAAACCCACGCGGTGGGCAAGATCGGCGACATCTTCGCCCACAAGGGGATCGGCAAGTTGTGGAAGGGGCAGAGTGACCTTGATCTTTCAGAACATCTCCTGACCCTCACCGGCACAGCGGAGCACGGTTCCTTGACCTTCGCCAACTTCGTGGAGTTCGACAGCCTGTACGGCCACCGCCGCGACCCGCAGGGCTACGCCGGCGCGCTGGAATGGTTCGACGGCATCGCCGGGGCCTTTCTCGCCCGCCTGTCGCCCGGCGACCTGGCCGTCTTCACCGCCGACCATGGCAATGATCCGACCTGGCCCGGCACCGATCACACCCGCGAGCGCGTGCCGGTGCTGATCCACGGCGCCGGTGCCGGCCCGCTTGGCCATTGCGGCATGGCCGACGTGGCCGAGACCATCGCCCGCCACCTCGGGCTGCCCGAGACCGGCCCCGGAAAGGCACTGCTGTGAAGTCCCTGCCCAAGATCGAACTACACCTCCACCTTGAAGGCGCCGCGCCGCCGGCCTTCATCCGCGGGCTGGCGGCGGAAAAGAACGTCGATCTTTCCGGCGTCTTCGACGCCAAGGGTGGCTACCGCTTCACCGACTTCTGGGACTTCCTCAAGGTCTACGAAGCGGCAACCTCGATCCTGCGGTCCCCCGAAGACTACCGCCGTCTCACCGCAGCCGTGCTCGACATCCTCGCCGAGAACGGCGTGGTCTATGCCGAGGTCTTTCTCTCCCCCGACTTCTGCGGCGACCGCGACCTCGGCGCCTGGCGCGAATATCTCCATGCCATCCGGGAAGTGGCCGATCAGGCGGAAAACCAAGGGCTTACCCTGCGCGGCATCGTCACCGCGATCCGCCATTTCGGTCCCGACAAGGGCCGGCAGACAGCCCGTTGTGCCGCCGAAACGGTGGGCGATTTCATCACCGGCTTCGGCCTCGCCGGCGACGAGAAGGTCGGCCTGCCCACCGATTTCGCCTGGGCCTTCGACTGCGCGCGGGAGGCCGGGATGGGCCTCACCTGCCACGCCGGGGAATGGGGCGGGCCAGAGAGCGTGCGGTCGGCCTTGACGCTCAACCCCACCCGCCTCGGACACGGGGTCCGCGCCATCGAGGATCCGGCGCTGGTGGATCACCTCGCCGAGCGCGGCACGGTGCTGGAGGTCTGCCCGGGGTCCAACATCGCGCTGGGTCTCTACAAGGACTGGCGCGCCCATCCCATTGCCGAGCTGGACCGGCGCGGGGTGAAGGTCACCGTCTCCACCGACGATCCGCCGTTCTTCCACGCCACGATGACCGGCGAATACGAGCGGCTGGCGGAGGCGTTCGACTGGGACGCGGGCCAGTTCGCGAAGCTCAACCGCACCGCGCTTGACGCGGCCTTCTGCGATGCCGATACCCGCGCCCGGATCGCGAAACGGCTGGAGGCCCCGCATGCTTGACCACCTCACCGTCGTCACCCACCCGCTCGTCCAGCACAAACTGTCGCTGATGCGCCAGAAGGACACCTCCACCGCGTCCTTCCGCCGCCTGCTGCGCGAGATCAGCCACCTTCTGGCCTACGAGGTGACCCGCGAGTTGCCGATGACCTTCACCGAGATCGAGACGCCGCTGGCCAGGATGCAGGCGCCCACCATCGAGGGCAAGAAGCTGGCGCTGGTGTCGATCCTGCGGGCCGGCAACGGCCTTCTCGACGGCATCCTCGACCTGATCCCCGCCGCCCGGGTTGGTTTCGTCGGTCTCTACCGCGATCATGCGACGCTGCAGCCGGTGCAATACTACTGCAAGCTGCCGGACCGTCTGGAGGAGCGCGTGTCCATCGTGCTCGACCCGATGCTGGCGACCGGTAATTCCTCCGTCGCCGCGGTGGACCTCCTCAAGAAGGCGGGCGCCAGGGAAATCCGCTTCCTCTGCCTGCTCGCCGCGCCGGAAGGCGTCGCGCGGATGAAGTCGGCGCATCCGGATGTGCCGATCGTGACCGCGGCGGTCGATTCGCATCTGAACGAACTGGGCTACATCGTCCCCGGCCTGGGCGATGCGGGCGACCGGATGTTCGGGACGAAGTAGCGGCGGACTTTACCGTTTCGCGGTTTGACTCCTGCCCTGTCCGGCCGCAGGCTCGCCGGGCACAGCCCCCGGGGATGCCCATGCGCCGTCTTGCCCTTGCCGTCCTGATCCTCCTCGCGCCCGCCACGGCCTGGCCGGCGGACGGGCCGCGGCATCCGGCCTTCGCCGCAACGCCAGCGCCGCGCACCGAGGCGCCGCGCCTGGACGCCGCGGGGGCGCTCGCCTGCCCCGGCCACCTGCCGGCGCTGACCGCCTTCCGGCTCAGGAACGGCCGAAGCGCACTGCTCTGCACCGCGCCCGGCGACGCCCAGGCGCTGGTGGCCACGCAGCCGCAGGTGCCCCGTGGCTGGCGCCGGGCCTGGGACGACGGCCGGCTGAACCCGCTGCGCGGGGCGCCGACGACGCGCTAGGTGTGAGCTTTCAGCAGGTTGTCCATTCGGGGCGGATCAGGGAGGCTGGAGTTACCACACTTCAAGCCTTCAGGAGCGCCCCGAATGAACATCCATCAGAATGCCCGGCTGACGCCCGTTCGTCGAGAGGAG
>JANOGU010000220.1:0-3276 GCA_031406135.1 Rhodobacterales bacterium
CCACATCGCCAGGCTGATGAACGGCCGACCGCGCAAGACCCTGAACTGGAAAACCCCCGCCGAAGCCCTCGCCGAAGAACTCGCCGCCTTCACCACAAACGTTGCGCTTGGCCCTTGAATCCGCCAACCCTTACCGACTCATTGCAACCAACTGAAATTGCTCATAGAAAAAATGTCCCGCCGTGTGACGCTCCCCCGTCACAGCAGTTTCAGCTCCCGCGCCCGGGCCAGAGCATCCCCCGGGACCTCGGCGAAGAACAGGTCGCAGACCTCCTGCACGCGGGCCTTCTCCGCCGTGCCCCCGGCGGCCAACGTCTCCAAAGTCGCCCGCTGCGACGCCGTCAGGGACGCCGGCGGCGCGGTCAGGTCGTGCAGCGCCACCACGATGCCCTTCATCTGCTCGATCTCGGCATCGGTGAACTCCCGGTCCTCCCGCCCCGCCGACAGGATCGTCAGCGCCTTCACCGGCCCATGCGCGACCGAGGCGCCGTAGTTCAGCCCGTGCTTCCTTGCTTTCTTGAAGATCCCGAACGGGTCCAGAAGCAGCCGCGACGACCAGCGCACCGTCCCCCCCACGGTCAGCGCCCAGGTGGTGATCGGGTCGCGCAGCAGATAGCCGCCGCCCATGTATTCCTCGGTCCAGGCCGGCGGGTAGGTGCGGAATGACAGCAGCGGCGAGGAACCCCTGATGCGCAGCGCAAGAAAGAACCCGGCCGTGGCCAGCCCCGAAAGCGGCGCCAGCGCTTCGTCGATGCGGTCGCGCGTCTTCATTCCGGTCCTCCCCTGCTGCGCCCTTTCTGACAGCCTCGGCGGCGCCCGTCGAGGCGCGGGTCGACCAATCCGTCGGCTGCCTCGGCCAGCTCCTGCGGATGGCCGGCGTCGGGGCTGTGGGTCGCATGTTCGGCCCGGGCCGTCGGCAACACGCCGGCATGGAGCGCCCCGCCGTGAGTTCCGCTACCCCCGCCATCGGGATGCAAAGGACGCGCCGGCGGCGATGCCAGATTGCGCCCGGGAGGTCGTCCCGGAGTGTGGCTTGAGGTCCGCAGCGGGATTGACATTGCCCACCGCGAAACGGCGACGGGGAAGGCCCCCGCCGTCACCTGCAACGCCCCGTCCCCGGCCGCTGTGGCGCCCGGCCAGGCTGGGGGACCCGCGAAGTCGCTCCATGTCGGAAGACAGCATCTGTTCCGGCCTGACCCAGCTTGGCCGGGCGGTGGATTTCCCGGTCTCTCCTGCCGATGCGGATCGAGTGGGTGGCGAACCCGCGGGCCAGCACCCGCACCGCTGCACATCTGGCTCGCCGACCAAAGGGGTGCCGCCCAACCGCGGGCGAGGCTGAGACTGGCGCCCCCAGAGGGACTCGAACCCCCGACCTCCTGATTACAAATCAGATGCTCTACCAGCTGAGCTATAGGGGCATCGGCGCGATGTAACATCCCGTCCGGCGCCGCGCAATCTTGCCGCGCCACGGGCCCGGCGCGGCTCGCGCCCTGCGGCTCGCATTGCAACCAGCGGTCGAAACGGCATGTTTCCGCAGGCTGGGTCTGAACTGTCCGACTCTTGTCCGGGCAATGCAGGGGCCGGATACAGATGCCGTGCCTGCGCTGCGGTTGCTTGTGCCAGCGCCGTCGAGCGCCTGATCTGGGCGGCGCCCCGGTTGCCGCTTCCCCTCTGCGCTGCGGCGGCCGGATTCCGGTTCCCCGTTGCGCGGAAGTCTCTATAACCGGGCCAGACACCGACCGCAGCAGGCCCGCCCCGCGTCATGCAGATTGCCTACCACCTCGGCGCCCACTGCACGGACGACGAACGCTTGCTGCGCTGCCTCCTGAAGAACCGCGGCGCGCTGTCAGCCGAGGGGATCGCGGTGCCGGGGCCGAAGCGCTACCGCATCCTGTTGCGCGATGCCGCCGCCCAGCTGCGCGGCCGGGCGGCCAGCGCCGAGACCCAGGCGATGCTGCTGGAGCAGATCCTGGACGAGGACGGCGCCGAGCGGCTGGTTCTGTCCTGGGACCAGTTCATGGGCCTTTCCCGCTACGCCGCCCGGGGTACGTTCTACCCCAGCGCGGGCGAGCGGATGCGCGCGTTCGCGCAGCTCTTTCCCGAGGCGGAGACCGAGTTTCACCTGGCGATCCGCAACCCCGCCTCGTTTCTGCCCGCGCTCTACGCCCGCGAGGCCGGCGTCACGGTGGCGGAGTTTTTCGGCCCCGGCGGCCCGCGGCCGCTGCGCTGGTCCGACACCGTCGCCGACCTGCGCCGCGCCAGCCCGGGCGTGCCGGTGACGGTCTGGTGCGATGAGGACGGCCCGCTGCTCTGGCCGGAAGTGCTGCAGTCGGTCGCCGGCCATTCCGACCGGGTGACCCTGGCCGGCGGGCTCGACCGGGTGACCGACCTGCTGACCGGGGACGGCTCCGAGGCGTTGGCGACCGCGCTGGCCGCGCAGCCGCCGGCCAAGGTGGAGGGCTGGCGCGGAGTGCTGGCGGAGGTCCTGTCGCGCCACGCCAAGCCCGGCGCGCTGGAGGTCGAGATCGAGATGGAAGGCTTCGACGAAGCCCTGGTGGCCGATCTCACCGCCGCCTACGAGGCGGACATGGACCGGATCGCGGCGATGCCCGGGGTGCGGTTGCTCACCCCGTAAGCCGTCAGGCCATCCCCAGCGCCGACTTGTACAGTTCGAGGATCGTCTCCTCCTCGGCGATGTCATCGGGCTTGCGCTTGCGCAATGCGATGACCTTGCGCATCACCCTGGTGTCGTAGCCGCGGCCCTTGGCCTCGGCCATCAGCTCCTTCTGGTTCTCCACCACATCGCGCTTCTCCGCCTCGAGCTGCTCGTAGCGTTCGATGAACTGGCGCAGCTCGTCGGCGGCGACGGGGCCGGGATCGATGACGGTGTCGGGCATCGGGAACTCCTCGTTTCGGGCGCCCTCCTACCGTCCGGCAGGGGCCGGGCGCAAGGCTTGCCAGCGCGGCCGCGAGTCCCTAGAGGCGAACCTCGACAGGAACGGAGCGCGGCACGATGGACCTCTTGATCTGGATCGGCACCGCGGCGGCGCTCATCGGCGTGGCGATGCTGGTCTGGTGCGTGGTCCGGGCGATGCGGCTGCGCCGGGCGGGGCTGCCGGACGCGGAGCTGCGGGCCGGACTGCAAAAGGTGGTGCTGGTCAACATGGCGGCGCTGGGGGTGTCGGCCATCGGCCTGGGGCTGGTGGTGGCGGGCATCCTGCTGGGTTAGCCAAGCCGTCTGTCCGGTCGTGTCCGCGTGAGGCGTGGGCGGTCTGC
>JANOGU010000224.1:0-5606 GCA_031406135.1 Rhodobacterales bacterium
ACGCCCGGCAAGGGTCTGCCCGCAGCAGGCAGAGGTCAAGCGCAACACCGGCCGGGTCCCGTCCTTGACCGCCCCCCGCCCCTCTGGCACTGCCAAACGCGGTGACAAGGTGATGACATGAACCTCTTCAACGACATCCGCGTGCTGGTCGTGGCCGAGATCGCAGCCATGGCGCAGGCGGGCGAGCTTCCTCAGGGGCTCGACACCGCGGGCGTCTCGGTCGAGCCGCCGCGCGACGCGGGCCACGGCGACATGGCGACCAACGCCGCGATGGTGCTGGCCAAGCCCGCGGGCCTGCCGCCGCGGCAGATCGCCGAGGGGCTGGCGGCCGGGCTGATGGCCGATCCCCGTATCGCCGAGGCTACCGTCGCGGGCCCCGGTTTCCTCAACCTCCGCCTCAAGCCCGAGGTCTGGCAGGGCCATGTCGCCGCCGTCCTGAAGGCGGGGGCAAACTACGGGCGCTCCACGATGGGGCAGGGCGCGCGGGTCAACGTCGAGTTCGTCTCGGCCAACCCGACCGGCCCGATGCATGTGGGCCATGTCCGCGGCGCCGTGGTCGGCGACGCGCTCGCCCGGCTTCTGGCCTTCGCCGGCTGGGACGTGACGCGGGAATACTACATCAACGACGGCGGCGCGCAGGTCGATGTGCTGGCGCGCAGTGCCTACGAGCGCTATCGCGAGGCCAACGGCCTGTCCCCTGAAATCCGCGAGGGGCTATATCCGGGCGATTACCTGATCCCCGTGGGCGAGGCGCTGAAGGCGAAATTCGGCGCCAGCCTGCTGGACCAGCCGGAATCCGCCTGGCTCGCCGAGGTACGGGACTTCGCCACGGCCCGGATGATGGCAATGATCCGCGAGGACCTCGCGGCGCTTGGCGTCACCATGGACGTCTACGCCTCGGAAAAGGCGCTCTACGGCACCGGCAAGATCGAAGCCGCGATCGAGCGGCTGCGCGACCTGGGCCTGATCTACGAAGGCGTGCTGGAGCCGCCCAAGGGCAAGGCGCCCGAGGACTGGGAGCCGCGCCAGCAGACGCTGTTCCGCTCCACCGCCTTCGGCGACGACGTCGACCGGCCGGTGCAGAAGTCCGACGGCAGCTGGACCTACTTCGCCCCCGACATCGCCTACCACTTCGACAAGGTGGAGCGCGGTTTCGACAGCCTGATCGACATCCTCGGCGCCGACCACGGCGGCTATGTCAAGCGGCTGAAGGCGGTGGTCTCGGCGCTTTCCGAAAACCGCGTGGCGCTCGACGTCAAGCTGATCCAGCTGGTGAAGCTCTGGAAGGGCGGCCAGCCGTTCAAGATGTCGAAGCGGGCGGGCACCTTCGTCACCCTGCGCGATGTGGTCGAACAGGCCGGCGCCGAGGTCACCCGTTTCATCATGCTGACGCGCAAGAACGACGTGGCACTCGACTTCGACTTCGACCGCGTGCTGGAACAGTCCAAGGACAATCCGGTCTTCTATGTGCAATACGCCCATGCCCGCATCCGGTCGGTGCTGCGCAAGGCGGCCGAGGCGGTGGCCACACAGGACGGCGCCTTGGCGATGGCCGACATGGCCCGGCTCGACCATCCGGCAGAGCTTGCGCTGATCCAGAAGATCGCCGAATGGCCGCGGCTCGTGGAGATCGCGGCCCGCACCAACGAGCCGCACCGGGTGGCCTTCTACCTCTACGAACTTGCCTCCGACCTGCACGGCCTGTGGAACCGCGGCAACGAGGAGCCCGCGCTGCGCTTTCTCCAGGAGGGCGATCCCGCCACAACCTCGGCGAAAATCGCCCTCGCGCGCGCCACCGGCGTTGCGCTCGCGGCAGGGCTCGCTATCCTTGGCGTCACTCCGGTCGAGGAAATGCGCTGACGACAGGCGCCCCGCACCGGGGGAACGAGGCAGAGTCAGTACGGGGGCGGCAAGACCCCCGCCAACCGGGGCAAGGTATGGCAGTTTCAGGCGATTTTCCGCAGCTGGGCGAGGGTCGCGCCGGTCATTGGGCGCATCTCCTGGGCGCGGTGCTCTCGGCCGCGCTAGTTGCCGGACTGGCGATCTGGGGCTACCGGCTCGCCGTCCGTGACGTGGCCGGTGTTCCGGTGGTGCGCGCGATGGACGGGCCGATGCGCGTGGCGCCCGACAACCCGGGCGGCGAGATCACCGCGCATCAGGGCCTTGCGGTGAACGATGTCGCCGCCGAGGGCGAAGCCTCTGCCCCGGCCGACACGCTTGTCCTCGCCCCGCCGCCGGTGGACCTGGCCGCCGAGGACGTGGCGCCGGGCGCCTCCCCGGATCCGATGGCGGAGGCCACAGAACCGGAAGGGGTGGACCAGGCCGCGCTGGTCGAGCTGGCCGTGGCCGAGGCGCTGGCCGGCAGCGCCGTGCCGCTCTCCGGTGAGATCGGCGCCGCCGCCGCCGCCGCCGAAGGCGCTTTGCCCGAACCGCTGGCAGTCTCGATCCGGCCGCGCACGCGCCCCGCGACAGCGCCCGCCGACCCCGGACCCGTTGCGGTCGCCGTGCGCGAGGTTGACGCCGCCGGCCTCGCATCCGGCACCCGCCTGGTCCAGCTTGGCGCCTTCGACACCGCCGAGGCGGCGCGCGCGGAATGGGACAAGCTCGCCTTCCGCTTCGGCGCCGTCCTGCAGGACAAGGGCCGCATCGTCATGGCCGCGGAATCCGGCGGACGCGCCTTCTTCCGCCTGCGCGCCGAGGGCTTCGCCGACGAGGCCGACGCGCGCCGGTTCTGCGCCGTGCTGCTGGCCGAGAACGCCTCCTGCGTGGCGGTCAGCCAGCGATGACGGCTCCCGGCCGCGGGGCGGCGATCTTCGGCTGCCTCGCGACCGCACTCGACCCCGGCGAGGCCGCCTTCTTCCGCGCCGCCGATCCCTTGGGCTTCATCCTCTTCGCCCGCAACATCGAAACCCCGGATCAGCTGCGCCGCCTGACCGCGGACCTGCGGGCCGCGGTGGGACGCGACGCGCCGGTCTTTGTCGATCAGGAAGGCGGCCGCGTGCAGCGGCTGCGCGCACCGCACTGGCGGGAATGGGATCCGCCGCTGACCGTGGTCGAACGCCACGGCGACCGTGCCGCCGCCGTGCTTTCCCTGCGCTACCGGATCATCGCCGCCGAACTGCGCGCCGTCGGCATCGACGCGAACTGCGCGCCCTGCCTCGACCTCGCCCGGGCCGGGACGCATGCCTTCCTGCGCAACCGCTGCCTGGGGTCGGACCCGGGGCCGGTGGCGGCACTTGGCCGCGCCGTGGCCGAGGCGCATCTGGCCGGTGGTGTGCTGCCGGTGATCAAGCACATCCCCGGCCACGGCCGCGCCCTGACCGACAGCCACCACGCCCTGCCGCACACCGACGCCGAGCCGGCCGAGCTGCGCGCCACCGACTTCGCGGCCTTCCGCGCGCTCGCGGACCTGCCGGTCGCGATGACCGGCCACATCGTCTTCGACCGCATTGCCCCCGGCGAGCCGGCCACGACCTCGCCCGCCATCCTGCGCCTGATCCGTCAGGAGATCGGCTTCCAGGGCCTGCTCATCACCGACGACCTCTCGATGCAGGCGCTCAGCGGCGACCTCGGCACCCGGGCCGCGGCCGCGCGCGCCGCGGGCTGCGACATCGCGCTGCATTGCAGCGGCAACCGGGCGGAGATGGAAGCCGTCGCCAGCGCCGCCGGCCCGCTCGATCCGGCCGGAACCGAGCGGGCGATCCGGGCACTGTCGATGCGCCGCGCCGCGCCACAGGTTGACATCGCCGCCCTCGAGGCCGATCTGCGGGCCATCGAAGGGGGCGGCCTTGGCGGATGAATGGCAGGAAGGACCGGCGATCGACACGGCCGACCGGCTGTCGGCCGAGGCGCTGATCGTCGATGTCGATGGCTTCGAAGGCCCGCTCGACCTGCTGCTGACTCTGGCCCGCACCCAGAAGGTGGACCTGCGCCGCGTCTCGGTGCTGCATCTGGCCGAGCAGTACCTGGGCTTCGTCGACCGCGTGCGCGGTCTGCGGATCGAACTGGCGGCCGACTATCTCGTGATGGCCGCCTGGCTCGTCTACCTGAAATCCCGCCTGCTGCTGCCGCCCGACCCGACCGAGGAAGGGCCCTCGGCCGAAGACCTCGCCGCCCGGCTCGCCTTCCAGCTGGAGCGGCTGGCGGCGATGCGCGTGGCAGCGGCACGGCTGATGGCGCGCGACCGGCTGGGCCGCGACCGCTTTGCCCGCGGCCTGCCCGAGGACATGGCCGTCCGCCGCAGCGTAAGCTTCACGGCAACGCTGCTCGACCTCATGCGCGCCTATGCCCGCATCCGCACCAGGGACGAGTTCCGCCCCTTTTCGATGAACCGCGACGACGTCTTCACCATGGAACAGGCGCTCGACCGCCTGCGGACGCTGGTCGGCGGCACGGTCGGATGGACCGACCTTGCCGCCTTCCTGCCCGAGGGCTGGACCTCCCCCGCCCGCCGCCGTTCGGCTACGGCATCGCATTTCGCCGCGGTCCTGGAACTGGCCCGCAATGGCCAGATCGACCTGCGCCAGGCCGTGACCTTCGGACCGCTCTCGCTGCGCCGGCGTCCGACGTGACCGACGATCCCCTCGCCCCGCCGCTGTTCGCCCCGCCGCCCCTGCCGGAGCAGGAGCGCATGGCGGAAGCGATCCTCTTCGCCTCGGTCGCCCCGGTGTCGCTGGCCGAACTTTTCGCCCGGATGCCGGAAGGCTCCGACCCGGCCGAGGCGCTGGCCGGGCTGCGCCAGCGCTACGAGGGGCGGGGGGTGGTGCTGGCAAAAGTGGGCGACGCCTGGGCCTTCCGCACCGCCCCCGACCTCGGGCATCTGATGCGCCGCGAGGTGGTGGAGGAACGCAAGCTGTCCCGCGCCGCGATCGAGACGCTGGCCATCATCGCCTACCACCAGCCGGTGACCCGGGCCGAGATCGAGGAGATCCGGGGCGTGGCCGTCAGCCGCGGCACGGTGGACATGCTGCTGGAGCTTGACTGGATCCGTCTCGGCCGCCGCCGGATGACGCCGGGGCGGCCGGTGACCTTCGTGGTCACGGAACAGTTCCTTGACCATTTCGGGCTGGAATCGGCCCGCGACCTGCCCGGCATCGCCGAACTCCGGGCGGCCGGGCTGCTCGACGGGCGCCCCGGGCCGGTGGTGCCGGGGACCGGAGAGGACGAGGACGGACTGTCCGAGGGGCAGCCGGAACTGTTCGAGGACTGAGCGGAGGGAGGGCAGAAAGATGGATCGGCTCCTGCAGATGCTGCTGCGGATGTTCCTGAACCGGGGCATGCGGCGCCTGTTCCGAGGCCAGAAGCGCCGCAAGCCGGCCAGTCCGCAAGAGGCTGCGGCCGACCGAACGGAGCAGGAAACCGCCCAGCGCATGCGCGAGACGCAGCGCCTGATGCGCCGCATCGGTCGCTGAAAGGCTGCTGTGGCGCAGACTGCTCTGGGGCGTCCGGCGTGCTGACCGCGGGCGAATCCCTAACAAACCTCGCTCTCAAGTTTGAACTGCAACAGGGTCGGTTCAAATGTGGAGGAGGGGCGGGATGGCGCGTCGTGGCAAGCATCTGAGTTGCGAGGAACGGGCGGTGGTGCTGGCCGAGGATCGCCGTGGCAG
>JANOGU010000247.1:0-1704 GCA_031406135.1 Rhodobacterales bacterium
GGTGACCGCGGCGGTGGACGAATCCGTCTTCCCCCAACCGGAACCCCGGGTTCTCGGGCAAGGCGCACTCGAGCGAAAAGCGGCAAAGCTTCTCCGACATCGGGAAGAAAGGGTGGGCGAACCAGCGCAGGGGAATCACCCGATCGCATTCATTGCGCACCTTGGTCACAGCCATTCGCCCCGGAGCACCTGGCGATAGATCCGCGACAGCCAGCTGTCGCCGCGCGCCTCGGGCGACAGGCCGCGGCCCTGAAGCAGCCGGAAGGCATCGTCGTAGAAGGGCGAGGACTGATAGTTGTGGCCCAGAATCGCTGCCGCCGTCGTCGCCTCGTCCTCGAAGCCCAGCGCCAGATAGGCCTCGGTCAGCCGCATCAGCGCCTCGGCGGTGTAGCTCGTGGTCTGGAAATCCTGCACCACCACGCGGAACCGGTTGATCGCGGCGGTATAGTTGCCGCGCTTGAGGTAGTAGCGGCCGATCTCCATCTCCTTGCCGGCCAGATGGTCGAAGGCAAGGTCGAACTTCAGGATCGCCGAGCGGGCATATTCGCTGTCGGGATACAGCTCGATCACCTCGCGCATGCCCTGCAATGCGAGGAAGGTCAGGCCCTGGTCGCGGCCGACCTCGTCGATCTGGTCATAGTAGCTCAGCGCCAGCAGGTATTGCGCATAGGCCGCATCCTCGTCCGCCGGATAGGTGTCGAGGAAGCGCTGCGCGCTGGCGCGGGCATCCTCGTAGGACTTGGCCTTGTGCTGGGCAAAGGCCTGCATGATCAGCGCCCGCTTGGCCCATTCGGAATAGGGATACAGCCGTTCCACCTCGGCGAAAAACTTGATCGCGTCATCCGGAGTGCCGTCGGCCTCAAGCGCGAATTCGCCGCGCTTGTAGATTTCCTCGGCGGTCAGGCTGTCGAGCGGAACCTCGTTGCTGCGGAAGATGCCGCAGCCTGCGACAAGTACCAGCGCAAGGGCCGTGGAAAGCATCCGCACCCGCGCCTTGCCGCCTGCCATGACCTGCCAACCTCGTCCGTCCGGGTGCCCGCCGCGTGCAGCGGTGCCGCTTTGGAAGCGTGCCTAGCACAGAAAAAATGCCGGCGCAAAACGCCTTTCGTAGCGGTGCCGGAGGCGTCAGTGAGGGCGCGGAAGATCCGAGCGCAGCACGCCCACGCCGGGGAGCTTCTGGCCCATCGGGGCCGAGCAATCCACCGGTTCCGCCGCGCCGGGCGTGGCGAAAAGCGCGCGCAGCAGGCGGTTGGTCAGCATGTGGCCGGCCCGCACGCCGGTGTAGCGGCCCAGCACCGGCCCGCCGGCCAGCGCCAGGTCGCCCAGCGCGTCCAGCATCTTGTGCCGCACCGGCTCGTCGCTGTGGCGCAAGCCGCCCGGGGACAGCACGCGGTCGCCGTCCACCACCACCGCATTGGCGTAGCTGCCGCCCAGCGCCAACCCGTTCGCCCGCATCGCCGCCACATCCGCCTCGCGGCAAAAGGTGCGGCTGTCGGAAAGTTCGCGCACGAAGGCGCCGTTGGCCATGTTCAGCCGCTTTGCCTGCCGGCCGATGGCGGCATCGGCAAAGTCGATGCGGAAGTCGATTTCCAGCATCTCCGCGGGCTCCAGCCGGGCATAGGCCTCGCCGTCCGACACTTCCACCGGCTTGAGCACCCGGATGGCGCGCACCGGGGCGTCCTGCTGCACCAGGCCCGCGCGCAG
>JANOGU010000264.1:0-2096 GCA_031406135.1 Rhodobacterales bacterium
GCTGCGGTCCAGCGCTCGATTTTCTCAAGTGCTTCATCGAGGGTCTCGGCGCGTTCGTCGAGATAGCGGGTGCGCAGGCGGAAATCGATGCGGGTCGTGTCACACTCGACGGCCAGGCAGCTGGCTCCGGCCATCACCGCCGCCAAGGGCTGCGCGCCGCCCATGCCGCCGAGGCCGCCGGTGAGAATCCACTTCCCCGTGAGGTTGCCGCCGTAGTGCTGGCGCCCGGCTTCGGCGAAGGTTTCGTAGGTGCCCTGCACGATGCCCTGCGTGCCGATGTAGATCCACGACCCCGCGGTCATCTGGCCGTACATGGCCAGGCCCTTGCGGTCGAGTTCGTGGAAATGATCCCAGGTCGCCCAGTGCGGCACCAGGTTGGAATTGGCGATCAGCACGCGGGGCGCGTCGGGGTGGGTGCGGAAGATGCCGACGGGCTTGCCGGACTGCACCAGCAGGGTCTCGTCGGCCTCCAGCTCCTTCAGCGCCGCGACGATGCGGTCGAAATCCTCCCAGGTCCGCGCCGCGCGGCCGATGCCGCCGTAGACCACCAGTTCATGCGGGTTCTCGGCCACATCCGGGTGCAGGTTGTTCATCAGCATCCGCATCGGCGCCTCGGTCAGCCAGCTTTTCGCGGTTATCTCGGGGCCGGTCGGGGGGTAGATGTCGCGGGTGTTGTGGCGGGGGTTCATCGGCGTGGCCTTTCGCGGGTGGAGAGGCCGGGAGCGCCGCCCCCGGACCCCCGGGATATTTGTGAAGAGATGAATGGGCCTTGTCAGAGGGTTGGCAGCGTCTGTCCGGTGGCGTCGGTGAGCGCGCGTCCGGCGATCAGGCGGGCGGAGGCGGCGAGGTCGGGGGCGAGGAAGCGGTCATCGGCCAGCGCCGGGATGTCGGCGCGCAGGCGGGTCACGGCGCGTTGCAGGGGCGCGGAGGTTTGCAGCGGTGCGCGGAAGTCGATGCCCTGCGCGGCGCAGAGCGCCTCGATGCCGAGGATGGCGTCGAGGTTGTCGGCCATCCGGCTGAGCCGCCGGGCGCCGTGCGCGGCCATCGAGACGTGGTCCTCCTGGTTGGCGGAGGTGGGGGTCGAATCGGTCACCGTGGGATGGGCGAGGTGCTTGTTCTCGCTCATCAGCGCCGCGGTGGTGACCTCGGCGATCATGAAGCCGGAGTTCAGGCCCGGGTTCGGGGTCAGGAACGGCGGCAGGTCGAAGCTGAGCGTGGGGTCCACCATCAGCGCCACCCGGCGCTGGGCGATGGCGCCAATCTCGGCCAGGGCCAGCGCGATCATGTCGGCGGCGAAACCCACGGGTTCGGCGTGGAAATTGCCGCCCGAGACGATGGCGTCATCCAGCACCAGCGGGTTGTCGGTGGCGGCGTTGGCCTCGATCTCCAGCGTGCGGGCGGCCATGCGCAGCACGTCCATCGCCGCGCCGGTGACCTGCGGCTGGCAGCGGATGCAGTACGGGTCCTGCACCCGCGTGTCGCCCTCGCGGTGGCTTTCGCGGATCTCGCTGCCGTCGAGCAGGGCGCGCATCGTAGCGGCGGCCTCGATCTGGCCGGCGTGGCCGCGCAGCGCGTGGATGCCGGGGTGCAGCGGCGCGGTGGAGCCCATGATCGCGTCGGTGGACATCGCCGAGGTCACCAGCGCCGCCTGCGCCGCGCCCCAGGCGCGCCACAGGCCGATGAGCGCGTAAGCGGTGGAGAACTGGGTGCCGTTGATCAGGGCCAGGCCCTCCTTGGGGCCGAGCGTGACGGGGGAAAGTCCAGCTTCGGCAAGCGCCTGCGCGCCAGTCCTCACATGGCCTGCGACCTCGGCCTGGCCGTGGCCGATCATCGCCGCCGCCATATGCGCCAGCGGCGCGAGGTCGCCGGAGGCGCCGACCGAGCCCTGCGCCGGGATCAGGGGTGTGACGCCGGCGGCCAGCATGCCCTCGATCAGCACGATCACCTCCCAGCGCACGCCGGAGGCGCCGCGGCCGAGGGACAGGAGTTTCAGCGTCATCATCAGGCGGACGGCGTCCTTCGGCATCGGCTCGCCGACCCCGCAGCAATGCGACAGGATCAGGTTTTCCTGAAGCTTTGCCGTATCCTGCGGGGCG
>JANOGU010000334.1:0-10089 GCA_031406135.1 Rhodobacterales bacterium
GGGGGGGGGGGGGGGGGGCGGGCGGGCGGGGTGGGGGGGGGCCCCGCCCCCCCGGCGGGGGTGGGTCCACCCACCCACCCCACGGCCCCAGGACCACGCTGCGGCTGGTCGAAAAGAACTCGCGCCGGATGACCAGCCCGGTGGCAAACACGGTGCCGGCCAGCAGCCCCCAGGCTCCCGCCATCCAGCCCATCGACCCGACCGCGAAGTAGATCGACCGCAGCCCGCGGTTAAAGACGCGCGCGGCGGTGATGTTCATCTCGCCCGCCTGGTCGGCGGTCACGGTGCAGGTCGCATCGGTCACATCGTTCGGCACCGCCGCCATCATCACCGAGCAGTAGCCGAACAGACGGTGCGCCCAGAGGAACTTCAGCAGCGCGTTGGCCAAGAACGCCAGCACCAGCGCCAGCCGCCAGTCCATCGGCACCGGACTGGCCATCTGCGGCAGTACCGTGCCGAGCGACTGCAACTGCCCGGGATTGCCGATCAGCGCCACACCGGCACCCAGCGCGATCAGGCAGGCCGAGGCGAAGAACGCGGTGCCCTGCCGCAGGCTGTCGATGATCGCGGCGTCAAAGATGCGCGGGACGCGGGTGACGAACTCGCGCATCCAGCGGCGCCGGTAATCGTTCATCAGCAGGGAAACGGAAGGGCGTGACGCGGGCGGGTTCTCGATCAGCAGCCCGGAGGCCCAGGACAGCGCGACACAGATCGCGAAGGCGGCAAGGTCGGCGAAGTAGGGATCGGCGCTGGTCGGCATGGCCGGAATGAAATCACAGGCTGCGGTCTTGCCAAAGGGGCAAAATTGGTTAGCTTGCATGACCAATTCAAGGGTCCAGGAGGGCCACCATGCAGATGCCGGTCCCCGACGCCCGCATCCTGTCGCGCCGGACAGAGGTGCTGGCCGGACTGGCGCGCCTTCTGCCCGCCGACGCGCTGATCCATGACCCCGACGAAACCCGCGCCTACGAATGCGACGCCCTCAGCGCGTACCGCTGCCCGCCGCTCGCCGTGGTGCTTCCCCGCACCACCGAAGAGGTGGCTGCGATCCTGCGCTTCGCCCATGCCGAACGCATCCCCGTCGTGCCCCGCGGCTCCGGCACCTCGCTCGCGGGCGGGGCGCTGCCGACGGCCGACTGCATCGTCCTCGGCGTTGCCAGGATGAATGCCGTTCTCGAAACCGACTATGACAACCGCTTCATCCGGGTGCAGGCAGGGCGCACCAACCTGTCGGTCACCGGCGCGGTGGAAGAGCGGGGGTTCTTCTACGCCCCCGACCCCTCGTCGCAACTCGCCTGTGCCATCGCCGGCAACATCGGGATGAACTCCGGCGGGGCGCATTGCCTGAAATACGGCGTCACCACCAACAACCTGCTCGGGGTCAAGATGGTGCTGATGGACGGCACCATCCTCGACCTCGGCGGGCCATGGATGGACGCGGGCGGGCTCGATCTCTTGGGCGTCGTCTGCGGCGCGGAGGGCCAGCTTGGCGTCGTCACCGAAGCGACGCTGCGCATCCTGCCGAAACCCGAAGGCGCCCGCCCGGTCCTGATCGGCTTTGACGCGAACGAGACGGCCGGCGCCTGCGTCGCCGCGATCATCAAGGCCGGGCTGCTTCCCGTTGCCATCGAATTCATGGACCGCCCCTGCATCCGCGCCTGCGAGGACTTCGCCCATGCCGGCTACCCCGACTGCGAGGCGCTGCTGATCGTGGAGGTGGAAGGGTCCGAGGCCGAGATCGACGACCAGCTCGCGCTGATCCGCCGCATCGCCGAAACCTTCGCCCCGGTGGCCCTGCGCGAGAGCCGGTCCGAGGAGGAATCGAAGAAAATCTGGCTTGGCCGCAAGTCCGCCTTCGGCGCGATGGGCCAGATCAACGACTACATCTGCCTCGACGGCACCATCCCGGTGTCGGAACTGCCCCGTGTCCTGCGCCGGATCGGGGAGCTGTCCCGCGGCTACGGCCTTGATGTCGCCAACGTCTTTCACGCCGGCGACGGCAACATGCACCCGCTGATCCTGTTCGACGCCAACAAGCCCGGCGACCTCGACAAGGCCGAGGCGCTGGGCGCCGACATCCTGACGCTCTGCGTCGAGGTCGGCGGTTGCCTGACCGGCGAGCACGGCGTGGGCGTTGAAAAGCGCGATCTGATGCCGGTGCAGTTCTCTGCCGACGACATCGAGGCGCAACTGCGGGTGAAAGACGTGTTCGACCCGGCCTGGCTTCTGAACCCCGCCAAGGTCTTTCCGCTGCAGGTCACCGCGGCACGGCGGGCAGCCTGATGCGCGCGACCAGCGAAGACGAGATCGCCGAGATCTTCCGCGGCGCAAGCGCGCCGCTGGCGGTGCGCGGCGGCGGCACCCGCGCGCTGGAGGCCGCCCCGGGCGAGGTGGTGGAGACCGGCGCCCTGACCGGCATCACGCTCTACGAACCCGGCGCGCTGACGCTGGTGGCCCGGGCCGGCACTCCGCTTGCCGCCATTGAGGCGGCCCTCGCCGCGGAAGGCCAGCGCCTGGCTTTCGAGGTTCCGGACATGCGACCGCTGCTGCGGCGCACCGGCGCATCCACGATCGGCGGCGTCATTGCGGCCAACGCCTCCGGCCCGCGCCGGGTTCAGGCCGGCGCGGCACGTGACGCGCTGCTGGGCGTGCGCTTCGTCGATGGGCGCGGAAGCATCATCAAGAACGGCGGGCGGGTGATGAAGAACGTCACCGGCTACGATCTGGCCCGTCTGCTGGCCGGCAGCCGCGGACGGCTGGGCGTGCTGACCGAAGTCAGCCTAAAGGTGCTGCCTGCGCCGGAGACCGAAGCCACGCTGATCGCCCGCGGCCTGTCCGCAGCGGCCGCTGTCGCCGCCCTGTCCTCCGCCCTTGGCTCCCCCTTCGAGGTCACCGGCGCCGCGCATCTCGATGCTGGCTCGCCGCTGACGCTGGTCCGTATCGAGGGTCGGGCAGCCTCTGTCGCCTACCGCAGCGGCCGGCTCGCGGCGCTTCTCGGCGGGCGCTGGGAAGATGTCCCCGACGGCGCCGCGCGCTGGCAAGCGGTGCGCGACGTCATTCCTTTCGCCAGCCGAGCGGGTTCGGTCTGGAGGCTGCACCTGAAACCCTCCGACGCCCCCGCCGTCCGCGCCGCCAGCGGGGCGGAGGCGGCGATCTTCGACTGGGGCGGGGGGCTGCTCTGGCTGCTGACCGGGCCGGGCGCGGCCGGGCGCATCCGCGCCGCCACCGCCGCAGCCGGCGGCCATGCCACGCTCTGGCGCGCCAGTCCCGGCGAGGACGCCCCGCGCCTGCCGCCCGAGTCCCCCGCCGTCGCCGCCCTGACCGCTGGGCTGGTCCGCACCTTCGACCCCCGCGGCATCCTCGCCGCCTGAGGCCCCATGCAGACCCATTTCACCCCCGCGCAACTACAGGACCCCGCCACCGCACGGTCCAACCGCATCCTGCGCTCCTGCGTGCATTGCGGCATGTGCACCGCGACCTGCCCCACCTACCAGGTCCTCGGCGACGAGCTCGACAGCCCGCGCGGGCGCATCTACCTGATCAAGGACATGCTGGAGAAGGGCCGCCCGGCCGATGCGAAGACGGTCAAGCACATCGACCGCTGCCTGTCCTGCCTCGCCTGCATGACCACCTGCCCCTCGGGCGTCGACTACATGCACCTGGTCGACCACGCCCGCGCGCATATCGAGCGCACCTACCGCCGCCCCCCGATGGAACGCCTGCTGCGCTGGACGCTGGCCAAGGTGCTGCCGCACCCCGGCCGCTTCCGCCTCGCCCTCTTCGCCGCCAGGCTCGCCCGCCCCCTGCGCCGCCTGGTCCCGGATGCCCGCCTGCGCGCCATGCTCGAGATGGCGCCCAGCCGGATCCCGCCGGTCAGCCGCAACGACGACCCGCAGACCTTCCCCGCGCAAGGCCCGCGCCGGATGCGGGTCGCCCTGATGACCGGCTGCGCGCAGCGTGCGCTGAATACCGACATCAACGACGCCACGATCCGCCTGCTGACCCGTCTCGGGGTCGAGGTGGTGATCCCGCCGGGCATCGGCTGCTGCGGTGCGCTCACCCACCACATGGGCCGCGCCGGCGACAGCCATAGGGCGGCCGCGGCCATGGTCCGCGCGGTCACGGCGGCGGGGGTGGAGGCGCTGGTGATCAACACCTCGGGCTGCGGCACAAATGTGAAGGACTACGGCCACATCCTGAAGACGCCCCAGGCAGAGGCGGTGGCGAACATGGCCATGGATGTCAGCGAGATCGTCTCCCGGCTCGGCCTGCCGGAAGCTGCGCCGAAGGGCATCCGGGTCGCCTACCACAGCGCCTGCTCGCTGCAGCACGGCCAGAAGATCACCGCCGCCCCCAAGGCGCTGCTGGAACGGGCGGGCTTCGACGTGGTCGAACCCGCCGACCCGCACCTGTGCTGCGGCTCGGCGGGCACCTACAACCTGATGCAGCCGGTGATCTCGGCGGAGCTCAAGGCGCGCAAGATCGCCACGATCGAGGCGCGCAGGCCCGACCTGATCGCGGCCGGCAACATCGGCTGCATGATGCAGATCGGCTCGGGAACTTCCCTGCCGGTCGTCCACACCGTGGAACTGCTCGACTGGGCCACCGGCGGGCCGAAGCCGCCGGCCCTTTCGCGGCAACCGTGACTTCGGCCATACTTCCGCCCCAGACGGCGCGTAGCCGCGTCGGACCCGTTATCGCACCGGACCGGACATGCGCACCCTGATCGCTGCGTTCCTCGCGCTCTCTTTCGGCACCGCCTGCCTCGCCGAGGAAGACAGCGGCCTGACCAGGCTCGAGACCGGCGACCAGGCACGCGGCTGGGACGCGGTCGGCCGCATCGATTTCGGCGCCCGCGGGTTCTGCACCGGGGCACTGATCGCTCCCGACCTGGTGCTGACGGCGGCGCACTGCCTCTACGACAAATACACCGGCGAACGGATCGACACCGACGAGATCGAATTCCTCGCCGGCTGGCGCAACGGCCGCGCCGCCGCCTATCGCGGCGTGCGCCGCGCCGTGGCGCATCCGGCCTATTCCTTCGGCGACGGGGCGCGGCTTGACCGCGTCGCCAACGACCTTGCCGTGATCGAGCTCGACCAGCCGATCCGCCTGCCCTCGATCGTGCCCTTTGCCACCGGCGCCGTGCCCGGGCGCGACGCCCGGGTCAGCGTGGTAAGCTACGGCCAGGATCGGTCCGAAGCACCGTCGCTGCAACAAAGCTGCCACGTCATCGACGGGCAGACCGGCGTCCTGATCCTGTCCTGCGCGGTCGAATTCGGCTCGTCCGGCGCGCCGATCTTCGCCCTCATTGACGGCGTGGCCCGCGTCGTCTCGGTGGTCTCGGCAAAGGCGGAGTACCAGGGCAATCAGGTCGCCCTCGGCACCCAGGTCGATGCCTCGCTGATCGAGCTGCTCGCCGCGGTGCATGGCGGCGCGCCGGCCTTCCAGAGCCCCGGGGCGCTGGAACGCGATGGCGGCGGGGCCAAGTTCGTCCGACCCTGACGCGCTGTCCCAGCTGCAGCCCGGAGCCGTACGGGTCACCGGACGCGGAGGTTTCAGACGTTGCTCCAGCCGCCGTCGATGACGTGCGCGGCGCCGGTGGTGAAGGACGCCTCGTCCGAGGCGAGATAGACCACCAGCGCCGCGATTTCCCCGGCCTGGGCCATCCGGCCCATCGGCTGACGCGCGACGAACGCCTTCAGCGCCGCCGCATAGTCGCCCGTGGCATGCAGCCGTTCGTGCAGCGAAGGGCTGTCCACGGTGCCCGGGCAGACTGCGTTGCAACGGATGCCCTGGGTCACGAAATCCGCAGCGATGGCCTTGGTCAGCCCGATCACGCCCGCCTTGGTCGCGCCGTAGACAAAGCGGTTGGGCGCCCCGATGATCGAGCCCACCGCCGAGGCCATGTTGATGATCGACCCGCCGCCGCGCGCGATCATCCCGGGCAGGATGGCCTTGCACATCCGGTACATCGACTTGACGTTGAGGTCGAAGGAAAGGTCCCAGGACGCCTCGTCGCAGTCGAGGATGGTGCCGCTGGCCACGAACCCGGCACAATTGAACAGCACAGAGACGGCCCCCGCTGCCGCCACCGCCGCCGCGATGGACGCGGGGTCGCGCACGTCGAGGACCCGCGTCTCCAGCCCCGCCGCGGCCAGGTCCCCAAGCAGCGCGGGATTGACGTCGGTAGCCAGCACGCTGGCCCCCTCGCGCGCCATGGCCAGTGCCGAGGCCCGCCCGATGCCCTGTCCCGCCGCCGTCACCAGTGCGCGCTTGCCGTCCAGCCGTCCCATCGATCCTCCCCCTGGCCGCAAGGCCTACATCACCGCGCCGATCTGCCAGGGCACGAATTCCGCCCCGCCGAAGCCGAGCGCCTCGGAGCGCGTCTTCTCTCCCGAGGCCACGCGCAGGAGGGCGGCCAGGATCTCCTGCCCCTTCTCTTGCAGCGATACCCCCCGCGACAGCACGTCGCCGCAGTTGATGTCCATGTCATCGGCCATCCGCGCGTGCATCTCGTCGTTGGTGGCGAGTTTCAGGCAGGGCGTCGGCTTGTAGCCCGACACTGACCCGCGTCCGGTGGTGAAGGCGATCAGCGTCGCCCCGCCGGCGATCTGGCCGGTGACCGAACAGGGATCGTAGCCGGGCGTGTCCATGTAGACAAAGCCGTGCCGGTCGACCTGTTCGGCATAGTCGTAGTATCCCGACAGCGGCGCCGTGCCGCCCTTGGCCACGGCGCCGAGGCTCTTCTCCAGGATCGTCGTCAGCCCGCCGCGCTTGTTGCCAGGCGAGGGGTTGTTGTCCATCTCGCCTTCGTTGCGCGCGGTGTAGTCCTCCCACCACTTGATCCGGGCGACGAGCCGCTCGCCCACCTCCGGCGACACGGCCCGCCGCGTCAGCAGGTGCTCGGCGCCGTAGATTTCCGGTGTCTCCGACAGGATCGTGGTGCCGCCCATCCGGACCAGAAGATCGCTGGCCACCCCGAGCGCTGGGTTGGCGGTGATCCCTGAATATCCGTCCGACCCGCCGCATTGCAGCCCCACCACCAGGTCCGACGCGGGGCAGGGCGCGCGTTCGGCCCTGGCCACGTGTTCGGCCATCTCGTGCAGGATCGCCAGCGCCTCGGCCACCGTCGCCCGGGTGCCGCCCGAATTCTGGATCGTCAGGAACCGGAAGTTCCCGTCGCCCCGCAGGCGACCCTTGCCCACGAGGTCGGGCACCTGCATCGTCTCGCAGCCCAGCCCCACCAGCAGGATGCCGCCGAAGTTGGGGTTGCGCGCATAGCCCTTCAGCGTGCGCATCAGCACCCGGTAGCCCTCGTTCGACCCCGACATGCCGCAGCCGGTGCCGTGCACGATCGGAACCACGCCGTCGAAGCCGGGGCGGGGCGCCAGCGCCGGGTCCTTGTCCGCCGCCTCGGCGATGAACCTTGCCACCGAGCCGGAACAGTTCACCGAGGTCAGGATGCCGATGTAGTTCCGGGTTGCCGCCCGCCCCTCGGGCCGGCGGTAGCCCATGAAACTGGGCGTCGGCAGCGGCTCGGCTGGTTTTGCGTCGCGGCCGAAGGCATAGTCCTGCTGATGCGGACCCATTCCGAGATTCTGCACGTGGACATGCGCGCCCGCCGGAATGTCCGCCGTCGCGGTGCCGATGATCTGGCCGTAGCGGCGCACGAGCGCCCCTTTCGCGATGTCCGACAGCGCGATCTTGTGACCGCGCGGCACGAAGCCGGCCGCGGTCACGCCCAGCACGGCCGACCCCGCCGTCAGGTCGGCCAGCGCGATGCCCACATTGTCCTCGGCGTGAAGCCGGATAGCCGCGGTCATGCGATGTTCCCTTGCCTCGTGCGGAGGCGGATGCCTAACATGTCAGTCATGCTATCCCCGCTGGAAACCTCTCCGCAACCCCCGGTCGCCCTCACGCTTGACGGCGTCGACGGGTCGCTCGGACAGCGCGTGTACCTGGTCCTGAAGCAGGCCATCCTGTCGCTCGCCTACGGTCCCGGCGAGATGCTGAAGAAGCCCGAGATCTGCGACATGCTGGGGGTCTCGCGCAGCCCGGTGGCCGACGCCGTGGCCCGGCTCGCGGCCGAGGGGCTGGTCGAGGTCGTGCCGCAGGCGGGAACCTACGTCGCCCGCTTCTCGATGGCCGAAATCCGCGAGGGCGCCTTCCTGCGCGAGGCGATCGAGACCGCGGCGGTGGAGCAGGTCGCCGCCGCGATCAGCGCGGCGCAGCTTGCCGGGCTGCGCCAGAACCTTGCCGATCAGGCGGCCCATGTCGCCGACCATGACGCCGCCGGCTTCTACCGGATGGACGCCGAGATGCACCGGCTGATCCTGTCCTTCACCGGCTACCGCCGCATCGCGCAGGTGGCCGAGACCGCCTGGCTCCACGTCAACCGCGCGCGGCAGCTGATCCTTCCGATCCCGGGCCGGATCGAGGCCACGCTGGCCGAGCACGAGACCATTGTCAGCGCCATCGCCGCCCGGGATGCCGGGGTCGCTCGGCAGGCGATGCGCCATCACCTGCGCCAGCTTCTGACCTATCTCGAGCCGCTGGAACGCGACCGGCCGGACCTCTTCGCCGCATGATCCTGCCGAACCGCCCCCGCTATGCGGCGCGCCTGAACGCTTTCAGGGGCGTGGGCGGCGTGGCCGGCATGATCGCCCGCGCCGCCGCGGTGCCGGGCATCGACGCGGCGGATCTGAACTACCCCGACCACCTCGACGGCGGCGCGCCCGCCGCCATGGCCGGCGTTCTGCGCGACCATGGCCTGAAGCTGAACGGGCTGGCGATGCGCTACCACAGTGACCCCGCGCTGCGGCTCGGGGCCTTCACCAACCCCGATCCCGTCGTGCGCCGCGCCGCCATCGACCTCACCCGCCGCGGCTGTGACGCCTGCCGCGAAATGGGCGGCACGGTGCTGACGCTCTGGCTCGGGCAGGACGGCTGGGATTACCCGTTTCAGGCCGACTACGCCCGTCTTTGGACCGACACGGCCGAGGCGCTGGCGGCGGTCGCCGACCACGCGCCCGACCTCGCCGTTGCCGTAGAGTACAAACCCGACGAGCCGCGGGCCAAGGCGCTCCTGCCCGACATGGCGACGACGCTCCTGATGCTGTCCGAGGTGAACCGCCCCAACCTCGGCGTCACGCTCGACTTCGCGCATTCGCTCTATGCGGGGGAAAGCCCGGCGCGCGCGGTGACGCTCGCCGCGGCGCGCAGCCGGGTGCACGGCGTCCACCTGAACGACGGCTACGGGCGCCGCGATGACGGTCTGATCGCCGGGTCGATCCATCCGCTGGAAACGGTGGAACTCTTTCTCGCACTCCACCGCATCGGCTATGACGGCGTGATCTACTTCGACACCTTCCCCGACCACGGCGGCACCGACCCCGCCACTGAGGCCGCCGCCAGCATCCGCCTGACTGATCGCCTGCGCGCCGTAGCCGGGCACCTCGCCGATGACCCGGCCCTTGCCGCCGCCACCGCCGCCCAGGACGCCCCCGCCGCGCTCCGCATCGTGACGCAGGCGCTCTATGGCTGACGGACCGCACCGGCCATGGCCTGCCCTTCCCGCGTCCTGCCGTCGGCCCGGCGGTTTCATCCTTGCCCAAATACCCCGGGCAAGACGCCGGTTTGCCACCGGTTCGAGAACCGGCGGCAGGGGGCAGCGCCCCGGGGCTCGCCGCCGCCCCGACGGCGCGTCTCAGGTGCCGCCAAATCCCTTCCTTCAAGGGATTTGCAAATTCCTTTCTGCAAGGAATTTTCGGCTCCGCGGTCGTGCGCGCGCCAAAGGCGCGCGATGACCGTCCTTGTCGCGGGCTCGCTGCACCTCGACGTGGTGGTGGAGGCCCCTCGCCTGCCGCGGCTCGACGAGACGCTGATCGGACAGGCGGTCGCCTACCGCGCCGGCGGCAAGGGGCTGAACCAGGCGCTCGCCGCCGCCCGCATGGGTGCTGTGACCGCCATGGCCGGGGCTGTCGGGCAGGATGCCTTCGCCCGCGACCTCCTCGCCGCGCTCGACGCCGGCGGCGTCACGCCATCATGCCAGGGAGCGCGCGCTCCAGATTCTGTTTCAGTATGACA
>JANOGU010000339.1:0-2291 GCA_031406135.1 Rhodobacterales bacterium
GGCTCGGCGCGGCTGCGGCTTTGGCCGAGGCGGGAGCAGAGGTGACATTGGTCGCACGCCGGGTTGCCGAGTTGGAACGGGTGCAGGATGCCATCCAGGTGTTGGGCGGCAGTGCCGAGGTGCTGGCGCTGGACATCACCGACCTTGCAGCAATGGCTGCGGCGCTGGCGCCACGGGGGCCTTTCGACGTTCTGGTGAACTCTGCCGGTCTTGCCCGCCATGCCCCGGCGCTGGACACCACGCCCGAAGACTACGACGCGGCCATGGCCCTGAACTTGCGGGCCGCTTACTTTCTGACGCGCGAGGTCGCGCGCGGGCTGATCGCAGCAGGCAAACCCGGCAGCCTGATCAATGTCAGCAGCCAGATGGGCCATGTCGGCGGTCCGGACCGTGCGGTCTACAGCGCGAACAAACATGCGCTTGAAGGCATGACCAAGTCGATGGCCCTGGAATGGGCACCCCATGGCATTCGCGTCAACACGCTTTGTCCCACCTTCATCCGCACGCCTCTGGCCGAGCAAACCCTGAAAGACCCCGCTCGGCGCGCATGGATCCTGTCGAAGATCAAGCTGGGCCGCGTCGGCGAAATCGAAGATCTGATGGGGCCGGTGGTTTTTCTGGCCTCGGATGCCTCGGCGATGATGACGGGCACCCATCTGATCGTGGACGGAGGCTGGACCGCCGAATGAACGAACAACCCACCAAGATTACCGCGATGGATGTCGCCCGGCTGGCGGGTGTCAGCCAGTCTGCCGTCAGCCGGGTCTTCACGCCCGGCGCATCGGCGTCCAAGGCGACGGTCGAAAAGGTCCGCGCGGCGGCAGAGCAACTGGGATATCGGCCCGATCCACTGGCCCGGGCGATGATCACCGGCCGGACGCGGATCATCGGACTGGTCGTGGCCTACCTGGAAAACCAATTCTATCCGGTGGCGATCGAGCTTCTCAGCCGCGCGTTGCAAGAAAAGGGCTATCACGTCCTAGTCTTTATGGCCGAAAACTCGACCGAAAAGGTCCCGAAGGTGATGCAGGAGCTTTTGGACTATCAGGTTGACGGCATCATCACAGCGTCGGTCGCCATGACCAACGACCTGACGGCGCGTTGCCGCACGGCGGGCATTCCCGTCGTGATGTTCAACCGTGGTCAGGACGCCGCGGGCCTGTCCGAGGTGACATCAGACAATCTTGCCGGCGGACGCAGGGCGGCGCAGCATCTGCTCGACACCGGGCACCGGCGCATCGCTCATATCATGGGCTGGCAGGGATCCTCGACCGGGCGCGACCGGGCCACGGGCTTTTGCGATGCGTTGCGCGCGGCCGGACAAAAGCCTTTCGCCATGATCGACGGCATGTATTCGCGTGGCGAGGCCGCACGGGCCACAGGCAGCCTGTTTGCCGGGCCGGACCGGCCGGATGCCATCTTTGTCGGCAACGATCACATGGCCTTTGCCGTCATGGACACTTTGCGTTTCGACCTTGGCTTGTCGGTGCCAGGCGATGTCTCGGTTATTGGTTATGACGACGTGCCGCTTGCATCCTGGCCTTCCTACAACCTGACGACCATCCGCCAACCGGTGCGCCAGATGGTCGAGGCGACCGTGGACATTCTTCTTAACCAGATCGAGGGCGAAACCGCGCCATCACGCATCCGCATCGACGGACCGCTGATCGAGCGCGGATCGGTGAAACGGAGGGCGACACCATGAAGGGCTTCGACGCCAAGTTCCGCGACTTTCCCGATTACATCCTTGGGATCACCAGACAGATCTGGGAAGATCGGGGCATCGCAGCCCTGCACCGCTACTATCATCCCGATATCGTGGTGCGGATGCCGGCTGGGGTTTCAACAGGGAATCAGGGGGTTATCGGGGCCACCATGGCGACGCTGGCCGAATTCCCCGACCGCACGCTTCTGGGCGAAGATGTGATCTGGTCAGGCACGCTGGAAGAGGGGATGCTGTCTTCGCACCGCATCCTTTCGACGGCCACGCACCTGGGAAGCGGGCAGTATGGCGCGGCGACTGGCAAGAAGCTGGTCTACCGGATCATTGCGGATTGCCATGCACGGGCCAACATGATCGACGACGAATGGCTGATCCGGGATCAGAGTGCGGTCGTGCGACAGATGGGGTGGGACCCGCTGGCCTTTGCCCGTGACCAGATCGCCCGTGAAGGGGGGCCGAACAAATGCACCAGACCACTCACCCCCGCGACTGACATTGCCGGCCCCTACACGGGGCGCGGCAACGACAGCGAATGGGGCGCCCGGCTGGCCGATCTTTTGCAGCGGAT
>JANOGU010000327.1:0-5971 GCA_031406135.1 Rhodobacterales bacterium
CGTTCAAGATGATCGGCCGGACCGGAGCCAGGAAGCTCTCCAACTGCTGGAGGTAGCCCGCGAACGCCTCCTCGCGTACCTGCCGCAACGGCAGCCAGTCCGGCCGGTTGTCCTTCCAGTGCATCACGTTCGACCCGTCGACCAGGATCCAACGCGGCGCCAGGCCGGGGTCCGCGGGCGCGGCGGCAGGGCGCAGTACCGCAATTGCGAAGACGACGAGCGCGATCAGGACGATGACGGCGACCACCGGCACGGCGGGCAGCAGCCAGTCCGGCAGCGCCGGCCCTTCCCCGCTCAGAAGCCGTCCCAGACCCAGCGTCGGGTCCGGCACGGTTTCGCGTTTCGGCGGCGTCAGGAAGACGATGTCGGCGAGGGGGAAGATCAGGGAAAGAGACAGCATGAATGAAATCCACGGGGACCCGTTTGCAGGATGGGCGGCCCCCACCGCACCCCCGGCCTACTCCGCCACACGCTCTACCTGGCCACCGATTGCGCGTTGCATCCCTTTGCAGTCGTTTCCAAGAGTTCGCAACCTGGCATGCCGGCTACCCCAGCACCTCCACCACCTCGTACATCACCGGCTCGAACCGCGAGCACAGCGCGGCGAAGCCGCGGTTGCGCTCGCGCATCTCCGGCGTCCGCAGCATCGCCATGAAGTCCTCGCGCCGCTGCCACTGCGAGTAGTTGGCGATCCGGGTCTGGGCGTCGTTCATGTGCAACGCGGCGGCAATAAAGCCCGGCTGGTGCCGGATCACCTCGGCATAGGCCGCCTGCAACGCCTCCATCAGGTCGGCGCACTGGCCGGGCGTGGTCTCGAAGGTGGTGATGACGGTCTGGCCGGAAAAGCCGGTCGCGATCTGCATGGGCGGGTCCTCCCGGCCGTCATCCTGCCACTCAGCGACCCCGGACGTCCATCACCTTGCGGGCGTCGGCCCCCAGCCGCTGGACCACGCGGCGCTGCCCGGTCTGGTAGTCGGACATGGTCTCGGCCAGCGCAGCCCCCACCGCCACCGCCCGCAGACCCCAGCGCATGCCGCACCCCCTCGCCAAATACCCGCGCGCAGAGTGGCGGATGCGGGCCCGGCTCTGGCAACTCCCTCAGACCACGTCCCAGTCGTCCTCGTCCCGCACCGGGCCGATGGCGATCCAGTCGGCGCGGGCGCGGGCGATGCGGGTGTCGGCCCAAGTCTTGAACACCAGGACGAAGCCCTTCGCCGTCACCTTTTCAGTGGCAAGCTCGGCACGGATGTTAGTGCCCTGATCGAAGTCCCAGAGCGAAAGCCCCGCCATCACGGCAGGGGCCTCGGCGAAGCGTTCCTTGAAATGCACCGTCGCGCGGGCCTCGCGCGGGCCGGTGCCGGTCCACATCGGACCGCCGTTCTGGAAATCGGCGAAGAGCAGGGTATGTCCCTGCTCCACCCCCACCCGACCTGCCGCGAAGCGCTTCATCCGGCGATTCTCCGGGACCGCCGGTGAACATGCCGCAACGTCGGGAAAATCCAAGGGCGCGTTGTGGCGGCCATGGGCGGCTGGCCGCTTCCCGCTCAATGCCCGCCGGAAACCGCGGCCTTCAGCGCGAGCATGTCGTTGACAAGCTTCTCGCCCGCGTCGCGGTCTTCGGCCGTGCCGGCCGCCTCGCGGGCCTCGGCGACGAAGCCGTCGATGAGGCCCGCAGCCTCTTCCAGCGGCACCGCGCGTTCGGCCAGCACCGAGACCGACCCCGCAGTGATCTCGGCGAAGCCGCCGGTCACCGCGAAGGCCATGGTCCCCTCCGCCGCGACGACGCGCAGCACGCCGGGCCGCAGCGTGGTGATGGTCGGGGCGTGCCCCTCCATCGCCGTCATGTCGCCTTCGGCGCCGGGAAGCTGGACCTCCGTCGCCTTGGCCGAGGCGAGCCGCTTTTCCGGGCTCACCAGATCGAACTGCACCGGCATCTTCGCCCCCTTACGCCGCGGCCGCGGCGAGCTTCTGTGCCTTGGCTTTCACTTCCTCGATGTCGCCGACCATGTAGAAGGCGTTCTCCGGCAGGTGGTCGTATTCGCCGTTCACCACCGCCTTGAACGAGGCGATGGTCTTTTCCAGCGGCACCTGCACCCCCGGCGAGCCGGTGAAGACCTGCGCCACGTCGAAGGGCTGGCTGAGGAAGCGCTGGATCTTCCGGGCGCGGGTCACGGTCAGCTTGTCCTCTTCGGAAAGCTCGTCCATCCCCAGGATGGCGATGATGTCCTGCAGCGACTTGTAGCGCTGCAGGGTGCCCTGCACCTGGCGCGCCACGTCGTAGTGCTCCTGCCCCAGGACCTGCGGGTCCATCAGCCGCGAGGTGCTGTCCAGCGGGTCCACCGCCGGGTAGATGCCCAGTTCCGAAATAGCGCGGTTCAGCACCGTGGTCGCGTCGAGGTGGGCGAAGGAGGTCGCGGGCGCGGGGTCGGTCAGGTCGTCGGCGGGCACGTAGATCGCCTGCACCGAGGTGATCGAACCGGCCCTGGTCGAGGTGATGCGCTCCTGCAGCGCGCCCATGTCGGTGGCGAGCGTCGGCTGGTAGCCCACGGCCGAGGGGATGCGGCCCAAGAGTGCCGACACCTCGGAGCCCGCCTGGGTGAAGCGGAAGATGTTGTCGACGAAGAACAGCACGTCCGTGCCCGACTGGTCGCGGAACTGCTCGGCCAGCGTCAGGCCCGACAGCGCCACGCGCAGACGCGCGCCCGGCGGCTCGTTCATCTGGCCATAGACCAGCGCCACCTTGGACTTCTCCAGGTCGTTGATGTTGATGACGCCGCTCTCGATGAACTCGTGGTAGAGGTCGTTGCCCTCGCGCGTCCGCTCGCCGACGCCGGCGAAGACGGAATAGCCGGAATGCACCTTGGCGACGTTGTTGATCAGTTCCTGGATCAGCACGGTCTTGCCCACGCCGGCGCCGCCGAACAGGCCGATCTTTCCGCCCCTTGGCGTAGGGTGCCAGCAGGTCGATGACCTTGATGCCGGTCACCAGAATCTGCGCTTCGGTCGATTGCGAGGCAAAGTCGGGCGCCGGCTGGTGGATGCCGCGGCGCGGTGCGTCGGTGATTTCGCCCTTTTCGTCAATGGCTTCGCCGACGACGTTGATGATCCGTCCGAGAGTCTTGTTGCCCACCGGCACCGAGATCGGGCCACCGGCGTCGCTGACCGGGGCGCCGCGGACGAGGCCCTCGGTCGCGTCCATGGCAATCGTGCGCACCGTGCTTTCGCCCAGGTGCTGCGCCACTTCGAGGACCAGCCGCTTGCCGTTGTTCACCGTCTCGAGCGCGTTCAGGATCGGCGGCAGGTCGCCCACGAACTGCACGTCCACCACGGCGCCGATGATCTGCGTGACCCTGCCCGTCGCCTTTGCCGCTGCCTTCGCCATCTCTTGTCTCCGTGACCCTCAGAGCGCCTCGGCGCCCGAGATGATTTCGATGAGTTCCTTGGTGATCGCGGCCTGGCGGCTGCGGTTGTACTGGATCGTCAGCCGGTTGATCATCTGCCCCGCGTTGCGCGTGGCGTTGTCCATGGCCGACATCCGGGCGCCCTGTTCCGAGGCGCCGTTTTCCAGAAGCGCGGTGAACATCTGCGTCGTCACCCCGCGCGGCAGCAGGTCGGCGAGGATCGCCTCCTCGCCGGGCTCGTAGTCATAGAGCGCCGGGACAGCGGCCGTCTCGAAAGCCGCAGGGATCACCTGCTGCGCGGTCGGGATCTGCGCGATCACCGATTTGAAGCGGTTGAAGAAGATCGTCGCCACGTCGAATTCGCCGGCGGCGAAACGGCCGAGCACGTCCCTGCCGACCTTCAGCGCCTCGGCATAGCCGATGCGCTTGACGTCGCTGAAGTCGATGTGACCGACGAAATAGGTCGAATACTCGCGCTTCAGCTGCTCGCGGCCCTTCTTGCCGACGGTGAGGATCTTCAACGTCTTGCCGGACCTCAGCAGATCCGCGGCACGCGCCTTGGCCAGGCGCGTGATGGTGGAGTTGAAGCCGCCGCAGAGGCCGCGTTCCGAGGTCATCACCACGAGGAGATGGACCTGGTCCTTTCCGGTCCCCGACAGGAGCCGCGGCGCGGAACCCGAGCCCCCGACCGAAGATGCCAGTCCGGCAATCACCGCGTTCATGCGTTCGGCGTAGGGGCGCGCGGCCACTGCCGCCTCCTGCGCGCGGCGCAGTTTGGCGGCGGCGACCATCTGCATCGCCTTGGTGATCTTCCGCGTGTTCTTGACGCTGACGATCCGGTTCTTGAGTGCCTTGAGGCTGGGCATGACCCCTTACTCCCGGGCGCTCAGGCGAAGTCTTTGGCGAAGGCCTCGATGGCCGCGCGGATGGCCTTCTCGAGGTCGCCCGCGACCTTGCGGTCGTTGCTGGTGATGTCGGCCAGCAGGTCCTTGCAGTTCCCGCGCAGGTGTTTCAGCAGCCCGGTCTCGAACCGGCCGACGTCCTTGACCGCCACCTTGTCGAGGTAGCCCAGCGTGCCCGAACAGATCACGCAGACCTGCTCGGCGTTGGTCAGCGGCGAATACTGCGCCTGCTTCATCAACTCGGTCAGGCGGGCACCGCGGGCGAGCAGTGCCTGGGTCGAGGCGTCGAGGTCGGAGCCGAACTGCGCGAAGGCCGCCATCTCGCGGTACTGCGCCAGTTCCAGCTTGATCTTGCCGGCCACCGACTTCATCGCCGAGGTCTGCGCGGCAGAGCCCACGCGCGACACGGAAAGGCCGGTGTTCACCGCCGGGCGGACGCCCTGGTAAAACAGTTCGCTCTCCAGGAAGATCTGCCCGTCGGTGATCGAGATCACGTTGGTCGGGATGTAGGCGGAGATGTCGCCGGCCTGGGTCTCGATGATCGGCAGCGCGGTCAGCGACCCGGAGCCATAGTCCTTGTTCAGCTTGGCCGACCGCTCCAGCAGGCGGGAGTGCAGGTAGAACACGTCGCCCGGATAGGCCTCGCGCCCCGGCGGACGGCGCAGCAGCAGCGACATCTGGCGGTAGGCCACGGCCTGCTTGCTGAGGTCGTCATAGATGATCAGCGCGTGGCGGCCGTTGTCGCGGAAGTATTCCGCCATGGCGGTCGCCGAATAGGGGGCAAGGAACTGCATCGGCGCCGGGTCGGACGCGGTCGCGGCGACCACGATGGTGTAGGCCAGCGCGCCGGTTTCCTCGAGCTTCTTGACCAGCTGGGCGACGGTCGAGCGCTTCTGCCCGATGGCGACGTAGATGCAGTCCAGCTTCGTCGATTCGTCCTTGCCCGCGGCCTCGTTGTAGAGCTTCTGGTTCAGGATCGTGTCCAGCGCCACGGCGGTCTTGCCGGTCTGGCGGTCGCCGATGATCAGCTCGCGCTGGCCCCGGCCGATGGGAGTCATCGCGTCGATCGACTTCAGCCCGGTGGCCATCGGCTCGTGCACCGACCGGCGCGGGATGATGCCCGGGGCCTTGACGTCCGCCACCCGGCGCTCTGCCGCCACGATCGGGCCGCGGCCGTCGATCGGGTTGCCCAGTCCGTCCACCACGCGGCCGAGGAGCGCATCGCCCGCCGGCACGTCGACGATGGACTTGGTGCGCTTGACGGTGTCGCCTTCCTTGATCGAGCGGTCGTCGCCGAAGATCACGATGCCGACGTTGTCGACCTCGAGGTTCAGCGCCATGCCGCGGATGCCGCCGGGAAACTCCACCATCTCGCCGGCCTGGACGTTGTCGAGGCCGTGCACGCGCGCGATGCCGTCGCCCACCGAGAGCACCCGGCCAACCTCGGCAACATCGGCCTCCTTGCCGAAATTCTTGATCTGTTCCTTGAGGATGGCGGAGATTTCGGCAGCCTGGATTCCCATGTTATCCGACCTCTTTCATGGCGTTCTGGAGTTGGGCGAGCTTGGCGCGGACGGAGGTATCGATCATCACCGACCCCACCCGCACCACCAGCCCGCCAATGAGCGACGGATCGACCGTCACGTTCAGCGTCACGTCCTTGCCGAC
>JANOGU010000378.1:0-6667 GCA_031406135.1 Rhodobacterales bacterium
GGACCCGGTACGCGGACTTCATCAGGGCCAGCGGTCACATGCACCGCGTCAACAGGCCGGACACATGACCGCACCCCGCAAGATCAACAGAAGCTCAAATCAATCCTTGCACAAACGGAGCCGTCCACACATGACACCACCGCCGCCGCCAGACCCAGACCTTCATCGCCGGGCTCGCCTGCGACCGCCTGCTCGCCCCCGCGCTGCCCCCCGGATGCGTGGTCGTCCTCGACAACCTCTCGGTCCACAAGAGCCCCCGCGCCGCCAGCATCCTGGCCGCCCGCGGGTGCTTGCTCCTGCACCTGCCGCCCTACAGCCCCGACCCTTGCGTCGCTGAAAACAGTCCCCCGGACTGTTTTCTTCACGTTCCTCACCCATCGAAATGGCCTTCGCCAAGCTCAAGGCCCACCTCCGACGCATCGGCGCAAAGACCTTCGAGGCCGTCATCACCGCCCTCGGCGACATCTGCACCCTCTTCACCCCCGACGAATGCCTCAACTACCTCGCCCATGCAGGATACGTCTCAGATTGAAAGCAAAACGCTGTAACCTGGTGCAAATCCTACCCAAAGGTTAATCGAATCGCGCAAGCTCTTGGAATCGCTGGCGCTGGGAAGCGTCCCACCGTGTGACGCCGAGGCAAGCCGTCACCGGCCCAGCCGGGCGAGCAACGCTTCCCGCACCCGCCCCGCCACCGCCTCGGGTGCGCCGCTTCCGTCAACCACCTTGATCCGTTCCGGAAACTCCCGCGCCAACCCAAGGAACCCAGCCCGCATGCGTTCCTGCATGGCCAGACCCATGTCCTCGAACCGCTGCTCGCTGCCCCGCCGCCCCACCGCGCGGGTCAGCCCGGCGGCGGAGTCGAGGTCGATGAGAAAGGTCAGGTCCGGTTCGATCCCAATCACCAGCCGGTGCAGCGCATCCACCGTCGACCGCAGGTCCGCGCCACCTTCGCGGGCGGTGCCCTGGTAGATGCGGGTGGAATCGGCGAAGCGGTCGGAGATCACAACCTCGCCCCGGGCCACCGCCGGCCGGACCACCCGCTCGACATGGTCCCGCCGGGCGGCGGTGAACAGCAGCAACTCCGTCTCGGCCGACCATCGCGCCGGGTCGCCTTCCAGCACCAGCCGCCGGATTTCCTCGGCTCCCGGACTGCCGCCGGGCTCGCGAGTCAGGATCACGTCGTGGCCCTCGGAGCGCAGCGTCGCAGCCAGCAGCCGCGCCTGGGTGCTCTTGCCCGATCCGTCGATGCCTTCGAAGGACAGGAACATCAGCCCGCCGGCGCCGCCGCGTCGGGGCCGGTCAGCCGCCGGATCACGTCACGCGCGGCGACCTCGAGGCGGACGAGAAAGCCGCCCCGCGCCACGTCCGCTTCGGCCAACATCGGCACGCGGGTATCGGCCAGTCCGGGAACGGTCACGACCAATTCCGCCACTGCCTGTCCCGCCGTCACTGGCGCGATCAGGGGGCCGTTGTAGACGATCTCCGCCGCGATCTTCGAGGCGCCCGCCGCCGGCAGCAGCAGGACGACGTCCTGCTCCGGCACCAGCCCGACGGTCGGGGCGCTGCCCAGGAAGACCTCTGCCTCGGCCAGCCGGGTACCTTTGGCCGCGACCGACTTCTCGACGAATTGCCGGAAGGCCCAGTTGGCGATGCTCTCGCTCTCCTCCGCGCGGGCCTCGTCGGAGGGTAGTCCGGTAATGACGAAGATCACCCGCCGGTCGCCCCGTACGGCAGAGCCGACAAGGCCGTAGCCCGCCTCGGACGTGTGCCCGGTCTTCAACCCATCCGCCTTCCAGTCCGTCCCGCCCAGCTTCAGGAGCGGGTTGCGGTTCTGCGCATTGGCCGGGGCGCGGTCCTTGTAGTTGAACTCGGTCATCGAGAAATACGTGTAGTACTCCGGAAGGTCCGTCACGATGTGCCGCGCGACGATGCCCAGATCGCGCATCGACATCCGGTGGCCGGGGTCGGGCCATCCCGTCGCGTTCATGAAGACCGAGCTGGTCAGACCGAGTTCCTGTCCGCGCTCTGTCATCAGCTCCGAGAAGTTCGCCTCGCTGCCTGCCAGCCCCTCAGCGACCACGACGCAGGCGTCGTTGCCAGAATTGATGATGATCCCCTTGATCAGGTCTTCGACCGTCGGCTCGTCCTGTTCTGTCAGGAACATGGTCGACCCGCCCATGGCCTTGGCCCGCGCCGAGACCGGAAACACCGTCTGCAGCGTCACCCGCCCGTCCTCCAGCGCCTCGAACAGCATGACGAGAGTCATCAGCTTCGACATCGAGGCAGGCGGCAACGCCTGATCGGCGTTCTTGTCCAGAAGCACGGTGCCGCTGGTGATGTCATAGACCCAGGCGGCGGTTGCCCGCGTGTCGAAGGCAGCGGCTGGCGGCGACAGGCAGAGAGACGCAAGAAGCGCGGCGAGGATGCGGATCATGACGGCCCTCCGTTTGCGGGTCACCCCCTGACGAAATAGGCGTCGGCAAAGCCTGCGGACTTCACTTTTTCGAGCAGGGCCGCATCTGCGCCGGACCCCGCGACCACGCGCCAGAAGGTCTTTCCCTTCGCCTGCTCCGTCAGAACGCGTGCCGTTACACCGGACGCGGCGAGCTTGTCCACTGCACGCTGCGCGTTTTCCTCTAGGCTGAAGAAACCGATCTGGATCACCTGCCCACCCGCCGGCGCGGCGGCGGCCACCAGTTCGGACCCGGGCGCATCCATCGGCAGGTTCGATCCGGGCGCGGGCAGGGCGGTTGCCGCGATCGCGGCGGTTTCGATCGGAACTGTCGCCGCATCCGTGGCAGCGGCGGCCGGGATCACTTCTTCGCCGGGAGCTTTCTGCCAGAACCACTTGCGCTTCTTCTTCCGCGGCGTTTCAGGCTCGGCGAGGGGCAGGGCGACGTCGGCGACCTCGGTCCCGTCCGCCGCCGTGGCATCGGGAACCGCATCCGGAACCACCGCCGTGGCCGCAGCAGCGGTCACATCAGGGGCCGGCACGGCGTCCTCGCCGGTTTCCAGCGCCGCCACTGCCGCGGCGCCGATATCGGCCGGGTCTTCGGGCGTCGGCGGTTCTTCGCCAGCCGCCGCGACCCCGGTCGGGTCCACGGCTTCGGCAGCGACGGGCGGCGCTTCGGTCGCTTCCGTGCGGCGCAGCGCCACCACCTCAACCTGCGTCGGCGCCCCGGCGAGAATGCCCAGCGCAGCCGCCGCATCAGAGGAAATCTGCAGCGTGGGCCCCGGGTTCAGCCGCTCGCGGCGGAACAGGGCGCCGATGACGAAGTTGCCGTTGTCCGGGTTGCGGATGATCACCCGCTCGGGATCGACCGTGTCCGGCGAGGCGACCCAGACGCCGCCCAGCGAGGGCCGCCCGTCCCAGAGCGCGCTGTCAGTGGTCTGGAAGATCTCCGGCGCCTCGACATCGTGTTCGACCAGGCGGCCCGGCACGGCCGCGCGCGCCACCGGCGCATCGCCTGCGTCGCTTGCGCCCACCGTCGCCCCGCCGTCGGCCGGCCCCGTGCCCCCGGCGCAGCCCGCAAGGATCAGCCCGGCCGCCGCGGCCACGAGTGCTGCCCGGATCGTTGCCTGTGTCATGCCCGTATCCTCGATCTGCCACGGACTCTGGCGGCCCGCTTTGGCTTTTCCGCCCCGACACGATGTCTCGAAGGCCAAACTGCTCGTCGCGCACTCCGGCGCTTGCGCGTAGGATAGCCGCAACCAGCACGGGAAGGAAGGGTAGAGGGGGATTTCAGTGACAGCCGCCGCAAAGCCGCCACAGCGGCCGCGCTTGCGGCCTTTCGCCCGCACGCATAGAGGGAGACAAACGGGATGGGTGGCCGAGTGGTTGATGGCTCCGGTCTTGAAAACCGGCGTGGGGGAGACCCCACCGTGGGTTCGAATCCCACCCCATCCGCCATATATTTCTTTTATAGCCTTGAATGCAAACGATAAATCGTGGTCGCTGAACTTTCTTTCCCCCAATCGATCCCCCAATCGGCGCATCTGTCGGGATGTAGGTCACAGTCTCAGCTGTCGGCTGCCTCATTGAGGTCATCCGGACTGTCAGCCTCGAAAAGGTCGGGCTGATCGTCTATGGCGGCCACTGCACCAGGCGCCTTTCGCTCTTCCAGACTTGGCACCGGCAAGTCGTTGGCGGTGAAGCAGGGACCGGTCATGACCTTGTCGAGAGCCGCTTCGAGCTCGGGTTCCATCGCAAGGGTGGCTTCCAGAACCCATAGCAATTCCAGAAATTCATCGCTCATCCGCGCGGTCCAGCGTTCGGGGCGGATGTCGTCCAGTGGCGAGGATTTCTTGCCCGCCCGCTTCTTCATCCGATAGCCGAGCCACGACTGCACCACCTTCAAGCCCGATACCTCGAACTCCCAGACCGTCGGCGATGCGGGGCCGAAGCGGCCATCGCCGACCGTGATCTCGCGCGTGGCGGGGTCGAAGGCGAAAGCCTCGGGATACTGCGCCGGGCTGTCGGACACGCCCTTGATGATCTTCGCCGCGCCGGGCGGGATTTCGTCGCCCCGATCCGGGCTCCGGAACCGTTCGGCGTAGGTGTGCAGCCAGACCAGCTTGCGGCCCAGCGCCACCGCCTCGGCAAAAGTCGCGGCGTCCTTGGTGATGGGGACGCGCGGTCCGGGGGTTTCGAGTTCGTTCCAGAACCGGCGGGTATAGGACTGCCCGCCCAGCACGGCATAGACATAGGCCGCGAGGTCCTCTGCCGTGGGCGGGGTGCAATGGACTTTGCCCAGCACGGCCAGCAGACCTGCGGTCACGTTCGGATCGGTTCCGGCGGCATCGCGGTAGATGGGGATCACATCCTTGCCGCCTCGACCGCAGAAATAATGCTGGTCGGGAAGGTTTGCCGTCACCGTGCAAACTGGTCCGCGACCTGCGACAATAGCATCAGGGCAAACAAAAAATGTCTGCCGGTCTCCGCTCATTCGACCGAGCGCGGGGCGAATGTAGTCGCCTAATCGAAAGTCATACAAGGCGAATTGTTGGTCGAATGACCGAAACCCATATCGCATGCTCTTGGGTTCAGGGCTAGATAACGCCAGATCACGGATCGAAGGCTCAGCGTGGCCGGATAGACCAGGTTGTGTGACCCTGTGCGTAATCTTCCTATCCCGCGACTCTTTAAACAATGACTTGCGGTCCTGTGCCTTGGCACTGCGTAGCCGTTGCCATCGGGCAGCAAGAACGGCTTCTGTCTCCCCAATCGGCCAGCTTCGATAGAACACAGCGCCAGCGGTATGGTAGGGGAACAAATCGACGAACTTTGGCCAATCGAAGTATGCTCCCTTCCCAAGGGGCGTGAATGGCGCGTGCCATTCGTCCGAGCAATCAAGCCAATCAAGTTTGCTCAAATCTTCTATGCACGCCAGAATGGCGACCTTGGCATCCCTGCTATCGGCTTCGATCTTGGCATACCTGACCTTGGCCGGTTTATCGGGGTTGTGTTTCGCGCCACGAACGCCCATCGCAATCGCCACCGGAATCTGGATGGCAAAGACATTCGGGGTCTTGCGCGCCCCGAGATTGTCGCCACCAAGATCGATTATCCATAGCTCGTCAAAACTGCGGCGCATCATCTCCCGGACGCCAACAAAGCCCGGCCCGACAAGATAGCTCGACGCGGTGATGAAGCTGATGATTCCACCGCCCTTCTGCGCTTCGAACATCCGCCACAACGCCCAACGCCAGAAGTAAACGTAGTCGTTGAAGATCACTTGCAGGTTCAGGCCTTTGCCGGTGTCTCTTGCGGGTTGCAGGAAGTCCTCGAAAATCGGCCGCTCCTTCTTGTCACCGCCTTCAACGACCCCTGTGGCAAGATTCATCTTGCCTTGTCCTTTGTCACCAAACCGAACCCAGCCACCTTTGTTCGCTTTGGTGCCGTCCTCGTTGCGCCGTTCGCGGTCGTAGGGCGGGTTGCCGAGGCACACGAGAATGTCCCCGCCCTGTTTCACCTTCCGCGCGGCCTCGTGTTCTGCCGTCAGCGCGCGATAGGTCAGGGTCAGGCCGCCGGGCGGCGCGGCGTTCGGGCTTTCCAGCGTGTCGGCCAGGTAGATGTTCAGCCGTTTGGCGAGCTTTTCCTCCGGGTCGCCCGCGGCCTTTGCCTCGTTGATCGCGCCTTCCAGCGCCTGTGTCAGCCTCAGGTGGGCGACGGCATAGGGGCCGACCAGCACCTCGAACCCGTGCATGTTCGCGGCCATCTGCCGCGCGCGCGCGGGGATCGCGCCGGGGCCGTATCGAGCCCGGACCTTTTCCAGCCCGTGCTTAACCGCTGCAACAGGATAGGTGCCAGTGCCCACGGCAGGGTCCAGGAACACCACGCCATCGTCGGCAAAGCCCAGCTTCTTGCCGAACCGCTTTTCCAGCAGTTCCGAGGCAAGGCGCACCTGCAACTCCACCACCTCGCGCGGGGTGTAATAGACCCCGTAGTCCTTGCGCAGCTTGGGGTCGTAGGCGGCAAGGAAATCCTCGTAGAAGTACAGCCACAGGTCGGGCTTTGACTTTAGGGAACGTCTGATCAAGGGCTTCGGCTTCGCCTAGATGGCCGCCTGAGCGTCGCTGCGACGCCCCTTTCTTGCAAACGGCACCGATTTCGTGGTTTTGGAGCCGCATCCGCAGCGCAAGGCCCCTTTCCGGGCAGACTCGTC
>JANOGU010000328.1:0-3148 GCA_031406135.1 Rhodobacterales bacterium
GGACTCAACTTGCAGATGAAGGACGACAGGGGCCCCCGGCACGAAGCCGGGGGCCCTTTCGCTTGAACCGATGCCCTACAGCTGGCTCCCGCCTGATTCAGATGCCGCGCACCTCCACCTCTGGCCACACCGCTCGCTATCGCGCCGAGGCTTCGCCACGTTCATCGCCGCCACCGCGCTGATGATCTTCCTCCCCGTCGTGGCGCTCCGCGGCTCCCCTGCCGCCTGGGCTGTCCTCGCCTTTGCCTCCGTCGCCCTCGCCGGGGTCTGGACCGCGCTTCGCCGCAGCGCGCGCGACACCGACATTCTCGAGGACCTGTCGATCCGGTCCGCCCGCGTCGACCTGGTCCGTACCGGTCCCGACGGCCGCCGCCAGTCTTGGCAGGCCAATCCCCACTGGGTGGAAGTCACACTCTACCCGGACACTGGCCCCGTCCCCCAGTACCTGACCCTGCGCGGCAATGGCCGCGAGGTGGAGCTGGGCGCCTTCCTGACCGCAGCCGAGCGCGTGGCGCTCGCGGCAGAGGTTCGCGCCGCGCTGCGCGCCGGGCGCTGAGGTCACCCTTGCAAGAGGGTGCCGCCACCGCCACTCTCCCGTTGGCCGTCCACCGGAGGCACCATGCCAGACCTGTCCGTCGCCGCCCGCTACGCCCGCGCCACGGTTGTCGGCTGGCAAGTCTTCCTCGGCGCCTGGGCCTTGCTCGGGGGCGCCCTGGTCCTGTCCGGGTTCGTGGTGGAAAGCCGCGGCTGGCCGGGGGCGCCGTTCTTCGTCTGCGGGCTCATGCTCCTTGTCGTCTTCGGGGCGCTGTTCGTGATGGCGCGCGGCCGGTTCGCTGATCCCGCCCCGGTCATTACCATCACCGCGCAGGCGTTCCACGACCGCCGCCTGGGCGACCCGATCCCCTGGACCGAGGTCCGCAGCCTGGCCCGTCACAAGCCCGGGAACCGCATCTTCCTGCAGATCGGCGTGGACGACCCCGGCCGCTGGCTCACCGCCGCGGGCCTAATGGCGCGCCCGATGCAGGTGCTCAATCCGCGCATGGGCTTCACCGCCCTGGCCTCGCGCCTCGACGGCCTCGACGGGCCGCAGGACCGCCTGGCCGAGGCCGCCGAGACCGGCTTTGCCGCCTCTCGCTGACCCCGCGCGGCCCGCCCCGGGGGCTTCCTTCGCCCCCCGGTTCGGGTAGGATTTGCGGATCATGGAATCCGCGCTCTTACTGGCCTCGATCTACCTCCTCGCAGCCGTCGTTGTGGTTCCGCTCGCCGCGCGCAGCGGGCTGGGCTCGGTGCTGGGCTACCTGGCCGCCGGCCTGCTGATCGGCCCTGCCCTGGGCCTCGCCGGCACCGAGACGCAGGACCTCCAGCATGTCGCCGAATTCGGCGTCGTCATGATGCTGTTCCTGATCGGGCTCGAACTTGACCCGGGCACGCTCTGGGACATGCGGATGAAACTCGCGGGCCTCGGCGGGCTGCAGGTCGCCGGCACCACCGGCGCCATCCTCGCGATCCTGATGCTGGCCGGTCTGCCCTGGCAGACGGGGCTGGCGCTGGGGATGATCCTGTCGCTGTCCTCCACCGCCATCGTCCTCCAGACGCTGAGCGAAAAGCGCCTGATGACTGGCCCGGGCGGCCGCTCGGCCTTCGCCGTCCTGTTGACCCAGGACATCGCGGTCGTGCCGATGCTCGCCATCGTGCCGCTCCTGGCCGGCTCCGCCCGTCCGGGCGCGCCCGCCCCCGACGCGCATGGCGCCGAGGGCGCGGCCGAGGTGCTGCTGACGCTGGTCGAACGCCTCCCCGGCTGGGCGGCGGGCCTGCTGACGCTGGCGATCGTCGCCGGCATTGTCGGCACCGGCCATTTCCTTACCCGCCCGGTCTTCCGCTACATCCACGCCGCGCGACTGCAGGAAATGTCCACCGCCATCTCGCTGCTGATGGTTGCCGGCATCGCTTTCCTGATGACGCTCGTCGGCCTCTCGCCCGCGCTCGGCACCTTTCTCGCCGGCGTGGTGCTGGCGAATTCCGAGTTCCGCCACCAGATCGAGGCCGACATCAAGCCGTTCAAAGGCATCCTGATGGGCCTGTTCTTCATGACCGTGGGTGCCAGCGTCGATCTGGGGGTTCTGGCGGGGGCGCCGGGGCTGATCCTGGGGCTCACCGCCGGGCTGATCCTGCTGAAGGCGGCGGTGCTCCTTGCCCTGGCCCAGGGCTTCCGGCTGCACGGCCGCGACCGCTGGCTGTTCTCCTTCTCGCTGGCGCAGGGCGGCGAGTTCGGCTTCCTGCTCCTGGCCTTTGCCGCGACCGAGCGGGTGCTGACCACCACCGTCGCGCAGATCGCCACGCTGGTGATCTCGCTCTCGATGCTGGCCACGCCCGCCCTGTTCCTGGCCGCCGAGGCCATCGCCCGCCGCCTGGCACCCGCCGCGCCCGACCGCGCACCCGACGAGATCGAGCACCGGGGCCGCGTCCTGATCGCCGGCATCGGCCGCTTCGGCCAGGTGGTGAACCGCCTGGTGCGCTACGCCGGGGCCGAGACCGTGGTGCTTGACACCGACATCGGCGCCATCGAGACGGTGCGCCGCTTCGGCGTGAAGACCTATTTCGGCGACCCCTCGCGCCCGGAAGTGCTGGAATCCGCGGGACTGGCCGACTGCGAGGTGCTGGTGATCGCCATCGACGACCGCGAGAGCGCGGTGAAGATCGCCCGCTACGCCCGCAAGCAGCGGCCCGACCTGCGCATCGTCGCCCGCGCCCGCGACCGGGTGCATGTCTACGAGCTCTATCAGGCTGGCGCCGACGACATCGTCCGCGAGACCTTCGATTCGTCAGTGCGCGCGGGACGCTACGTGCTGGAGAACATCGGCTTCACCGACAGCGAGGCGGCGCGGCTGACGCAGACCTTCGTTCGCCTGGACCGGGCCGCGGTCCGGGACCTCGCCGAGGTCTGGGTGCCCGGCCAGCGAATCGAGAACAACCCGGCCTACGTCGCCCGCGCCAAGGAGCTGAACCGCGACATCGAGACCGCGCTGATCGCCAAGCTTGACGACGCGCGGCGCAAGCCGGAGGCGGCTGAATGACCGGCTCATCAAGCCCTGCCGGGCTTTCCTCGCCTCCGGCGCACCACAGGCGAGGAAAGCCCGGCAGGGCTTGA
>JANOGU010000054.1:0-3646 GCA_031406135.1 Rhodobacterales bacterium
GACGGTCAGCTACGCCGGTTCCAACACGCTTGCCCGGCAGATCATCGCAGGCGCGCCGGGTTTGTGGGGGGGCGGGGCCGCGGGGGCGCTAACGCGCCGCGCGGCCCCGGGGTCAGCCGATCTCGGTGAAGACCGTGTCGATGGCGCGGCCGAGCTTGTCGAAGATCTCGCCCAGATGCGCCTCGGTGCAGATGAACGGCGGACACAGCACGATGGCCTGCCCCAGCGGGCGGCAGATCAGGCCCTGGTCGGTGCAGGCGTTGGCCACACGCTCCGAGACCGACATGGAGCCTGGGAAGCCCTCCTTGGTGTCCTTGTCCTTGACCATCTCCAGCGCGCCCATCAGCCCCTTGCCGCGCCATTCGCCGATGTTCTTGTGCTCGGCCAGACGCGCCAGCCCGGCCTCGAACGACGGCGTCAGGGCGCGGACGTTGTCGATCAACCCCTCGTTCATCACCACGTCGATGGCCTTGAGCGCGATGGCGCAGCCCACCGGGTGGCCCGAGCCGGTGAAGCCGTGCGGGAACTCGTCGAACTTCGCGCTGGCCGCCTGCGCCCGGTCGGCCAGGTCCGGCCCGAGGATCACCGCGCCCATCGGGAAGTAGCCCGCGGTCAGCACCTTGGACGAGATGATCGCATCCGGCATGAAATCGTAGGTCTGGCAGCCCCAGAGATTGCCGGTGCGCCCGAAGCCGCTGATCACCTCGTCGGCGATCAGCGGAATGCCGTATTTCTTCAGCACCGGGACGATGGCCTGGAAATAGCCGGCCGAGGGCGGGATGACCCCGCCCGCGCCCATCACCGGCTCGGCAAAGAAGCCGGCGATGGTGTCCGCACCTTCCTTGATGATCGTGGCCTCCAGCTCCTTCGCCATACGGGCGGTGAACTGCGCCTCGGTCTCGCCGGCCTGGCCGAAGCGCCAGAAGTGCGGGCAGCCGACGTGGATGAAGCCGGGCAGCGGCAGGCCGAAGACGTGGTTGTAGGTCTTGCCGGTCATCGACGCGGCCACCGTGGTCACGCCGTGGTAGCCGTTGATCCGGGTGATGATCTTGCGGCGCTGCGGCTGGCCCTCGGCCCAGCCGATGAACCACAGAAGCTTGCACATGGTGTCGTTCGCCTCAGAGCCGGAGTTGGTGTAGAACACCCGGCCCCGGTCATAGGGCGAGACCTCGATCAGCTTCTCTGACAGCGCCACCGTGGTGTCGGCCATCCGGCCGAAAAAGGCGTGGTAGCCGGGGAAGCGGTCGAACTGCGCCTTCGCGGCTTCTGCCAGCCCGGGGTGGTCGAAGCCTGCGACCATGTTCCAGAGACCCGAGTTGGCGTCGAGATACTTCCGCCCGTGGACGTCGAAGATGTAGGGGCCCTGGCCGTGCGTGAGCACGACCGAGCCGCGCGCCTCGATGGTCGGCAGGTCGGTGAAGCCGTAGAGCGAATAGGTATCGGCGCGCGATTCCCAGGAATTCGGTGCGTCGTCACGCATGATGGTAGCCCCCCTGAAAGCGGAATGGGCCACCTTAGCCGGGCCGCCCAGGGCCGACAACACCCGCTGGCGCTAACGGCCGGCGCTTTGCTGCGCCGCCCCGGCGTTATGCCGCGCCGCGCTTCAGCCCGCCGGCATTCTGCCGGACCTTGGCCGCCGCGGCGAGGATCGCTTCGGCCAGCAGGTCGCAGTCGGCCGGGGTCAGCCGCGCTGGCAGGCGGATGTCGCAGGCGCGCATCAGCATCGCGCGGGTTTTGGGCAGCTCGCCCACTTCGCCCAGGAACTCCCAGTTCCAGAACGCCCGCGCATTGCCTTCGGAGAGGCCGAACACACTCACCGGAGCGCCCAGCGTGCGGGCCTCGGTCTGGAAGGCCAAGGCCTCGGCGTCGGTCCAGGCGCCCTTGAGCACGAACTGGAAGCTGTCGGGCGCCCGGGTTTCCGGGGGCAGGGCGGGGGGAACGTGGAAATGCGGAACGGGCGCGAGATGCGCCGCCACGCGGTCATGGTTGACCAGCCCGCGGCGGGCGCGCAGCTCGACCAGCGGCAACTGCGGGCGGATGACTGCGGCCGACAGGTTCTGCATCCGCAGATTGTAGAGCGGCAGTTTCTTCTGCCACTTGCCGGCGACGTCTATCAGGCCGGGGTGCGTCTTCCAGTTCGACTCGTAAGCCCCCGACATGATCGCCGCCCGCGCCGCGATTTCCGGATCGTCGGTGATCAGCATGCCGCCTTCGCCGGCGTTCACCAGCTTGTAGGACTGGAAACTGAAGCAGCCGGTGGCGCCCAGCGTCCCCAGTGGCCGGCCGCGCCAGGCCGCACCCAGCGAATGCGCGGCGTCTTCCACAACGGGGATGCCATGGGCGGCCGCACCTTCGAGGATGGCGTCCATGTCGGACGTGTGCCCGCGCATATGGGAGATCATCACCGCCGCGGCGCCCGGGAGTTTCGCGCGGTAGTCGTCCAGATCGACGCGCAGGCTGTCGTCCACCTCGACCAGTACCGGCTCGCATTCGGCGTGCAGGACCGAGGACGGCACGGCGGCGAAGGTAAAGGCGGGGATCAGCACCTTGGCCCCCCGCGGCAGGTCCAGCGCCTTGAGCGACAGGAAAAGGGCGGCCGAACAAGACGAAACCGCCAGCGCGAACCGCACCCCCATCAGCGCCGCGAACTCGGCTTCGAGTTTCGGCACCGGCGCCTTGTCGGGGGTGGTGTAGCGGAACAGGTCGCCCGAAGTCAGCAGCCGCTCGATCTCGGCACGGGCCTCGGCGGGGATCGGATCAGCCTCCTGCACGTTGATGTGCCGGGCTGCCGGTTCCTGGCCCGATCCGTCATTCCACATGATCTGTCCCCCTGGATTTGCCCAACTCTTATGCGGTTGGTCCATGACAATCCAGCGCCACGGGAGATCGCTCCACCCTGCTGTGGCGGATTGATGCTTTCGTCACAAACCCAGCCGGTCGCGCATCGCGAACCAGGTCATCGCCAGAACCAGCAGCGGCCAGCGCAGTGCCACGCCGCCGGGAAAGCGCGGCGGCGGTATCGCGGCCATGACGTCGAAGCGCTCGGACTGCCCCGCGACCGCCTCTGCCAGCACTCTGCCCGCCATCGTCGCCAGCGCCACGCCGTGGCCCGAGCAGGACGACGCCGCGAGGATGTTCGGCGCAAGCCGCAGGTAGCAGGGCATCCGCGTCATGGTGATGGCGAGCGTGCCGCCCCAGGCGTAGTCGAGCCGGACATCCGCCAATTGCGGGTAGACCTCCAGCATCGGCTTGCGGACGGTTTTGCGCAGGTCGGGGAAGCGCCAACCATAGCTTTCGCCGCCGCCAAACAAGAGCCGGCCTTCGGGCGACAGGCGCCAGTAGTTCACCACGAACTTCGAATCCTCCACGGCCACGGGTCCGGCCAGGACCTCCTTCGCGCGCTCTCCCAAAGGTTCGGTTGCCACGATGAAGTTGTTGATCGGCATCACCCGCGCCGCGTAGTCCGGTGCGAGCCCGGCGAGATAGCCGTTGCCGGCCAGGATGACGTGGTCGCAACGGACCTCGCCCGCATCGGTGCGCACCACCGGCTTCGCGCCCCGGTCAATGCCGTGGACCTCGGCGCGTTCGTGGATGCGGACGCCGGCCCTGTCCGCCGCGGCGGCAAGGCCGAGCGCAAAGCGCAGCG
>JANOGU010000056.1:0-4564 GCA_031406135.1 Rhodobacterales bacterium
GGCCCCAACGGCTCGGGCAAGACCACCTGCTTTTACTGCATCGCCGGGCTGGTCACGCCCGAGGGTGGCCAGGTGATCATCGACGGGCGCGATGTCACCGGCCTGCCGATGTACCGCCGCGCCCGCCTCGGCATCGGCTACCTGCCGCAGGAGGTGTCGATCTTCCGCGGCCTGAACGTCGAGGACAACATCCTTGCCGTGCTCGAGATCGCCGTCCCCGACCGCCACAAGCGGCGGGAGAGGCTGGAGGAACTGCTGTCCGAATTCTCCATCACCCACCTCCGCCGTACCCCCGCGCTGGCGCTGTCGGGTGGCGAACGCCGCCGCACCGAGATTGCCCGCTGCCTCGCCGCCGACCCGAAATACCTCCTGCTCGACGAGCCTTTCGCCGGGGTGGACCCGATCTCGGTCGGCGAGATCCGCACCCTCGTCCACGACCTCAAGGCGCGTGGCATCGGCGTCCTGATCACCGACCACAACGTCCGCGAGACGCTGGACATCGTCGACCGCGCCTACATCCTGCACGAAGGAAGGGTGCTGATGTCCGGCACGACCGAGGAAGTGGTCCGCGACGAAAACGTCCGCCGGGTGTATCTGGGGCAGAACTTCCGGGTGTCGTGAGGCCCGTTCAAGCGCAGGTGCGGCGGGCCGGAATGGGCGCCGCCGCCGGACGTTGCGTTCACCGGGGTCGCGGGACGCAGGTTGTCACGACGGAAACCCGACAGAAGTCCGACAGAATGCCGACGCCGAAAATGGCCGGAATCCGGATGGTTACCCGCAAACGAGCCGTCCGGGCCGGACGCCGCCTGGAACATCCCTTGCCACCCCGATCCGCAACACCCCGCCCCGGGGCCGACGGTTTCGCCCCCTCCCGCCCCGCTTCCGGCGGCCACAGGCCGAGTGTCACGGGCCTGTCACGAATCCGTTGACAACCCCGCACTCCCTGACGCCAAATACCCCCGATGCGTGCGCGATCCATGCTCGACCCTCCCGCGCGGACCGGCCCTGACCGGGGCCTCGCCGCCGCGCCGGGACTCCCGAAAACAACGCCGTTCCAAGGGCTTCGCGGACCTTTGCCGCAGCATGCCCATGGCTGAAGGAGAACCCATGCGCTATCAGATCAGCGGGCGACAGATCGACATCGGCGAGGCGCTGACCACGCATGTGAAGGCCGAGCTGGGCGAGATCGTGGAGAAGTACGCGCAGCGCCCGACCGACGCCGTCGTGGTCTTCTCGCGCACAGCGCATGAACATGTCTGCGAATCCGTGATCCACCTGTCGACTGGCCTGACCGCGCAAGCCAAGGGCCACGCCCCGGAAATCTACGCCGCCTTCGAGAGCTGCCGCGAGAAGATGGACAAACAGCTCCGCCGCTACAAACGCCGCCTCCGCGACCACCACCGCGACCGCACGTCACCAGTTGAGTTCGACGACGGCGCCTCGTATATCCTCGCCGCGTCCGATGAGCCCGACGAGCCGGAGCCCGACACGCTCCAGCCGGTGGTGGTCGCCGAGATGGAGACGCGGATTCCGTCGATCACGGTGGGAGAGGCGGTAATGCAGATGGAACTCGCCGGGCAGAAACTCCTGGTGTTCCGCAACGAGGGGCATGGCGGCGTGAACGTTGTCTACCGGCGCGACGATGGCAACATCGGCTGGATCGACCCCCGCAACAGCAAGTGACTGCGCATTTCGCGTATCAGTGAACCGGACCCGATGATCCTCCCCCAGCTCCTGATCCCCGCCGCGGTCCGCCTGCAAAGCCAGCTGACGAGCAAGAAACGCCTGTTTCAGGAAATCGGCGAGATCGCGGCCCAGGCCTATGGCCTCGTCGCGCACCGCGTGGTGGACGGCCTGCAGGAACGCGAAACGCTGGGTCCGACCGGCGTCGGCCACGGCGTGGCCCTGCCGCATGCCCGGCTGGAAGAGGTGGACCGGATCATCGGAATCTTCCTGCGGCTGGAACGCCCGCTCGACTATGACAGCGTGGACCGCCAGCCGGTGGATCTTGTGTTCGCGCTGCTGGCGCCCAAGGATTCGGGCGTGGACCACCTCAAGGCGCTGGCGCTGGTCAGCCGCACGATGCGCGATACGGCGGTGGTGGCGAAGCTTCGGGCGAACAGCGACGCGGCCAAGCTGCACGCCATCCTGACCGAGGCCAAGGCACCGCAGGCCGCCTGAGCCCTACCGCTCGAAACCAAAGGCCGTGTAGTCGCGCAGGTACGCCTCTCGCGCGGCGGCCTCGACCTCGGCATCGCGAAACGCCGCGAGCTCCGGATCGGGGGCGTTGGCGGGCATCGGCGGAAGGGCCGTCCCGGTCTCGGAGGCCAGAAAGGCGATGCCCTCGGCCAGCCGCGCCTCGCGCAGCACGACGTCCGGCCCGTGCTGGGCGGCGAATCCCTGCAGCACCGCGGCCTGCGTCGCCATCACCCCGTCCACCCGCACCGCCGTCTGCCCGGCGAAGGCCAGCTTCGCGAACCGCAGCCAGGCCAGGAATGCGGCCTTGCGATCCGCGCGCGGCATCTCGGTCCCGGGCGCCGGCAGGTCCAGACCCATCGTCCGCGCGAAGCCGCGCCGAACCTCTGGAAGCGCGCCGCCCAGGATCGGGCCGGAGAACGCCGCCCAGGCGCGGGCGAGCGGGTGGCGCAGCACGGTAAAGCTGCGGCCGCCGGGCCGGGCCGCACGCCATTGCCGCAGGGTCTTTTGCGAGAAGCCGGCTGACACCGGCCCCACGCTGGCCAGCCACGCCGCCACCTCGGCCGCCGGCCCGCCCGGAACCGGCATGTAGAGAAGCGGCCCCGCCGCCAGGAACGACGGCACCGACGCCCCGCGCCGCGGCTCGAAGCCCGGGCCGTGATCGAGGTCGATCCAGTCGAAGCGTGCCAGCGCGGCGGCCATGGCTTCGGGGTTCGCGACCTTGTCCGCCAGCGAGCCGGGGTTCTGTTTCACCAGGCCCGGGTCAAGCGCCTCCAGCCGCCCCTCCACCCCCAGGAAGCCCGCCAGCCCGTTCACTACCCCGATCTCTGTCAGATCGTCGTAACCGATCCAGAACGCTGCCTGCCCGCCGGTCTGCAGGTCACGCAGAACCTCGGCCTGCCCGCGCCGGTGGCGGTCGAGGAACGCCGCGAACTCGCGTGCGTCGAACTCGGCCTTCGCCTGCTGACGCCGCGCGGGGTCGGTCAGCTTCCACTGCCCGGTGGCCCGCGCGATCTTCCAGCTCACATAGCTGTCCAGCGGGTGCCGCGTCAGCACGATCTTGGCCCAGGCGGCGTCCGCCATCACCGCCGGCCGGACGCGGGGGTCGTGGTCGGTGAAATAGCGGAACCCGTTCAGGCCCGGCTGGTCGCGCAGCAGGCGCAGAAACCGCAACGGGTCGGCGTCGCGTTCCGCCAGCGTCATGCCAAAGGCCGCATCGGACTTCAGCCGGCCGACAAAGCCCGGATTGAACGCCTCGCCGTGGCAGGTCACCCCGGGCAGCGCGTTCAGGTGCGCTTCGAGCAGGTTCGACCCGGTGCGCATCCCGGCCAGCACCACGAAGGCGGCGAAGGCCACCTCACTTCACCAGATAGGGCCGGCCGCGGCGCGGCGGGTCGGCGCCTTCGCCCGCAGCCCCGGCCGGGAAGTCACCCATCAGCACCGGCTGCATGCCGTGGTTGCGCAGGTTCTGCAGGAACTGGCCAAAGCCGGTCAGGTCGGTCATCCGCGGCACTTCGGTCAGCCGCCGCATCGACCGCGGGCTGATCTCGTCGGCGATGGCCTGCAGCGGCTCCATCGGGTTCTCGACGAACTCCGCCAGGGTCCAGACGCGGACCCGGGCCTTGGTCTTTGGCCCGCGCAGAACCGCGAGGTGGTCGGTCTCGGTCTTCTGCATCCGCGCCGCGTCCGCCCGAACCTCGCCGAAGTTGCGGTTGGCCAGGAACAGCGGCACCGCCCAGGCGCCGGAGATGACCGAGATCGTGGCATTGGGGTCCGAGGCGACAAACGGCGCGATCTTCTGCCTGTCGGCCGGTCCGAACTGGAAGCACTGCCGCTCGCCTCGGGTGTTCCAGATCTGGTTGGTCAGGAACCCGCGCGGATCGTGGTCGCGCAGGCGTGCGCTGTCCGACAGCGAGCCGTTGTAGACCGTCTCGCCCCCGGCGAACTGCGCCCGGTCTGGCGCGAAGAGGTGGCCATGGACGCGGCTGCCGGTGATCCGGCCCAGCCAGGCCTCGAACTCCTCGAACAGTTCGGCAAAACCCTCGAACACGGAATAGGGCGCGGCGGTCTTGCCGTTCTCCCAGTCGGCATTGGGAAACCGGCTCTGCATGTAGAGCCCCGGCCGCCCTTTGGTCCGCCGTTCCATCGCGCGCGAGAACAGCCGGTCGATCTTGCCCGGATTGGGCTCGGCCGCCGGTCCGCGTGCCACGTCGCCGGACAGGAAGGTCTCGTACAGCCGGTTCGCTTGCGGCCAGATCTTGCGGGCGAAGAAGCAGTCCGACCGGCGCAGCAGCTGCAGATGGTCATCGAAAAAGATGTGCGGCTTGCCCTGGAAGTCGAACTTCGACAGCGTCAGCGACCGGCTTTC
>JANOGU010000086.1:0-5975 GCA_031406135.1 Rhodobacterales bacterium
TACGCCAAACGGCCGGCGCCAATGGCCATCGCAAAAGCCTCGGCCAGGCCGGCAGGGTTTTCAGCCGTAGCGACGGCTGTGTTCACAAAAACACCGCTGAATTGTGTTGCCTTGGGCACCGGCAAGGCGCTGGAATACGAGAAACAGCTGCGGCACGTGATCGACTACGATAGTTGAGGGGAGCCCCCGCCCCGTGGCCAGACGGATTGTGACAGCGGAAGACTACGCGCGCCCGGTGCGGCGCATCCTCGTCGGCTTGCTCGTCGTCCTGCTGCTTATGCTGTTCCTGGTCTGGCGCATCGACAGCCCGCGGATGGAGCGCTTCCGCTCCGCGCTGGTCGATGCGGTGGTGCCCTCGTTCGCCTGGGCGATGGCGCCGGTAACCCGGGTCGCGGGCATGGTCGAGGACTTCCAGTCCTACACCCGCATTTACGAGCAGAACCAGGAACTGCGCCGCGAGTTGCAGCAGATGAAGGCCTGGAAGGAGGCGGCGCTGCAACTGGAGCAGAAGAACGCGCGGCTGATGGACCTCAACCAGGTGCGGCTGGACCCCAGGCTGACGCATGTGACGGGCGTGGTGATGGCCGACGCCGGCTCGCCGTTCCGCCAGTCGGTGCTATTGAACGTGGGCGCGCGCGACGGCATCCGCGACGGCTGGGCGACGATGGACGGGATCGGGCTGGTCGGCCGCATTTCGGGCGTGGGGCAGCGGACGAGCCGGGTGATCCTGTTGACCGACACGTCGAGCCGCATCCCGGTGACGCTGCAGCCCTCGGGCCAGAAGGCGCTGATGTCGGGTGACAATACGGCGGCGCCGCTGCTCGACTTCATCGAGAAGCCCGACCTCGTGCGGCCCGGCGACCAGATCGTCACCTCCGGCGACGGCGGCGTGTTCCCGGCGGGACTGCTGGTCGGGCAGGTCGCCATGGGCACCGACCGGCGGCTGCGGGCGCGGCTGGCGGCGGACTACGGAAGGCTGGAATTCCTGCGCGTTCTGCGCAGCCACGAGATCGAGATCATCGCCGACACCGGCGGACTGGTCGCCCCGCCGCTGCCGGCACCCGATCCCGACATCAGCCCGCGGGCGGAGGCCCCGACGGCCGGCGCCACGCCGGCCTCGGCAACGGCGGAGGCCGGGGAATGATCGACCCGGTGACCGCGCGGCTCTGGGGCTACCGGGGGGTCTTTGTGCTTCTGGTGCTGGTTTTGCTGTTCCTGCGCATCCTGCCGATCAGCGATACCGGCGGCGGCTTGCCCGGCCCCGACCTGATGCTGTGCCTGATCCTGGCCTGGGTGATCCGCCGGCCCGACCACCTGCCGGCGCTGTTGATCGCCGCCGTGGTGCTGGTCGAGGACCTGATGCTGATGCGGCCGCCGGGGCTGTGGGCCGCGGCGATGGTGCTGGCGACCGAGTTCCTGCGCGCCCGGTCGGCGCTGACGCGCGAACTGGTGTTCCTGGTCGAATGGCTGATGGTCACCGGGCTGATGCTGGCGATGCTGCTGGGCACGCGGCTGCTGCTGGCGCTGGCCTTCGTCGATCAGCCGGGGTTCGCCTTCGCCTTCGCGCAGATCGCGGCCTCGGCGCTGGTCTATCCGCTGGTGGTCGGCGGGCTGCACCTGCTGTTCGGATTGCGCAAGCCCTCGACGGGCGAGGTCGACGCCTTCGGGAGGCGGCTGTGAGGCGGTCGTCCAGGGACAGCGAGGATGCGGCGCGCGCCGTGAACCGGCGGGCGCTGCTCCTGGGCGGGGCGGTGCTGGCGTTGTCGGCGGTGATGGGCGCGCGGATGCGCTATCTGCAGGTGGACCGGGCCGAGGAATACCGGCTCTTGGCCGAGGACAACCGCGTCTCGATCCGGCTGATCCCGCCGGCACGGGGCCGCATCCTCGACCCCAACGGCAAGCTCATCGCCGACAACGAGCAGAACTACCGCGTCGTCATCAGCCGCGAGGATGCGCCGGACCCGGTGGATGTGCTGCACCGGCTGGGGCGCGTGATCCCGATTTCGGAAGCGGACTTTGCCGCCGCGTTGGCGGAGGCCGGAAAACGCAGCCCGCAGCCGATCCTGGTGGCCGACCGCCTGCCCTGGGAGGACGTCTCGCGGATCGCGCTGAACGCGCCCGCCCTGCCCGGCGTGCTGCCCGAGGTCGGCCTGTCGCGGGTCTATCCGCGCGATACCGACTTTGCCCATGTGGTGGGCTATGTCGGCGCGGTGTCGGACCGCGACCTTCAGGAGCTCGAGGAGCCGGACCCGCTGCTGCGGACCCCGCAGTTCCAGATCGGCAAGATCGGCGTCGAGCGCTGGATGGAGGACGCGCTGCGCGGATCGGCGGGGCACCGCCGCGTCGAGGTCAACGTCACCGGCCGGGTGATGCGCGATCTCGACCGCAAGGAGGGCACCCCCGGCCGTGATCTGCGCCTGACCATCGATGCCGACGTGCAGAACTACGTACAGACGCGGCTTGGCAATGACAGCGCGGCCTGTGTGGTGATGAACGTGAACACGGGCGACCTGAAGGCGGTGTGTTCGGCGCCGTCCTTCGATCCCAACCTGTTCGTCCGCGGCATCAGCCACACGGACTACAACGCGCTGATGGAGAACGACCACCGGCCGCTGGCCGACAAGTCGGTGCAGGGCGCCTATCCGCCGGGATCGACGTTCAAGATGATGACGGCGATGGCCGCGCTGTCGGCCGGCGTCGTCAATCCGGCTCATTCCGTTCGCTGCTCCGGGTATCTGGAAATCGGCGGCCGGCGGTTCCATTGCTGGAAACGGGCGGGGCACGGGACGGTCAGCCTGGAGCGCGCGCTGACCGAGAGCTGCGACGTCTATTTCTATGACGTGGCGATGAAGGTGGGGATCGACAGGATCGCCGAGGTCGGGCGCCGGTTCGGGCTTGGCGCGCGACACGACCTGCCGATGTCTGCGATCGCCGAGGGCATCATGCCCGACAAGGCCTGGAAGCTGGCGCGGCACAAGGCGGAGTGGCGGATCGGCGACACGGTGAATGCCGCCATCGGGCAGGGCTACGTCCTGACCTCACCGCTGCAGCTTGCGGTGATGGCGGCGCGGCTGGCGACGGGCAAGGCGGTAGTGCCGCGCCTCGTCCACGCCATTGGCGATGAGGAACAGCCGGTTGCCCCCGCCGCCGACCTGGGCTTCGATCCCGCGCATCTGGCGGCGGTGCGCGAGGGGATGTCTTCGGTGATGAACTCCGGGCGCGGCACGGCGCATGCCAGCCGGATCGTGGACGAGACCATGCTCATGGCCGGCAAGACCGGGACAAGCCAGGTGCGCAACATCACCACGGCGGAGCGTGCGCGCGGGGTGATTTCCAACGACCAGCTGCCTTGGGAGAGCCGCGACCATGCGCTGTTCGTGGGTTTCGCGCCGGTCGACGCGCCGCGCTACGCGGTGTCGGTTGTCGTCGAGCACGGCGGCGGCGGGTCTCTTGCGGCCGCACCCATCGCGCGGGACGCGATCCTGCGGGCGATGTCGGACGGGTTGCCACCGCTGTCGGCCTACCCGGCCTCGCAGCGGCCGCGGATCGAGACCCAGCACGAGGAAATGCCGCTGCGTCCGCCCGAGGGTGGCCCGCCCGTGCTGATCCGGGCGTGAGGCGGCGATGAGTTTCCTCGAATACCGGGTGAAGACGGCGCCGGCGGGGCTGTCCAAATTCCTTTACGTCAACTGGGCGCTGGTGGTGCTGGTCGCGGCGGTGGCCTCGGTCGGCTTCCTGATGCTCTATTCCATCGCCGGCGGGCGGCTGGAGGTCTGGGCCGAGCCGCAGATGAAGCGGTTCGCCGCGGGCATGGTGATGATGTTCGCCATTGCCGTCGTGCCGATCTGGTTCTGGCGCAACATGGCCGGGGTGGCCTACATCGGCACCTTCGTCCTGCTCGTTGCCGTGGAACTTTTCGGCCGCGTCGGCATGGGCGCGCAGCGCTGGATCGACCTCGGCTTCATGCAGGTGCAGCCGTCCGAGCTGATGAAGCTGGCGCTGGTGATGCTGCTGGCCGCGTATTACGACTGGCTGGACATCCGGAAGACCTCGCGCCCGCTCTGGGTGCTGGTGCCGGTGCTCCTGATCCTGGCACCGGTGGTCCTGGTGCTGTTGCAGCCGAACCTCGGCACCTCGATCATGCTTCTGCTGACCGGGGCGACGGTGATGTTCGCGGCCGGCGTGTCGGTCTGGTATTTCATCGTCGTCGCGGCACTGGGCGGGGCGGCGGTGGCTGGTGTCTTCTTCACCCGCGACACGCCCTGGCAGTTCCTGCACGACTACCAGTACAAACGCATCGACACCTTCCTCGATCCTTCCGCCGATCCGCTGGGCGCGGGCTACAATATCCTGCAGGCCAAGATCGCCTTTGGCTCGGGCGGCTGGACCGGGCGGGGGTTCATGCAGGGCACGCAGTCGCGGCTGAACTTCCTGCCCGAGAAACACACCGATTTCATCGGCACCACGCTGGCCGAGGAGTTCGGCTTTCTCGGCATCTTCTCGCTCCTGCTGCTGTATCTGCTGATCCTGGGCTTCTGCCTGGTCTCGGCGATGCAGAACAGGGACCGCTTCTCGTCTTTGGTGATCATCGGGATCGCCGCGACTTTCTTCTTCTTCTTCGCGGTGAACCTCTTGATGGTCATGGGCCTGGCGCCGGTCGTTGGGGTGCCGCTGCCGCTGGTGAGCTATGGCGGGTCGTCGATGCTGATGCTGATGCTGGCCTTCGGCATTGTCCAAAGCGCACATGTGCACAAGTTGAGGTAAGACCGCGGATGCCCTTGCTTGTCCTTTTCGCGGCACCGTCCGCCGACTGGCCGGAATGGGAGACGCCGCTGCGCGCGGCCTTCGATGCCGCGGGCCTTGATGTCCGGCTGGTCGTGGAGGCCGATCCGGCGGCGGTGGACTACGTGATCTACGCGCCGCCGGGAACGGTTTCGGACTTTGCCCCCTTCACCCGGGCCAAGGCGGTGCTGTCGCTCTGGGCCGGAGTGGAACGGATCGTCGGCAACGCGACGCTGACCCAGCCTTTGTGCCGGATGGTCGATCCGGGCATGACCGGGCATATGGTGAGCTACGTCGTCGGCCACGTCCTGCGCCATCATCTGGGGCTGGATCGCCATCTGAAGCGCTCCGCTCCGGTCTGGGACCAGACGCCGCCGCCGCATCCGTCCGACCGAACGGTCGCGGTTCTGGGGCTGGGCGAGCTGGGCGGCGCCTGCGCGGCGGCGATTGCGGCGCTGGGGTTCCCGGTGACCGGCTGGGCACGGACGGCCAAGGCCTTGCCGTTTCCGACCGACCATGGCGAGGACGGCCTGCGCCGCGTGCTCGGCGCCGCAGAGATCGTGGTGACTCTGCTGCCCCGGACGGCGGAAACGGAAAACCTGCTCGACGCCCGGCGGCTGGGCTGGATGCGCAAGGGCGCGGTCATCATCAACCCCGGGCGCGGGGCGCTGATCGACGAGGCGGCGCTGCTGGCAGCGCTCGACGCAGGCCATCTGGGCCATGCGACGCTGGACGTGTTCCGGACCGAGCCCCTGCCGCCCGACCACCCGTTCTGGACCCATCCGCGCGCGACCGTCACGCCGCATATCGCCGCCAACACCCATCCCCCGACTGCCAGCGGGGTGATCGCCGAGAACATCCGCCGCGGCGAGGCGGGAGAACGGTTCCTCTATCTGGTGGACCGGGCGCAGCAGTACTGACGCGCCGCTGCGCGGGTCGGCGGGTTGCGGCATCGGGCCAATGCGTGTAAGGGCCAGCCGGTCCGGCGGGCGGGTGCCCGCGCAAGGACGGCAAGACCGGCGGAGACAACCGCGCGGCCCGCAACCCGAGACAAAGGAACGTCTGACGCATGTGCGCTAAAGCCACCATGGAAGAATTCGAGGCACTCCTGAAGGAGTCGCTGGAGATCGACACCCCCTCGGAGGGGACGGTCGTCAAGGGCCGGGTGATCGCCATCGAGGCGGGCCAGGCCA
>JANOGU010000145.1:0-5217 GCA_031406135.1 Rhodobacterales bacterium
CCACGAAATCGAGACAGGCGTCGAAGCCGTCCCGCGTCAGCCCGGCATAGGGTCCGGCCGCGACCACCTCGGCATACAAGGCATCCGCCGCAAACGGGCCGGAGGCCGCCAGCATCAGGATATGCTGGCACAGCACATCGCGCGGCCCAGGTCCCCGCGGTGCGCCGTCCAGAGTGGCCTCGCGGACAGCATCCAGCGCCGCCCGGCACTCGACCACCTCGAAGCGGTTGGCGGGCACCAATAGCGCCTTGGACGGCGCATAGTAGCGGTGGTTCGCCCGCCCGATCCGCTGCACCAGCCGCTTGACGTTCTTCGGCGCCCCCACCTGCAGCACCAGGTCCACGTCGCCCCAGTCGATGCCGAGGTCCAGCGTCCCGGTGCAGACCACGGCGCGCAAGGCGCCCGCCACCATCGCCGCCTCCACCTTCTGCCGCTGCTCGCGGGCCAGCGAGCCGTGGTGGATGGCGACGGGCAGCCCCTCGTCATTGGCCAGCCACAGGTCGCGGAAGAACAGCTCCGCCTGCGCCCGCGTGTTGTGAAAGATCAGCGTGGTGCGGTGCCGCCTGACCTCGGCCAGCACCTCCGGGATCGCATGGCGCCCGCCACCCCCGGCCCAGGGCGGAAACGCCGAAGTCTCCAGCATCGCGATGTCCGGCGCCGGCCCGGGATCGGCCAGCAGCACCTCCGCCCCGCCCAGGAACCGGGCCAGGGCCGAAGGGTCCTCCACCGTCGCCGACAGCCCGACCCGCCGCAGCCCCGGCGCCAGCCGGGCCAGGCGCGACAGGCACAGCATCAGCTGATCGCCGCGCTTGGATTCCGCCAAAGCATGGATCTCGTCCACGATCACCCGCCTCAGACCTGCAAAGATCCGCGGCGCGTCCGGATAGGACAGCAGCAGCGCCAGCGATTCCGGTGTGGTCAAGAGGATATGCGGCGGGTCCGCCCGTTGCCGCTGCCGTCTCGAATGCGGCGTGTCCCCGGTCCGGTCCTCCACCCGCACCGCCAGCCCGGCCCCCGCGATCGGCGTCCCCAGGTTGCGCCTGATGTCCGCCGCCAGGGCCTTGAGCGGCGAGACGTAGAGCGTGTGCAGCCCCGCCGGAGGCGACACCCCCAGCTCCGCCAGCGTCGGCAGGAACCCCGCGAGCGTCTTGCCCCCGCCGGTCGGCGCGATCAGCAACAGCGACGGCTCGCCCGCCCGCGCCAGCATCTCGCGCTGGTGCGGATGCAGCACCCAGCCGCGCGACGCGAGCCAGTCCGACAGGGGCGAGGGCAGGTCCATGGCCGCCAGTCTAGGCCGCCACACCGGCACGCCGGAAGCCGGCATTCCCGCGCCACCTGCGCATCATCCTTGCCGAAATACCCCGGGGGGAGGCGAAGCCGGGGGGTGGAGCGGGCGAACGCCATTGGTTCGAGAGAGCCCGCGACGGCCCCCCTCGCGCGCAACGCGGGCGCAACCGCCGGCGCCGGTCCGCGGCAGCGCGGCGGGCGAGCACCCCTGGCGGCCTTGGGTGGGGTCGAGCCCGCCGCTCCCCTGGGCCCGCTACCAGTGCGGCGGCCGGTCGATCGGGACCGCGGCGCCAGACCCGGCCTCCCGCTCCACCTCGCGCTCCAGAAGCAGCGCCACGCGCCGCCCCAGCCGGTCGATCTCGCCCTGCTGGCGGGCCACCACGTCCGAGAGGTCATCCACCGCCCGCAGCAGATGCGCCACCTTCTCCTCCAGCACTTCCAACCCCATCGCCCCTTCCCCCCTGCCCGGCCTTTCGCTACACCCCGCCCGCACCCGCGCCGAGGCCGCACATGTCCGACAAAGCCCCCCGCCGCCCCCGGGCCGAGACGCCGAAGGGCTTCCGCGACAGCTTCGGGGCCGAGGTCATGGCGCGCAAGGCGATGCTGGACCGGATCGCCGCGGTCTACCAGCGCTACGGCTTCGAGGCGCTGGAAACCAGCGCGGTGGAGACGGTGGAGGCGCTGGGCAAGTTCCTGCCCGACGTGGACCGCCCCAACGACGGCGTCTTCGCCTGGAAGGAAGAGGACGACTGGCTCGCGCTGCGCTACGACCTGACCGCCCCCCTCGCCCGCGTCGCGGCGCAGTACCGCAATGACCTCCCCAGCCCCTACCGCCGCTACGCCATGGGCCCGGTCTGGCGCAACGAAAAGCCGGGGCCGGGCCGGTTCCGGCAGTTCACCCAATGCGATGCCGATACCGTGGGCGCGGCCTCGGTCGCCGCCGATGCCGAGATGTGCATGATGCTCTGCGACGCGCTGGAAGCCGCGGGGGATCGACCGCGGCGACTACGTGGTCAAGGTGAACAACCGCAAGGTGCTGAACGGGGTGCTTGAAACCGTCTTTGGGACATTCTCAGCCGACACTGAAGAAAGTGCATCCTTTAGCAAGTCCTTCGATGACGCTTGGACCAATGCAATCCTTCGAACCGCCGACAAATACGACAAGGTAGGAAGGGAGGGCGTCCGAGAGCTTCTGACTAAGGGCAGACTGGACCAATCCGGAGCATTCATCGAAGGCGCAGGATTGAAGCCGGACCAAGCGGATTTAATTATCGCCTTCTTGGAGGCGGGAAGTCCTGATGTTGGCGAAACTTTCCAGAACCTTAGGCGCGCAATCGGCAATTCATCGATTGGCTCGAAAGCAATCGATGAGCTTGAAGAAATGTGCGCAATGTTCTCAAGCATGGATTATCTCTCAAACCGCATCGTCATCGACCCCTCCGTCGTCCGCGGCCTCGGCTATTACACCGGCCCGGTCTTCGAGGCCGAACTGACCTTCCAGATCACCGACGACAAGGGCCGCCCGCGCCAGTTCGGCTCGGTCGCCGGCGGGGGCCGCTATGACGACCTCGTCAAGCGCTTCACCGGGCAGGCGGTGCCCGCCACCGGCGTTTCCATCGGCGTCGACCGCCTGCTCGCGGCGCTGGCCGCCAAGGGCCGCCTGCAAGCCGACACCCAAGGCCCGGTGGTCGTCACCGTCATGGACCGCGACCGGATGGCCGAGTACATGGCCATGGCCGGGGAACTCCGGACGGCAGGCATCCGCGCCGAGGTCTACCTCGGCAACCCCAAGTCCTTCGGCAACCAGCTCAAATACGCCGACAAGCGGGGCTCCCCCGTGGCCGTGATCCAGGGCTCGGCCGAACGCGACAAGGGCAGCGTGATCCTGAAAGACCTCATCCAGGGCGCAAAAATCGCCGAAGGCGCGTCGCTGGAAGAATGGAAATCCCGGCCCGCCCAGACCGAAATCCCCCGCGAACACCTCGTGGCCGAAGTCCGCAAGCTGCTGGGATGACCGAAGCCGACGAAGTCGGCCGCCTCTACGCCGCCTTCCTCACCGAGGGCGCGACCCCCGTGGAGGCGCCGATCCTGCTGCCCGCCGGCAGGCTCCTCGACCTCTACGGCGAGGACATCCGCGCCCGCGCCTATGTCACGAACGACCCCTCGGAAGGCGAACTGATGCTGCGCCCCGACTTCACCGTGCCGGTGGTGGAACGGCACATGCTGGGCGGCGCCGAACCCGCGCGCTACGCCTACCGGGGTCCCGTCTTCCGCCGCCAGGACCGCCCTCAGGGGAGGCCGCGCGAATACCTGCAGGTCGGCTACGAACGCTTCGAACGCGACACCACCGCCGCCGACGCCGAAACCTTCGCGCTTTTCGCCCGCCTCCTGCCCCCCGGCCTGACCCCCGTCACCGGCGACATCGGCATCCTGATGGCCGCCGTGCGCGGCCTCTCCACCACCGACCCCCGCAAAGCGGCCCTGCTGCGCCACATCTGGCGCCCGCAGCGTTTCCGCCGCCTGCTCGACCGCTTCGCCGGCCGTGCTGCCCCCTCGGCAGAGCGCGACAGCCTGCTCGCCCGCCTGCGCACCGCCGATCCCGCCACGCTCATCGGCAACACTCCCCTCCTCGGGCTCCGTACCGCGGACGAAATCGCCACCCGCACCGCCGCCCTCCTTGCCGATGCCGAAACCCCGCCACTGGCCGCGCCGGAGGCCGCGCTGCTCTACGATCTGCTGACCCTCGAAGCCCCCGCCCGCGCCGCCCTGACCCATCTGCGCGGCATCACCCCCCTGCTGCCCGCCATCGCCCCCGCCGTGGACCGGCTCAATGCACGGCTCGACGCGCTCGACGGCCTCGGCATCGCCACCGTGACCCTGCGCTTCGAGGCCAGCCACGGCCGCAGCGCGATGGAATACTACGACGGCTTCGTCTTCTCCTTCCTCGGCCCGGCCGACTGGCCGCCCGTTGCCACCGGCGGCCGCTACGACGCGCTGACCGCGCAATTCGGCGCCGGGCGGTCGATCCCTGCCGTGGGTGGCGTCGTCAGACCCGGCCTCGTGGCCCGGCTGGAGGGCAGATGCTGAAGCTCGGCGTGCCGTCCAAGGGCCGGCTGATGGAGGACAGCTTCGCCTGGTTCGCCGCCCGCGGCATCCGCCTGTCGCAGACCGGGGACGGCCGCGAATACGCGGGCAGGGTGGAGGGGCTGCCCGACACCGCGCTGGTCCTCCTGTCCGCCGCCGACATGCCGCGCGCGCTGGCGGCAGGCCAGGTCCACGCCGGCGTCACCGGCACCGACCTGATCCGCGACCGCCTGCCCGACTGGCAGGCGACCGTGACCGAACTCTGCCCCATGGGCTTCGGCCGCGCCGACCTGGTCATCGCCGTCCCCGCCGCCTGGATCGACGTCGAAACCGTGGACGACCTCGACGCCGCCGCCGCCGCCTTCCGCGCCGCGCACGGCCACCGCCTGCGCATCGCCACCAAATACCACCGGCTGGTGCGGGAGTACCTGACCGCCCAGGGCGTGGCCGACTACGCACTGGTGGACAGCCAGGGCGCCACCGAAGGCACCGTCAGGAACGGCACCGCCGAGGCCATCGCGGACATCACCTCCTCCGGCGAGACGCTGCGCGCCAACCACCTGAAGGCGCTGGCCGACGGCCCGATCCTCGCCTCCGAGGCCACGCTCTACGCCGCCCGCCGCGCCGACTGGACGCAGGCGCGAACGGCGCTGACGGCGCTCTGCGCGCGGCTCGCGACCGCCGTGCCGGACCTCTGACCAGCGGCTTCATCCTTGCGCCGATTGCGCAACTGGTGCCACTCTATAATATGAATACCCTAGTGGCCGTGTTGCTGGCGCTGATAATCTTTAGTGAATGGAAAGACCTCAATGCAATAAAACTGGTCGGGGGCTCCATCCTGGTAGT
>JANOGU010000174.1:0-7872 GCA_031406135.1 Rhodobacterales bacterium
CCGCACGCAAGCAAAGCACAGCGGACAGACTCACTTCCCCGGCAGCGGCGGCGGCTGAGCGGCTTCCCGGCGCGAGGCCCGGCGCAGACCGGGCCGAGGCACCGGGAGGCCCGATGCCGGCGCCTCCCCGGATCCGTGGACGGTCGCGGCGTTTGCGGTTGCGTCCGGGCTTGGGTATCGCTGGTGCAGGGGCGTCTTTTTGGGTGAGCGCATGATTCCGGAACGGATCGCCGGCTTGCCGTGCTGGCGCGGCCCGCTGCAGGCGGCTCCGCTGTCGGGGGGGCTGTCGAACGAGATCTGGAAGGTCACCGACGACGCCGGCACGCATGTGGTGCGGCTGGGGACGGACTATCCGGTCCACCACGTGTTTCGCGCCCGCGAGGCGATGACGGCGCGGGCGGCGCACCGGGCCGGGTTCGCGCCCGAGGTGCGCTACACCGCGCCGGGGGTGATGATCACCGCCTTCATCGACGGCCAGGCCTGGGACGCGTCAAAGGTGCGGGCCGAGGCGGCGGCGCTGGGGCGGCTGCTGGCGGAGTTCCACCACCGGATGCCGGGCGAGGTCGAGGGCGCGGCCTATCTGTTCTGGCCGTTCCATGTGGTGCGCGACTATGCCCGCACGCTGCGGGCGGGCGACAGCCCGTGGCGCCCCGACCTGCCGCGTTTCCTGGCGCTGAACGCCGCGCTGGAGGCGGCGCAGCCGCCGCTGCCCCTCGTCTTCGGCCACAACGACCTGCTGCCGGCGAACTTCCTCGACGACGGCAGGCGGGTCTGGCTGATCGACTACGAATATGCCGGGTTCTCGACCGCGATGTTCGACCTCGCCGGGGCGGCGTCGAATGCGGGGATGACCGAGGCCGAGGCCGAGGCGCTGCTGCACGCCTATCTCGGCCATGCCCCCGACGCCGCTTTCCTGCGCGCCTTTGACGCCATGCAGGTCGAGAGCCTGCTGCGCGAGGCGATGTGGGCGATGGTGTCGGCGCTGCATCTCTCCGCCCCCGGCGTTGACTATGCGGCCTATGCCCGGGAGAACCTGGGCAAGCTCGACGCCGCGCTCGACCGGTTCCAGACCATGCACGGGAGACTGCCATGACCCTGCCGCAGGCCGCCCGGGTCGTCGTCATCGGCGGCGGCATCATCGGCACCTCCACCGCCCACCACCTGGCCCGCGACCACAGGGCCGAGGTGCTGCTCTTGGAGCAGGGCAAGCTCACCTCCGGCTCCACCTGGCATGCGGCGGGGCTGGTCGGACAGCTGCGGTCCTCGGCCTCGATCACCAAGGTGCTCAAGTATTCGGTGGACCTCTACAAGCGGCTGGAGGCGGAGACCGGGCAGGCCACGGGCTGGAAGATGACCGGCTGCCTGCGGCTGGCCACCACGCCCGACCGCTGGACCGAGTACAAGCGCCTGGCCACCACCGCGCGCAGCTTCGGGATGGAGATGGACCTGATTTCCGCGGCGGAGGTCAAGCGGATGTGGCCGCTGATGGCGACCGGCGACCTGATCGGCGCCTCCTGGCTGCCGACCGACGGGCAGGCCAGCCCCTCCGACATCACGCAGGCCTTGGCCAAAGGCGCGCGGGCGGGGGGCGTAAAGATCGTGGAAGGTGTGCGGGTCACCGGATTCCGCATGGACCGCGACCGGATCACCCATGTCGAGACCACGCAGGGCGCCGTGGCCTGCGAGACGGTGGTGAACTGCGCCGGCCTGTGGGCGCGGCAGGTGGGCGCGCTGGCCGGCATCAGCGTGCCGCTGCAGCCGGTGAAGCATCAGTATATCGTGACTGAACGGGTGCCCGGCCTGTCGCCGGAAGCGCCGACGATCCGCGACCCCGACCGGCGGACCTATTTCAAGGAGGAGGTCGGCGGCCTCGTCATGGGCGGCTACGAGCCCGACCCGCAGCCCTGGGTGCCCGAGGGTTTGGGCGGCGACGTGCCGGATGACTGGGAGTTCCGCCTGTTCGATGACGACTGGGACCATTTCGACCAGCACCTGGCGCAGGCCGTCGCCCGGGTGCCGGCGCTGGAGACGGTGGGCGTCAAGCAGATGATCAACGGCCCGGAAAGTTTCACCCCGGACGGCAACTTCATCCTCGGCCGGGCGCCGGAATGCGCCAACATGTATGTGGGCGCGGGGTTCAACGCCTTCGGCATCGCCTCGGGCGGCGGCGCGGGCTGGGTGCTGGCGGACTGGGCGATGACCGGGCAGGCGCCGATGGACCTCTGGGCGGTGGACATCCTGCGCTTTTCCGGCCTGCACCGCGACCGCGAATGGGTGCTTGCGCGCACGCTCGAGGCCTATGGCAAGCACTACACGGTCGGCTTCCCGCACGAGGAGCACGACAGCGCCCGGCCGCGCCTGGTCTCGCCGCTCTACGACCGGCTGAAGACAGCGGGCGCGGTGTTCGGGTCCAAGCTCGGCTGGGAACGGCCGAACTGGTTCGCGCCGGAGGGAGTGGAGCCGCGGGACGTCTATTCCATGGGGCGGCAGAACTGGTTCGGTCCGGTGGGCGAGGAACATCGGCATGTGCGCGAGGCGGTGGGGGTATTTGACCAGGCCTCGTTCGCCAAATACGAGGTGGCAGGCCCGAAGGCGGCAGAGGCGCTGGACTGGCTCTGCGCCGGGGCGATCCGGGCACCGGGGCGGATCACCTACACCCAGATGCTGAACCCGCGCGGCGGGATCGAATGCGACCTGACCGTGTCGCGGCTGTCGGAGGAGCGGTTCTGGATCGTCACCGGCACCGGCTTCCGCGCGCATGACGCCGACTGGATTGCCCGCCACCTGCCCGATGGCGCCACGCTGACCGACGTGACCGAAGACTGGGGCACGCTGTCGCTGATGGGGCCGAAGGCGCGGGCGGTGCTGGAGAAGGTCACGGCGGACGATGTGTCGAACGCGGGATTCCGGTTCGGGGCGATCCGCGAAGTTGCCATTGCCGGCGTGCCGGTGCGGGCGATGCGGATCACCTATGTGGGCGAGCTGGGCTGGGAACTGCACGTGCCGATCACGGGCCTTGCCGCCGTCTACGACGCGATCATCGCGGCGGGTGCGCCGGAGGACATCCGCCCGGTCGGCTACCGCGCGCTGGAAAGCCTGCGGCTGGAGAAGGGCTATCGCGCCTGGTCCTCGGACCTCACCGCCAACGACACGCCGCCGGAGGCGGGGCTGGGCTGGGCGGTGAAGCTGAAGGGGAACACCGATTTCCTCGGCCGCAAGGCGCTGGAGACGGCCGGGCCGCTGACCAAACGGTTCTGCGGCTTCCGGCTGGAAGACACCGAGGCGGTGCTGGTCGGGCGCGAGACGATCCTGCGCGACGGGGTGCCGGTGGGCTACCTGACCTCGGGCGGCTACGGCTACACGGTGGCCGCGCCGCTGGGCTATGGCTATGTGCGCAACCCGGAGGGGGTGACGGAGGACTGGCTGGCGGCAGGCCGCTACGCACTGGTGGTGGCGGCGGAGGAAGTGCCCGCCACGCTGTCGCTGGTGCCCTTCGTGGACCCGGACGGCGCCCGCATCCGGGCCTGAGCCATGGCCGGGCCGGTCACGCTGCGGCTGCCGGACGGGCGCTGGCATTTCCAGCACGGCCCGATCGACATGATCGTGGCGGCGGAGGGGCCGGGGGCAGAGGTCGGGATCGCGCGCGGCGCGGCGCGGTTTGCCACGCTGCTCGACGAGCTGGTCGCAGAACTCCCGGCGCTGCGCTCCCCCGACCCCGGGCCGTTGCGCGGCCCTGTGGCCCGCGCCATGGCAGCGGCCGTTTCGCCGTTTCGTCCGGCCTTCGTGACGCCGATGGCGGCGGTGGCGGGGGCGGATGCCGACGCGGTGCTGGCGGAGATCGTGGCAGACGGCGGGATCGCGCGCGCCTACGTCAACAACGGCGGCGACATCGGGCTGCACCTTGGGCCGGGGGAAAGCTACATCGCGGCGATTGCGGCCAGATCCGGCCTGCCGGACCGGGTGACGGTGCATCACGGTCAGGGGGTGGGCGGCATCGCTACTTCAGGCTGGCGCGGGCGCAGCCAGTCGCTGGGCATTGCCGATGCGGTGACGGTCCTGGCGCGCACGGCGGCAGCGGCGGACGCGGCGGCGACGATGATCGCCAACGCCGTGGACCTTCCCGGCCACCCCGCCGTGACCCGCCGTCCGGCGCGAAAGGTGAAGGCGGACAGCGACCTCCTCGACCTGCCCGTCACCGTAGCGGTCGGGCCGCTCGCGGCGGCGGAGGTGGCTGGGGCGCTGGCCCGGGGTGCGACCTTCGCCGGTGACTGCCTGGCGCGAGGCCTGATTGCCGGCGCGGCGCTCTTCCTGCAAGGTGAGGTAGCCCTTGTCGGCCGCCTGTCCCTGGAGCCTGTCCGTGCCTGATTTCGCCGTCCGCAAGATCGTCATCCAGATCGAGGAAATCCTGCACGAAGGCGGCCCTCTCGCCGACCCGTCGCCGGTCAGGGGCGCGATCTGCGCCGTCTGCGCCAATCCCTTTGCCGGGCGCTGGGAGCCGGATCTGCAACCCGCGATGGAGGCTTTGAAACCCCTCGCACTGACGCTGACCGACCGGCTGGTCGCGGCGCTGGGCGGGCGCGAGGGGATCGACGCCTACGGCAAGGGCGCCATCGTCGGCGAGGCCGGCGAGAGCGAGCACGGCGCGATCTGGCACGTCTCCGGCGGCTACGGCATGCGCGAGCGGCTGGGCGAGTGCCGGGCGATCGTGCCTTCGACGATGAAGGTGGGGGGAATGGGCGCAACGCTCGACATCCCCCTCGGCCACCTCAACGCCGCCTATGTCCGTTCGCGCTTCGACGTCATCACGGTCCGCTGCGAGGACGCGCCGCGGTCCGGCGAGGTCCTGTTCGCACTGGCCATGGCGCGCGGCGGGCGGGTGCATTCGCGCATGGGCGGCCTTGAGGTCGGACAAGCGACGGGGCGGGACGGACTGCGGTGAGCCGGGGGCTGGCGCCCGTCCTTCTCCTGTGGCCCGGAGCCGCGGCCGCCTGCGCCCTGCCGGTCCAGGTGATCCTGACCTTGCCCACCGGGCGCTACATCTGGGGTGCGGCGGCGGTGGTGGCAGCCACCGCGCTGATCGCCGCCGTCGCGCGCAGGCTGCCGCGCCTGACCGCGCAGATCCTGCTGGAACGGCGCGTACTTCTGCCGGTCACGGTGACGTCCTATGCCAGCTTCCTGGTCTTCGCGGGCCTGCTCGCGCTCGGGCTCTGGGGCGCCACCGACCCGATGCACAACCTGATGACGCTGGTGTTCTGGACCGGCATCTGGGTCGCCCTGCCGCTGGCCTCGCTGGTCCTCGGCAACCTGTGGCGCCCGGTCAACCCCTGGACCGGACCGGTGCGGCTGACCCGGCTGCTGCTGGGACGGACCGGCGGCATCGGGCTGGCGCGGGCGGGATACTGGCCGGCCGTGGCGGGGCTGTTCGGCTTCACCTGGTTCATGCTGGTCTCGCTGTCCCCCGAGGACCCGCGCGTGCTGGCCCAGACGGCGGGGGTGTATTTCGCCGTCATCTTCGTTCTCGCCGTGCTGGAGGGCGAGGACTGGCTGAACCGCGGCGAGTTCCTGACCGTCTATTTCACCGCGCTGTCGCGCATCGCGCCGCTGTGGCTGGAGCGCGCCGATGAAGCGAATGCACCTCCCTCCCCCCTTGCGGGGGAGGGATGGGGTGGGGGGGCCGCGCACCCGTCCCGCGATGTCACGCCCGCAACAACCCGCGTACGCCTCATGGTCGGCTGGCCCGGCGCCCAGGTGCTGCGGCTGGCGCCGCTGCCGCCCTCGGCGGTGGCCTTCGTGACGCTGGCACTGGCGGCGCTGACCTTCGACGGGCTGCATGTGACGTTCTGGTGGCTGGGCCTGATCGGGGAAAATCCGCTGGAATTCACCGGCCGTTCGGCGGTGCAGGGGGTCAACACGCTGGGACTGCTGGTCGTCTGGGCGCTGACGGCGGCGGCGATCCTTGGCGCGATCCGGCTCGGCGGCCGGGCGCTGCGGACCGGGCCGGCGGCGCTGTCCTTTCTCGCCATCGCGGCGGGCTATCACGGGGCGCATTACCTCACGATCCTGCTCACCACCGGGCAATATGCCGTCTTCGCGCTGAATGATCCCTGGTTCCGCGGCGACGCACTGCTCGGCCTGCCACCGTTCTACGTCTCGATGGGTTTCCTGACTGACCCGGGCGCCGTCCTCGCGATCTGGAACACGCAGTTCGCGGCGATCCTGCTGGCCCATGTGCTGGCGGTGATCCTCGCCTTCCGCCTCGCCGGTCCTGACGCGCCGGCGCGCGCGCACCTGCCGCTGAGCCTCTTGATGATCGGCTACACGGTCCTCGGGCTCTGGCTCATGTCCGCCCCGGCCGGCGCCTGATTCCCGTTTACAAACGGCCCCGGCGGGGTCCATCGTCACCACAATGGCGCGGGGACAGCCCGCGCCGCCCATCCGCCAGTGGAGACCGCCGATGACTCTTTCCCGCCGCACACTTCTCGCCACCGGAGCCGCCGCAACCGGGCTGGCGCTGTCGCCCGCCCGCTTTGCCTCGGCGCAAGCGGCACCGATCAAGCTCGGCTTCCAGCTGCACCGCACCGGCATCGGCGCCGCCTACGGCCGCTGGTACGAGCGCACCGCGCAAGGCGCGCTGGCCCGGATCAACGCGGCGGGTGGGATCGGCGGCCGTCCGGTGGAGATCGTCTTCGAGGACGACGGCACCGACCCCAAGCGCGGCTCGGAGGTGGTGGAGAAGCTGGCCAGCCAGGCCGGCTGCGACGTGATCCTGGGGACCTTGTTCAGCCACGTGGTGATCGGCTCTGCCCCGCGCGCAGGGGAACTGAAAGTGCCCTACCTGGTCTGTTCCGAGGGCTACCATGTCGCCAGCGGCATGCTGAACCGCTGGACCCTGCAGCCCGGCATCACCGACGTGCGATCGCAGATCGCCTCGATGGCGCCCTGGGTCAGCGGCAACCTCGGCAAGAAGGTCACGATGATCTTCCCAGACTTCGCCTTCGGCCACGACCACCGCGACTTCTTCACCGCCGCGATGGCGGCGCAGGGCGGCGAGGTGATCGCACAGATCGCCATCCCGCCGAGCGAGACCTCGTTCACCCGCTACTTCCCGCAGATCCCGGCGGAGACCGAAGTCCTCTACCACGTCATGGTCGGCCCGGCCGTGCTGACCTTCGTCAAGGAGCTGGGCGAGTTCTACGGCTCGGGCGCCAAGCCGCAGATCTTCGGCTTCATCGACTCGCTCGAGGCGGTGGACATCGCCTCGTCCGGGCTCGAGTTCCTCGACGGCACGCATTTCTGGGAGGCCTTCCCGCGCTACCAGCAGGCCGACGCGGGGGCCTGGGAGGCGGACTACCGCGCCGCCGTGGGCGTGGACGCCAACGGCGCCTCGGTCAGCGATCCGGCCGACATTTCCACCTTCAGCCACATGTTCAGCACCTGGGAGACGCTGAGCGCGATCAAGGCGGGGATGGAGGCTTCGGGATACGCCGGACCGGCGGACCGGCAGAAGTTCGTGGAAGCCGTGGAGGCGATGTCGGCGATGCCGGGCAGCCTCGATCACCCGCAGGGCGACAAGCTGTTCAACGGCAAGACGCACCAGGTGTTCGGAACCCAGTCGATTACCAAGGTGGAGGGCGGCAAGCTGGTGCGCGTGCACCGGACCTCGATCGAGGACGGGCTCTATCCCGACGCGGTGGACTACACGTCGCAGAGCTTCTGAGTGCGGGCACCGTCCACGGATCCGGGGGTGGCGGCGGCTTCGGGCCCCCCGGCGCGGCGGCCGGGGCTGGCGCCCCGACCTGGCGCCGGGGAGCCGCTCAGCCGCCGCCGCTGCCGCCGACCGGTCTGGCGGCGGTGCTCCCGGCTGATGGGCGG
>JANOGU010000191.1:0-14315 GCA_031406135.1 Rhodobacterales bacterium
GTCGGACAACCCCTCGATCACCCGCGACGTCAGCGGCGAAGGCGTGCAGCAGGCGCTCTTGAAGATCATGGAGGGCACCGTGGCCTCGGTGCCGCCGCAGGGCGGGCGCAAGCATCCGCAGCAGGAGTTCCTGCAGGTGGACACGACCAACATCCTGTTCATCTGCGGCGGCGCGTTCTCGGGGCTGGAGAAGATCATCGCGCTGCGCAACAAGGGCACCGCCTTCGGCTTCGGCGCTCAGGTCAAGGACCCCGACGCACGGACCGCCGGAGACCTGTTCAAGGAGCTGGAGCCCGAGGACCTGCTGAAGTTCGGGCTGATCCCCGAATTCGTCGGCCGGCTGCCGGTGATCGCGACGCTGACCGACCTCGACGAGGCGGCGCTGGTGCAGATCCTGACCGAGCCCAAGAACGCGCTGGTCAAGCAGTACCAGCGGCTGTTCGAGATCGAGGGCGTGAAGCTGACCTTCACCGGCGACGCGCTGGTTGCGGTGGCCAAGCGCGCGATCAAGCGCAAGACCGGCGCCCGCGGGTTGCGCTCGATCATGGAGGACATCCTGCTGGACAGCATGTTCGACCTGCCCGGGACGGACGGCGTCGAAGAAGTCGTGGTCAAGGAGGAGGCGGTGGACGGCAGGGCCAAGCCGCTCCTGGTCCACACCGAGCCGGTGAAGAAGCCGAAGGTCGCCAGCGCCTGACGGGTGCCGTCTGGCGTGTCTCTGCGATATGGAGTCAATGGCGCGGGGTTTTCCTGGTCTTGACTGGGCGCGACACGCTTTAGCGGTCCCAGTGCGGCTTGCCGGTGACGGGTCTCTTGCACAATGATGGCAGGCCGGTATCAACAGCATTGTCCAGCATCGGCGGTCCATGACCCGACGCCTCATCTCCTCCGGTTCGTCCTTCGAGGCGCAGGTCGGCTATTCCCGCGCGGTGATCGCGGATGGCTGGGTCTTCGTCTCCGGCACCACCGGCTATGACTATGCCACGATGACCTTGCCCGAAGGCATCGAGGACCAGTGCCGCAACACGCTGGCCAACATCGCACGCGCACTGGCCGAGGCGGGGTGTTCGTTCGACGATGTGGTCCGCGTGCGCTACATCCTGCCGGACCGGGCGGAGTTCCCGCGCCTCTGGCCGCAGCTGTCCGCTGCCTTCGCCCAGGCCCGCCCGGCCGCCACGATGATCGAGGCGCGGCTGATGCAGGACGCGATGAAGGTCGAGATCGAGGTCACGGCGCGGCTGCCCTGACCGCATTCACCGGAAACGCTGGACGCAGGCGCCGGGGGCTTGCAAGATCACGCCACGTCGAGTCTTTTTCCCGGAGAGCCCCTTGTCTGCGCAAGACGACAACGCCGCTGCCGCGGCTGAGGGGCCTTCGTCCCACGGCAACCTGCCCGCAGTCACGCTCGGCGCGCTGGGCGTGGTCTACGGCGATATCGGGACATCGCCCTTGTACGCGATGCGGGAATCGCTCCACGCCGCGGCCCATGACGGTCTGGTGCGCGAGGATGTGGTGGGAGTGATCTCGCTGCTGATCTGGACGCTGATCCTGATCGTGACGGTCAAATACGTCATCTTCATCCTGCGGGCCGACAACAAGGGCGAGGGCGGCACGCTGTCGCTGGTCGCGCTGCTGCAACAGGGGCTGGGAAACCGGCCGGTCTGGCTGCTGGCACTGGGGATGGTGGGCGTGTCGCTGTTTTTCGGCGATGCGATCATCACGCCGGCGATGTCGGTGCTGTCGGCGGTCGAGGGCATGGCGCTGGTCGCCCCGGCCTTCGCGACCTGGGTGGTGCCGGTGACGCTGGTGATCATCATCGCGCTGTTCATGGTGCAGCGCTGGGGCACGGCGGCGGTCTCGGTCCTGTTCGGGCCGATCATGCTTTTGTGGTTCGGCACCATGGCGGTGCTCGGGCTGCTGCATATCGGCGACGACTGGTCGATCCTGACCGCGCTTAACCCGCTGCATGCGCTGGGGTTCATCACCACCAACGGCTTTGCCGCGCTGATCGTGCTGGGGTCGGTGTTCCTCGCCGTCACCGGGGGCGAGGCGCTTTACGCCGACATGGGGCATTTCGGGGCCAAACCGATCCGGGTGGCCTGGTACGGCGTGGTCTTCCCGGCGCTGACGCTGAGCTACCTGGGCCAGGGCGCCCTGGTGCTGGCGCATCCGGAGGCGATGTCGAACCCGTTCTTCCTGCTGGCGCCGGGCTGGCTGCTGGTGCCGCTGATCCTGCTGGCCACGGCGGCGACCGTGATCGCCAGCCAGGCGGTGATTTCCGGCGCGTTCTCGATGTTCAAGCAGGCCACACGGATGGGTCTGCTGCCGCGGTTCGAGATCGTCCACACCTCGCACACGCACGAGGGGCAGATCTACCTGCCGCGGGTGAACCGCATCCTGCTGGCTGGCGTCGTCGCACTCGTCCTGCTGTTCGGATCCTCCACAGACCTCGCCTCGGCCTATGGAATCGCCGTCTCGGGCGACATGGTGATCACCTCGATCCTGGCCTCGGCCCTGTTCCTGAAGGTCTGGAAGTGGCCGGCAGCGACGGTGGCGGCGCTGATGCTGCCGCTTCTGGTGCTGGAGCTGATCTTCCTGGCCGCCAATGGTACCAAACTGCTGAGCGGGGGCTATGTGCCGGTCTGCATCGCGGCCGTGGCCTGCCTGCTGATGTGGACCTGGGTCCGCGGCGCCGCCTGGGTCAGGGCCGAGACGCGGGACGTGCCCACCGATCTTGCCGCGCTGGCGCAGGCGCTCGAGGCCGGGGGCAAGGTGCGGGTGGTCGAGGGAACGGCGGTGTTCCTGACCTCGGAATCCGGGGCCGCGCCGGACGCGCTGCTGCAGAACCTCAAGCACAACCAGGTCCTGCACGCGCACAACCTGATCGTCACGGTCGCGCTGGATACGCGGCCAAGGGTCCCGGACGACGAGCGGCTGCACCTCGCCGCCATCGGCCCGCGGTTCACTGCCGTAGGCCTGGCCTTCGGCTACATGGAGGAGCCCAACGTCAGCCGGGCGCTGGCGCGCGCGCGCAAGCAGGGGCTGAAGTTCGACATCATGCAGACCTCGTTCTTCCTCAATCGCCGGTCGTTCCGGTCCAACCCGCACCGGGGCCTGCCGCGCTGGCAGGAGCCGATCTTCATGTCGATGGCGCGGGGGGCGGCGGATGCGACGAGCTTCTACCGGCTGCCCAGCGACCGGGTGATCGAAATCGGCCAGCAGATCACGATCTGATTGCGCCCCGAGGCGCGCGCCGGGGGCTTTCCTTCGCCGCCGCGGGGTGCAGATATCGCGCCGTGGGGGAGGCGTGCATGGATACGGTCGGGATGCTGCTGGACGCACAGCCGGGGAGCGCGGTGGCACTGCGCGCCTTCGGCGCGGCACCGCTGACCTATGCTGGACTGGCGGACCTTGCCGGGCATCTGGGCGGCGCGCTGCGGGCGGCAGGGGTCGGGCGGGCGGACCGGGTCGCCATCGTGCTGCCGAACGGGCCCATGGCGGCCACGGCCTTCGTCGCTGTCGCCTGCGCCTGTTCCGCGGCCCCGCTGAACCCGGCCTATACCGAAGCCGAGTTCGGCTTCTACCTGACCGACCTCGGCGTGCGGCTGGTGCTGACCGACGATCCGGCCGGGCCGGCGGCAGTCGCGGCACGGGGGGCCGGGATCGCGGTCGCGGTGCTGACGCCCGGCGCGGCGGGGGCGTTCGTGACCGACCTGCCCGGGGGCGTACCGGTGGCCCTGGGCGCGGCGCAGCCCGGCGACGAGGCACTGGTGCTGCACACGTCCGGCACCACGGCGCGGCCCAAGATCGTGCCCCTGAGCCATCGCAACGTCACCGCCTCGGCCCGCAACGTGGCGGCGTCGCTGGCGCTGGGACCGGACGACCTGGGGCTGAACATCATGCCGCTGTTCCACATTCACGGGCTGATCGCCTCGATCCTCGCCTCGCTGGCGGTGGGGGCCACGGTGCATGTGACCCCGGGGTTCAACGCGCTGAAGTTCTTCGACTGGCTCTCGGAGGTTCGGCCGAGCTGGTTCACCGGGGTGCCGACGATGCATCAGGCGATCCTGGCGCGGGCACCGCGCAACCCGGAGGCCGTGGCGGCGTCGCGGTTGCGCTTCGTGCGGTCTTCCTCGGCCTCTTTGCCGGCGCCGGTGCTGCTGCAGCTGGAGGCGACCTTCCGATGCCCGGTGGTGGAGGCCTACGGGATGACCGAGGCGGCGCACCAGATGGCCGCGAACCCCCTGGGCGGCCGGCGCAAGCCCGGGTCGGTGGGGGTGGCGGCGGGGCCGGAGGTGGCGATGCTGACGGCAGGCGGCGTAACCGCAGCGCCGGACGTGCTGGGCGAGGTGGTGATCCGTGGGCCGAACGTGACCGCGGGTTATGCGGCCAACCCGGCGGCCAATGCCACGGCGTTCCATGACGGCTGGTTCCGCACTGGCGACCAGGGGCGGTTCGATGCCGACGGCTTCCTGTTCCTGACCGGACGGCTGAAGGAGATCATCAACCGCGGCGGCGAGAAGGTCTCGCCGCGCGAGGTGGACGACGTCCTGATGGAGCACCCCGCGGTCGATCTCGCCGTCACCTTCGCCATCCCGCACCGGGCGCTTGGCGAGGAGGTCGGCGCGGCGGTGGTGCTGAAGGAGGGCGCGGCGGCGACGCCGGAGGCGCTGCGCGCCTTCGCCGCCGAAAGGCTTGCGGCGTTCAAGGTGCCGCGGCGGGTGCTGATCCTCGACGACATCCCCAAGGGGGCCACGGGCAAGCTGCAACGCATCGGCCTGGCGGCCAAGCTCGGGCTGGGAGAGGAAGCATGAAGGTCTGCGTCTTCGGCGCCGGGGCGATCGGGGGGCTTCTGGCGCATGCGCTGCACAAGGGCGGGGCCGAGGTCTCGCTGGTGGCGCGAGGCCCGCATCTTGCGGCGATCCGGGCCGAGGGGCTGACGCTGGAGCAGGGCAGCGGGCGTGAGACGCTGCGACTGCCGGCCAGCGAGGACCCGGCCGCCTTCGGTCCGCAGGACTATGTGCTGATCGCGCTGAAGGCCCAGGCCGTGCCCGCGGTGGTGGACCGCATCGCCGCGCTTCTGGGCCCGGAGACGGCGGTGGTGCCGGCGGTGAACGGCCTGCCCTGGTGGTATTTCCACAAGGCCGCCACGCGCACGCCGCTCGACGGCCGGCACCTCGAGACGGTGGACCCCGGCGGCGCACAGTGGCGCGGGCTCACGCCGGAGCGGGCCATCGGCTGCGTCGTCTATCCCGCCTGCGAGGTGGTGGCGCCCGGTGTCGTGCGCCACCTCGGCGGCGACCGGGTGACGCTCGGCGAGCCCGATGGCAGCATGTCGGAGCGGGCCGTGGCACTGTCGCGGGTGCTGATCCGCGGCGGCCTCAAGGCGCCGGTGAAGTCGCGTCTGCGCGACGAAATCTGGGTGAAGCTTCTCGGCAACGCAACGTTCAACCCGGTCTCGGCGCTGACCGGGGCGAGCCTCGACCTGTTGGGCCGCGACCCCGGCTGCCGCGCGGTGATCCGCGACGCCATGGCCGAGGCGCGCGCCGTGGGTGCGGCGCTGGGCGCGCATTTCGCGGTGGGGATCGAGCGGCGGATCGACGGCGGGGCGGAGATCACCGGCCACAAGCCCTCCACCCGCCACGACATCGAGGCAAGGCGGCCGGTGGAACTCGACGCGCTGGTCTCGGCGGTGCAGGAACTGGCGCGCGGCCTGGGGCTCGCGACGCCGGTGCTCGACACGGTGGCCGCGCTAGCGCGGATGCAGGCGCAGGTGCTGGGGCTCTATGTGCGGCGCCCGGGGGTGGAGGCGGCGATTGCGGCGCCCTACGCGCCAGTTGAGTGAGCCGGTTTGTGTCTTCTGCCGACGTGGTCGCGGACGGCTGATGCCTGAATCCGAGGATGCCCGGGCCTACTCCAGGCGCAGATGCAACGGCTGGAGGCCGGCGCCGTCGAAGCGGGCGGTCCAGACCTCACCCGGACGCCCCGGCATCGCCTCCGTGAGCGTGCCGGTGGTGACCAGCTCTCCGGCGCGCAGGGGGGGGCAGACCGGGTAGCGCGCCAATTCCTCGACCAGGAACGTCAGGGCTTCGATCGGTCCCCCGAGGACGTTGCCGGCGTGGCCCGCGCGAAATTGCCCGCGGTCGCTCTGTAACTCCACCGAGATCGAGGAAATCAAACCCGCCCGCGCGGCGCCGGTCTGCGGCAGGTGCATCCGCTCGCCGACGATCAGCGCGCCATGGACGCCATAGGCGGCGGCCGCGTCGGCTGCCGAGAAATCCCAACCGGGGAAGATCGAATAGACGATCTCGAATGCCGGGGCCGCCCAGTCGACACAGTCGGCAACCTCGCCGGTCGTCATCCCCGGCGCCGGGTCCGCCGCGAGATGCAGCGCGATCTCGGGCTCGATCCTGGGCTCGGGCATCCCGCTCAGCGCGATCCGGCCGGTCCCTGCGACCGCGTCCTGCACCGTGGCGTCGAACACGAAGTTCCAGATCGGCGCGTCGATGCCCAGGCCCGCCCAGATCGATCTGTTGGTGAATCCGATCTTACGGCCGACCGGAGTCTGCCCCAGCGCCTGCCGCAGATCAGCCACCCTGCTGGCGATCCGATACGCCTCGTCCAAGCCGAAAGGCACGCCCCGCCGGGTGAAGGGCACGACCTGGCGTCCGCTGCCCAGAAGGGCGATCAGTTCGGCGCTGATCCGCTCCACCGCTGCGTCGTTCATCTGGGGGTCGTCCTCCCGCCTTGGCGTAGCGCAGCATAGCGCCGGTGCCCCGGTGCGGGCGATGCCCGGATTGTGCGCCGCGCCGATCCCGTCGGCACTGGTCCGCGACGCCCGTTCTGCGGCCGGCCGGGGCCGCCTGACGGCGCGCTACCCGGTTGCGTCACCGCTGCGAACCGGCTATCCGGACGCGGCGCTGCACCCGTAGCTCAGCTGGATAGAGTGCTGCCCTCCGAAGGCAGAGGTCACAGGTTCGAATCCTGTCGGGTGCGCCAGGTCTCCCTCACGGCAGCACAGAGAAGAGTTTCGAATCTGCTACCGCAAGGGAGCGGATGAGAGCCGGGTCGCGCGCATGTCGTCCGATACTCCAGCGACCCGACGTTCCGGGAGCTACCATAGACGTGGTCCACGGCTCCCGCCGGATCGACGTGATCATCGTTGAATCTTACACCCCGCAGGCGTACAATCTGTCCGTTGGAAAGCTGACTGCCGCGCGGAATCGATCGCTGAACCTCGGCAGCGATGCGGAGGATGTCCAATGAGAGAATGTCACAAGGACTTGTTCCTCGTGTTCAGGGGCTGGATCGGTCGGATGTTGGTGCCGGCGTTCCTGGCACTCTCCCTTAGCCTCCTGGGTGCGCCCGGTACGGTCGAGGCGAAACAGTTGATCGACCAGAACCGCGACGGCGTCGCGATCCAGGGCTACGACCCGGTCTCCTACTTCACGATGGGCGAGGCAGTCAAAGGGTCCGACGAATTTTCCTATCAGTGGCTGGGCGCCATTTGGCACTTCGCCAGCGCCGAGCATCGCGATCTCTTCATTGCCGATCCGGTCAAGTACGCGCCTCAATACGGCGGGTACTGCACTTCAGGGATATCCAGTGCGAACTTGCATGGCGCTAATCCCAAGATTTGGAGCATTGTCGACGGCAAGCTCTACCTGAATGGCTCACAATCCGCGCTGAATCAGTTCGCGGACAGCGGTCCCGGTGAGATCGGAGCGGCGGACGCCACGTGGGAGGAACTTCAGGCCGGACTGACCGAGTAGCCGGTCGCTGATGCGCCGAAACTACGGCAGCACCGAGAACGTGTAGATGCCGTAGGCGCTGACATAGGTGTACTCGTCCTTCGCCGCGGGGGTTCCGTCGGGATTTCGATAGAGACGCCCGCAGTATTTTCGCCCCATCAGGAAAGCTTCGTTGCGCTGGCAAAGCGCGTTGCCGTCCACGGAAACGCTTCCGGTGAGAAGCGTAGTTGCGCCAAGGTAGGCAAGCGTGCCGTCCTTGCTGACCTCTTGAACGAAAGGTCGGCCGCTGTCGTCATTTCCTTCCCAGGTGCGGCCCAAGGTCACGACCGCAATTTCGCTTGCAACGAGAAGGTGTTCAGGGCGCCCCTGGTATCCCATTGGCCACTCCGGCAATCCAGCGGCGCGCAGCGCGTCGAGCAGCCGTTCCAGATCCTCTTTGCGCTTGTAGTGGGAAAACTGCACACGAAAGTATTCCAGGCTGAGCCCGACATCCAGCCTAAGCATTTCCTGCACAGTGGCGCGGGCTTCGGCAACCCGGCCAAGTTTGATCAGCACCATGGTCAGGGTGTCGAGATAGTTCACCCCGGCGCGCCGCGCCGTCTCCAGCTCAACAAGCGCTCTCTCAAACTGGCCGTTGTGAACGAGTACCCAGCCGAGATCAGCGCGGAACTGTGGCGACGGATTGGGATCAAGCCGCAACGCGGTTTCCACGGCAGAGAGCGCCTCGGCGTGTCTGCCGGCGTAGGTCAGGGCGCGGGCGAGTGAAGCGTATGCGTCTGCGCTGCTGGGTTGCAGGGATATGGCCCTGCGGGCTGACGCGAGCGCCTGGTCATGCCAGCCGTCGGCCGATTGCAACGCGCTCAAGACGGAATAGGGCCTAGGGTTACTCTGGTCCAATGCCAAGGCCCGGCTTGCCGTCCGATAAGCCTCCTTGTGCGCCACGGGCGGCGTCATGATTTCATCGAACTGAAAGAGCCAGACATCGGCAGCTATCTGTGCATAGCCCGCGTAGGCGTCGGCGAATTGCGGATCGAGCTCGATAGCTTTCTGGTAGAGCGCGAGAGCATCGCCCTTCGTCGCGCTGAACCAGCCGCGGCCCAATGTTTCGGCGCGGAGGTAATAGTCGTAGGCCTCGAGGTTTTCCGTGGGTGGCCTGTACTCAAGTTTCCTGCCTTCATCGTCGGGCACGTCGCCTCCATACCCGAGAAGCTTTCCGGCCAAGCGCGCCGCCAGATCGGCCGGGATCAGGAGAATGTCTTCCCTGGGTCGGTCGAATGGCTCCGACCAAACGACGCCGCGGGTCGCGGCCTCGATCAGCTGGGGCGTCACCCGAATCCCGTCACCCATGTCCTGCAGGCTGGTATCGAGGACATACCGCACGCCCAGATCGCAGCCGACCTGCCGAACATCGACATCGCTGTCCTTGTACGTTCGGGTTGAGCTGCCCGCGATCACGAACAGGTCGCTTGAGCGCGACAGATTCGAGATGACATCCTCGGCGATGCCGTCGGCCAGGCGCGCCCACATCGGGTCGGCGGTGAGATTGTCGAATGGCAACACCGCGATCGACGGCTTGTCCGGCAACGTCAGGGTACATGCCGGATTTCGGAGGTATGTGCTCCAAACCGACACCCCGACGGCCGTCGGCAGCACGAGCACAAGCGCCGCGACGATCGGGCGTCGCCAGTGCCCATGCTTCGGGCTTCCGAGCGGTCGCGGCCGCGCGCCCGTGGAGTTGGTACGCACTCGATACACCGCCAGCGGCTCGACGATGTTCTTGACCCGGTGTTCGCCCAGCGACTCGAAGTCGAACGCGAGCTTGTTCTTCACATGATTGAAGACAGTCCGCGAGATTGCGATGCCGCCCGGATCGGCCAGTTGCTGAAGTCGCGCTGCGATGTTGACGCCCTCGCCGTGCCGGTCGTCGCCCTCGACGATGACGTCGCCAAGGTTGATGCCAATGCGCACGTCGATGCGTCGGTCGTCCGCTACCCGTGCGTTGCGCTCGGCAATGCCGCGCTGCAGGACGACCGCGCACTCCACCGCATCGACGACGCTCGCGAACTCGGCCAGGAGACCGTCGCCCATCAGCTTGAAGACGCGACCTTCGTGTTTCTCGATTTCCGGCTCGAACAACTCCTGGCGGAGCGCGCGCAGCCGTTCGAACGTGCCGGCTTCGTCCTGCTCCATGAGACGGCTGTAGCCAACGACATCGGCGGCGAGGAGGGCCGCGAGATGGCGCTGAGTACGTGCTTCGGCCATATGGTGCGCTTGTTTATAGCCCGGCTTAGCGCCGAACTGTATTGGTGCGCCAATGTGGAGTCCATCGTCGCAACCTCCGGGGCCATCTGGGAAAGGACCCGCTCGCGTGGCAGGGCGCGTGCTACTTCGCCGGTTCAAGGCTGACGCACGGGAAATCCGGACTTTGACCGGTCGGATGGGCAGAGCGAGAGTCGGGCCCGGGCGTTGCGGGCCGCGCGACTTTCGTCTGTAGCGGCCCCCGGAAGGCACCCGTAGCTCAGCTGGATAGAGTGCTGCCCTCCGAAGGCAGAGGTCACAGGTTCGAATCCTGTCGGGTGCGCCAGAATCTCCCCCGCAGCCGCCCGTGCACCGCCTCAGAACCTGAGCGTGATCGCCAGCGCCGCGCCGCGGTCGCGGCGGCCTTCGATATTGCCGAAGTTCTCGGAGGAGATCAGCGACAGCTTCATCTCGGCACTGGCCGCGATCTGGGTCTGGTAGCTGAGGCCGAGGTCGATCTGGCGGGCTTCCGGGGCGAGGTCGATGCTGCGGCTCTCGAATTCCATGCCCATGGGCGTGATCACTGGCAGGGTGGCCGCGACCCGGCCGGACTGCAGCGCCAAGGGCAGGCCGACGCTGAGCGACAGCCGGTCGCCCCGGGCGAAGACGCCGGTGCGGCCGACCTCAAGGCGCGCGCTGTTGAAGCTGCCGGTGGTGGTGCGGCCCAGCGCGGTGTCGCCGCCGAGGTCGGAGACCCCGACCTCGGCGGAAAGTGCGACCCAGCCGTCGCCCATCTCCTGCGTCAGCCCCAGCGAGACCGAGGCCATCAGCGCGGCATCGTTGCCCGCCGAGCCGCCCAGCGACAGCGTGCCGCCCGCGTCGCGGCCGACCGAGAGGCCAAGGTCGATCCGGGTCGGCCCGTCCACCAAAGTGCGGGTGAGGTTGACGGCGGCGCTCTGCGCCCCGGCCTGCGGCAGCAGGAGCGTGGTGCGCGTCAGCCCCGCGGGATCGTCGAGCGTGACGGTGGCGCCGCGGAAGGCGGCGAAGGGGTCGGCGCCGGACCGCGCCGCGGTGCGGTCGCGCGTCAGGTCGGTCGATAGGCTGCGGAACAGCATGGCGGAGGCCTGCGGCCGCGGCGCGGCGGTGGCGCTGAGCGCCGCGGCGTCCACCGCGAAGGTGGCGTCCAGCGCGTCGGTCACGCCCACCGTGGTGCCGGCCAAAGAGCGCGCGACCGCATCGCCCATCGCCGTTGCCGCGATCAGGGCGGGCTCGTCCACGCTGATCTCGGCCCCGCCCATCGTGGCCAGCGTCGGCGTGCCGATCGGTTTCAGCGCCGCCTCGATGTCGAGGAAGCCGTGGCCATAGCGCAGCGAGAAGCCCTTGAAATACCCCTCGGCCAGTTCGACCGTGGCGTCGGGGGAGAAGAAGCCGTCCTCGGCCGAGGCCAGCAGGCGCACCCGCAGATCGTGCGGGTCGAGCGCCGGGAAGGCCTGTTCCAGCAGCGCCAGTGCGCCGGCGATCTGCGGCGCGGCGAAAGAGGCGCCGGTGACGAAGCCGAAACCGGACGGATCGGACGGATCGGCCGCCTCCCAGGCGCCGTCGGCCAAGAGGCACCAGCGCGCCGCCTCGAAGCAGCCACCGGAAATCATCTGGACGCTGATGACCGTGGTGCCGGACATTGTCGGCACGGCATTGCCGGCGGCGATCCAGCCGGCCTCAAGCGAAGGCCGCACGTAGGGCAGGCCGTCCATCAGCGTCGCGTGGCCGATGGTGTTGTCGTTGGGCAGCGCGAAGACGACGACGCCGGAGGCCGCGTAGCGGTCGAGCGCCGCCAGATAGTCCGCGCCCGCCGGATAGCCGAACACCGCGTCGAAGTCGCTGGCGTTCGGCCCGAAGCCCGGATAGCCCCAGGAGTTGTTGAGCGCGACCGCGCCCACGTCGGCGGCGCGATGGGCGAGCGCGGCCAGTTCCGCCTCGGTGTCGAAGCTGCCGAACAGCAGGTTCGCGTCCGGCGCGATGCCGACAAAGCTGGCGCTGTCGCCGAGGGCGACCGAGGCGACCGCGGTGCCGTGCCAGAGCCAGGCCGTGTCCGAATAGGCGGGAGGCTGGCTGGCGGTGCGGTTGCTGTTGACCTCGACCGCGGTGCCGGCCAGCACGCTGTGCGTGTCGTCGAGCCGGTAGTCGGAAACGGCGATGGTCGAGCCGGTGCCGGTGACGCCCGCGGCATGGGCGAAGGCGGCGCCGGAGGTGCGCAAGGGGTGACTGGACAGGCCGGTCAGATGGACCCCGCTGTACAGCGTGGTGGTCCAGGATGGCGAGTTCTGGCGGTCGTAGCGGAAGGTGCTCAGCAGTGCCTCGGCCGCGGCGCTGACCCCGGGAAGCAGCGCGTCGGCATAGCCCTGGGCCAGGACCGACGGATCGACCGGGGCGGGCGGTGGCGCAAGGGCCGCGAGGATGGCATCGAGCGTCGTCTCCCCCGCGCCGCCGCAGGCGGCGAGCGGCAGGAGCAGCAGCGCCGGCGCAAGCCGGCTGCGGCGGCGCAAACGCGAATCGGTCTGTGTCATGATCTGCCCCCCAAAAGCCCGTCTGCGACCAGGAGGTTGCGAAAGTGGAAACAGTGGGCCGGAATTGCGGCAAGGTCTTGCCCGGGAGCGCGCGGCAAGCAAGTGCGGTCGGGTGGCAAGCCGACACAAGCTGTTGTGTGTTGCATCACAGCCCGCTCGTGGGGCCCGAGTCCGGGTCCCCAGGCGGCCGGCAGTGGCGCCCCGGGTCGCCGGACGCGCGTCGTGCTGGGACGAAAGTGGAACACTGTCATTCAAATCGCGCCCGACCGATTGATCGTTCCGCCCGGCTCCCGCATCCTGCGGTGGTTGACTCCCTCACACCGGACGCCCAAGTAAGCGGAAGTGTGGGGAAGTCCCAAGCGTTGCCGGGTGCCGGGACCGAGGCTTCCTGCCGAGATAGGACCGAGAATGACGAAATCTGCCGAGACGACCTATCCCGTCCTGCCGCTGCGCGACATCGTGGTCTTTCCGCACATGATCGTGCCGCTGTTCGTGGGCCGGGAGAAGTCGGTGCGCGCGCTGGAGGAGGTGATGGCGGACGACCGCCAGATCCTCTTGTCCAGCCAGATCGACCCGACGGCGGACGAGCCGACCGCCGAGGGCATCTACCGCATGGGCGTGCTGGCCAATGTGCTGCAGCTCTTGAAACTCCCGGATGGCACGGTGAAGGTGCTGGTCGAGGGCAAGACCCGCGTGAAAATCCTCAGCTTCGAGGAGAACGAGCGCTTCTTCGAGGCGCGCGTGGCGTCCCTGTCGGAAAGCCGCGGCGAGACCTCGACCATCGAGGCGCTGGTGCGCGCGGTGACCGACGAGTTCGAGCGCTACGCCAAGATCAAGAAGAACATTCCCGAAGAGGCGGTGGCCTCGGTCAGCGAGACGCGCGATCCGGCGCGGCTGGCCGACCTTGCCGCCGGCCACCTCGGCATCGACGTGGCGCAGAAGCAGGAGATCCTGGAAACGCTGGTCGTGGCCGAGCGGCTGGAGAAGGTCTACGGCCACATGCAGGGCGAAATGTCGGTGCTGCAGGTCGAGAAGAAGATCAAGTCGCGGGTCAAGACCCAGATGGAGAAGACCCAGCGCGAGTATTACCTCAACGAGCAGATGAAGGCGATCCAGCGCGAGCTGGGCGACGGTGAGGATGGCCAGTCCGAGGTCGCCGAACTGGAAGAGCGCATCCGCAAGACCAAGCTGTCGAAGGAAGCGCGCGAGAAGGCGGACGCCGAGGTCAAGAAGCTCAAGTCGATGTCGCCGATGTCGGCCGAGGCCACCGTCGTGCGCAACTATCTCGACTGGCTGCTGGGCGTGCCCTGGGGGGTGAAGTCGAAGGTCAAGAAGGACCTTGGCGACGCCCAGACCGTACTCGACAACGACCACTTCGGTCTGGAGAAGGTCAAGGAGCGCATCGTCGAATACCTCGCCGTGCAGGCGCGCTCGACCAAGCTCAAGGGTCCGATCCTCTGCCTCGTCGGCCCCCCGGGCGTGGGCAAGACCTCGCTGGGGCGGTCGGTGGCGCGGGCCACCGGGCGGGAGTTCATCCGCATCAGCCTGGGCGGGGTGCGCGACGAGAGCGAAATCCGCGGCCACCGGCGGACCTACATCGGCTCGATGCCGGGCAAGATCACCCAGGCGCTGAAGAAGGCCAAGACCACCAACCCGCTGATCCTGCTCGATGAAATCGACAAGATGGGCAATGACTTTCGCGGCGATCCGGCGTCGGCAATGCTCGAGGTGCTGGACCCCGAACAGAACTCGACCTTCATCG
>JANOGU010000203.1:0-7915 GCA_031406135.1 Rhodobacterales bacterium
GAACCTGCTCGAGGATTTGCAGGACCGGCTGGGGCTGACCTACCTGTTCATCAGCCACGACCTCTCCATGGTCCGCCACATCGCCGACCGCGTGGCGGTGATGTATCTGGGCCGGATCGCCGAGCTCAGCCCGCGCGACGAGCTCTACGCCCGGCCGCTGCACCCCTATGCCAAGGCGCTCTTGTCGGCGGTGCCGCTGCCCGACCCGGCCTACGAGGCGCGGCGGCAGCGCATCATCCTGACCGGCGACGTGCCCTCGCCCGCCAATCCGCCGAAAGGCTGCAACTTCTGCACCCGCTGCCCGGAAGTGATCCCGGTCTGCCGCGAGGTGAAACCCGATCTGACCGAGGTCGCGCCGGGCCGATACGTGGCCTGCCACCTCGTCACCCCGCAAACCCTGCACGCCGGACCAACCGGCGGCATCGAGGCCCCAGACCCGCAGGAACACGAGCACAACCAACAAGGAGCAACCGAATGAAACTCAAATCCGCCCTCCTGGGCGCCGTCGCCGCGCTGGCCTTCGCGCCCGCGGCACTTGCCGAACGGGGCACCGACGGCGAGGTGAAGCTCACCTTCCCGCAGGCCGTCTCGATCATGAACCCCTATCTTTCGGGCGGCACCAAGGACATCATTGCCGCCTCGATGGTGCTGGAACCACTGGCACGCATGGATGAGAATGGCGTCCTCGTGACCCGGCTGGCCGCCGAAATCCCGACGCTGGAAAATGGCGGCGTTTCTGCCGACCTTACTTCGATCACCTGGAAGCTTCTGCCGGGTCTCCTGTGGTCTGACGGAACTCCGGTGACGGCCGACGACGCAGTCTTCACCTGGCAGTATTGCACCCACCCCGAGGGTGGATGCTCGCAGGCGACGAAGTATGAAGGGATCGCCTCGGTCGAGGCCGTGGATGCCGGCACCATCAAGGTCACCTTCACAGGGCCGAAACCGAACCCCTACACCGCCTTTGTCAGCCACCTGGCCCCCATCTTGCAAAGGGCGCAGTTCGAGGCCTGCATCGGCGCTGCGGCTCCGACCTGCACCGATGCGAACAACATGCCGATCGGCACTGGCCCGTTTATGGTGACCGGCTTCACCGTCAACGACACCGTCTCGATGGAAGTCAACCCGAACTATCGCGATCCGGCCAAGCCGGCTTTCGCGACCGCAGTGATCAAGGGCGGCGGCGATGCCGAAGGTTCGGCCCGCGCGGTGATGGAAACCGGCGAATTCGACTATGCCTGGAACACCCAGATCCCGCCGGACAGCCAGGCCGCGATGACCGCAGCAGGCAAGGGCCAGTTCGTGGTGGCCTTCGGCACCCTGGTCGAGCGGATCGAGACCAACACCACCGACCCGTCGGCCGACCTGCCGGAAGGCGAGCGTTCGACCGCCAAGCATCCCCACCCGATCTTCTCGGACATCAAGGTGCGCACCGCGCTGTCGATGGCCATTGACCGTTCGATCCTGGTCGAAGTCGGCTACGGCGCCGGTGGCAAGCCAACCTGCAACGTGATCCCGGGCCCGGAAGGCTGGGCTTCGGACAACACCGCCTGCCTGACCCAAGACATGGACGGTGCCAAGGCGCTGATGGAAGAGGCTGGCTGGACCGACAGCGACGGCGACGGCATCCGCGACAAGGATGGCAAGAAGCTGTCGATCGTCTACCAGACGACCGTCAACCCGATCCGCCAGGACTTCCAGGCGCTGATCAAGGATTGGTGGACCGAGCTTGGCGTCGAGGTTGAACTGAAGGCCATCGACCCGGGCGTCTTCTTTGGCGGCGATGCGGGATCCCCGGACACGTTCCAGAAGTTCTACGCCGACATCGAGATGTATGCCAACAACTCGGAAAGCCCGGATCCGGAAAGCTACCTGGGCCAGTATCAGTGCAAGAACGCACCGTCGCCGGAAACCCAGTGGCAGGGCGAGAACATCAACCGGTTCTGCAGCGCCGCCTATGACGCGCTCTATGCCGAACTTGGCACGACCACCGATATTGCCAAGCGTCAGGAAATCGCCATGAAGCTGAACGACATGGTGACCAAGGATAGCATCACCGTGATCCCGCTGGTGCACCGCGGCACGCTCTCGGCGCATTCGAACACGCTTGGCGGCGTGATCATCAACGCCTGGGACTCGGAACTGTGGAACGTCGCGGACTGGTACCGCGTCAAGTAACCTGATCCGTTGCGGGGCCGGCTTTCCGGCCCCGCAGCATTTCCGTCGTCCTGATCCAAGGCGCGCCGCGCATGCTCACTTTCACGCTTCGCAGGCTTCTGCTGGCCATACCGACCCTGTTGGTCATCAGCCTGGTGATCTTCCTTCTGGTCGATCTCGCGCCCGGCTCGCCGATGTCCGAGATTCCCCTGACCGTTCCACCCGAGGTGCGCAAGAAGATGATCGAGGCCTTGGGGGCAGATCAGCCGGTCTTCATCCGCTATATCCTCTGGCTCCGGCAGTTCTTCTGGGTCGAACCGATGACGCTTTTTGACGGCTGGTTCGGCACCAGCTTCGTCGAAGGCCAGCAGCGCATTCTCTCGTGGCAGTCACGCAGCCCGGTCTTCACCATCATCGGCCAGCGCATTCCCCAGACCTTGACGGTGATCGGCACCGCCTATCTCGTCGGCATCCTAATCGCCTTGCCGATCGGGATCTATTCGGCCTACCGACAGTATTCCTTCTTCGATCAGGCCGGCACGCTTTTCGCGATGATCGGCTTTTCCGTGCCGACCTTCTTCTCCGGCACCCTATTCATCATCATCTTCTCTGTGTGGCTTGGTTGGTTCCCGACCAAATACGACACCACACTCACCGTGACCGATTGGGAGTCCTTCCTGAAACTGGTCAAGCAGATGGCCCTGCCCGTGATGACGCTGGGCCTCGCAAATGCTGCGGCAATCAGCCGATACATGCGGTCCTCGATGCTGGACAACTTGGGCATGGATTACGTCCGGACCGCCCGGGCCAAGGGCTTGACCGAACGGACCGTGGTCCTGAAACACGTCCTCAGAAACTCGCTGATCCCCGTCGTGACCGTCATAGCACTTGGCATCCCGTCGATCTTCGGGGGTGCAATCATCACCGAGAACCTCTTTGGCGTGAATGGCATCGGAGCAGCCCTCATCGGTGCGATCCAGGCCAACGACATTCCGATGGTCCAGACGCTGGCCTTCATTTTCGCGGTCCTGATCGTGCTCTTCAACCTGATCGCCGACATCCTCTACGGCCTTCTTGACCCCAGGATTCGCTATGACTGACGCCCGCGCCGCACAGCCGAAACCTGCCAGCCAGCTGCGGGACGTGTGGAACCAGTTCCGCACCCACAAGGGCGCGCTCTTCGGCCTTTGCGTTTTGGGCTTCCTGATCGTTGCCGTGTTGATCGGGCCCTATATCTGGGTGCCGGAGAAGCTTTCCGTTGCCGAGGCGATCAAGCTTAAGAACCAGGGCCCAACCTGGCGCTTCCCGCTTGGCACCGACCAGCTTGGCCGCGACATGCTGGCCCGGATGCTGCTTGCGGGCCGCGTCTCGCTCGCCGTGGGCCTGGTCGCAATGGTCATCGCCATCGTCGTCGGCACCTTCATCGGCATTCTTGCCGGCTATTTCCGGCGACTTGACGGGCCGTTGATGCGGGTGACCGACATGTTCCTCGCCCTACCGCTCGTCCCGCTCCTCTTGGTCATGGTGATGCTGTTCCGCGACCGTGTGGCGGGAATGATCGGGCCGGAACTTGGTGCCTTCACTCTGATTGTCTTTGCCATCGGCATCACCTCGTGGATGGCGACCGCCCGCATCGTCCGCGGCGAAGTGCTGACGCTAAAGGAGCGCGAATATGTGCTGGCTGCCCGGTCAATCGGCGCGCGGCCACGCCGGATCATCATGCGCCATATCCTGCCGAACGTGGTCTCGCCGGTCATGGTCGCCGCAACGCTGGGCGTAGCCGAGGCGATCATCACCGAATCGGTCCTCTCCTTCCTTGGCCTCGGCTTTCCGCCAGACTTCCCGACCTGGGGACGGCTTCTGTTTGATGGCCTCCAATACATGCAGGTCTACCCCGAGCGGGTGATCTGGCCAGGCCTTGCAATTTCGCTGACCGTGCTTTCGGTGAACTATATCGGCGACGGCCTGCGCGACGCGCTCGACCCGCGCATCCGCGGACGCTGAGCACGGCGCGGGCGGTGCCGCAAAAGCAGGCAACCGCCGCGCCGCCGCAGGCATCCCGGCCGCAAACCCCCTATCGCCCGGCCGCCCGCCCGGTTTAACCTCGGCCCGGGGGGTGCCCGCGTGACCGTCTATTTCAACGAGATGTACCAGAACGACGCCGTCCGCCCGCCCTACGCCCGGCTGGAAGACTGGATGCGCGCGATGCCGGCCGAACTGCGGCAGATGAAGCAGGCCGAGGCCGAAGCGCTGTTCCGCCGCATCGGCATCACCTTCGCGGTCTACGGCGAGGGCGGCGACCCCGACCGGCTGATCCCCTTCGACATGTTCCCCCGCGTCTTCACCGCCACCGAATGGGCGCGGCTGGAACGCGGCATCAAGCAGCGCGCGCGCGCGCTCAACGCCTTCCTGCTCGACATCTACGGCCGCGGCGAGATCGTGCGCGCCGGGCGCGTGCCCTCGGCGCTGGTCTACGGCAACGCCGCCTATGAGAAGGCCGTGCACGGCATCGTCCCGCCCAAGGGCGTCTACTCCCACATCGTCGGCATCGACCTGGTGCGCACCGGACCGGACGAATTCTTCGTGCTCGAGGACAACTGCCGCACCCCCTCCGGCGTCTCCTACATGCTGGAGAACCGCGAGATCATGATGCGGATGTTCCCCGACCTGTTCCAGGCGAACCGCATCCAGCCGGTGGACACCTACCCCGATCTGCTGCGCCGGACGCTGGCCTCGGTCGCGCCGGCGAAATGCGCGGGCGAGCCCAAGGTGGTGATCCTGACCCCCGGGCATTTCAACTCGGCCTACTACGAACACTCCTTCCTCGCCGACCTGATGGGGATCGAACTGGTCGAGGGGCAGGACCTCTTCGTCGAAGGCGAATTCGTCTGGATCCGCACCACCGAGGGGCCGCAGCGGGTGGACGTGATCTATCGCCGCATCGACGACGCCTTTCTCGACCCGCTGTGCTTCCGCCCCGACTCGATGCTGGGCGTGCCCGGCCTGATGGATGTCTACCGCTCCGGCGGCGTCTCGCTGTGCTCGGCCCCGGGCGCGGGCGTGGCCGACGACAAGGCGGTCTACACCTTCGTGCCCGACATGGTGCGCTTCTATCTCGGCGAGGAGCCGATCCTGCGCAACGTCCACACCTGGCAATGCGGCAAGCGCGAGGATCTGGCCCATGTCCTGGACAACCTCGCCGAGCTTGTGGTCAAGGAAGTCCACGGCTCGGGCGGCTACGGCATGCTGGTCGGGCCGTCGGCCTCGTCGGCGCAGGTCGAGGCCTTCCGCGACCGCATCCTCGCCGATCCGGCCAACTACATCGCGCAGCCGACGCTGGCCCTTTCCACCACGCCCACCTTCGTCGCCCAAGGGATCGCGCCGCGGCATGTCGACCTGCGCCCCTACTGTCTCGTCGGAGAGCGCATCGAGCTGGTCCCCGGCGGCCTCACCCGCGTCGCCCTGACCGAAGGCTCGCTGGTGGTGAATTCCTCGCAAGGCGGCGGGGTCAAGGATACCTGGGTGCTGGCGGAATGAGGACCTGCGTTGAACAGCGCCCTGACGGCAACCCCGCCCCGGGCCTGACCCGGGGGCCCGCCCCGGGCTTGACCCGGGGCCTCCTGGGTCACAGAGGGCTGAGGTTGACGGCGAGGCCCCGGGTCAGGCCCGGGGCGGGCCTTCCGGAGGCGGGGCACCACCGCCAGGCAGGGGGCGCCGGATGCTGAGCCGCACCGCCGACAACCTCTACTGGATCGCCCGCTACATGGAGCGGGCGGAAACCGCGGCGCGGCTCTTGGAGGTCGGGGCGCGCATGGCGCTGATCCCCTCCGCGCACGGCTACCGCAACGAATGGGACGGCCTCCTGCGTGCCACCGGCACCGCCGACGGCTTCGCCGCGAAATACCGCGACCCGGTGCAGCGCAACATCGAGAGCTTCCTGTTCTTCGACCGCGACAACCCTTCCTCCGTCGCCTCCTGCATCACCGCGGCGCGCGAGAACGGCCGGATCGTGCGCACCGCGCTGACCACGCAGATGTGGGACGTGCTGAACGGCACCTTCGACGAGCTGAAAGCGCTGGAACGCACGCCGCGCGCCGAGCTCGGCCTGTCCCGCCTGACCGACTGGACCACGCGGCAGACCGCGCTCTTCCGCGGCGCGACCGAAGGCACGCATCTGCGCAATGACGGCTGGGATTTCATGAACCTCGGCGCCTGGCTCGAACGCGCCGACAACACCGCCCGCCTGCTCGACGTGAAATATTACGTGCTGCTGCCGTCGGTGGAATTCGTCGGCTCGGGGCTCGACAACTACCAGTGGACGCTCCTCCTGCGCGCGATGTCCTCGCACCGAGCTTTCCATTGGGCCTATGGCGGTGAAGTCACGGCCAAGAAGATCGCCCATTTCCTGATCCTGAACCAGCAGTCGCCGCGTTCGATCTCGACCTGCATCGAACACGCCACCTCGCACCTCGACCGCCTCGCGCGCGGCTACCGCAAGACCAGCGTCGCGCAGGACCGGGCCCGCGCCATGCGCGCGGAACTGGCCCAACAGCGCGTCGACGACATTTTCGCCGAAGGTCTGCACGAGTTCCTGACCCGGTTCATCCAGCGCAACGCGGTGCTCGGGTCGGTCATCCACGACACCTATCTCTCCGGGGACGCACGCTGATGCTGCTCACCGTCGACCATGTCACCCGCTACGCCTACGACCGCCCGGTGAAGGGGCTGGTGCAGAGCCACCGCCTGACCCCGGCCACCTTTGACGGGCAGCGGGTGCTCGACTGGGACGTGACCGTCCCCGGCGGCACCCGGGGCGGCGGTTTCCGCGACGGCGCAGGCGACTGGGTGCAGGGCTGGTCGGTCGCCGGCCCGGTAGAGGTGGTTGAGGTGCGCGTCACCGGGCTGGTCGAGACGCAGGATCTTGCCGGCGTCCTGCGCGGCCACAAGGAAAGCGTCCCGCCCGGCGCCTGGCTGCGGTCCACCCCCGCCACCCGGGCCGATAGCGGACTGATGGCACTGGCCGAAGCGGTGAAAGGCGACGGCGAGACCCTCGCCCAGGCCCACGCGCTGTCCGACGCCGTCTCCGGGGCCATCGCCTACCTGCCCGGCGCCACCGCGGCGCATACCACCGCGGCCGAGGCGCTGGCCAGGGGCGAGGGCGTCTGCCAGGACCACGCCCAGGCCATGATCGCCTGCGCTCGCGCGCTGGAGCTGCCCGCCCGCTACGTCACCGGCTACCTGCTCGTCACCGAGGGCCCGGCGGAGGCCTCCCACGCCTGGGCCGAGGTCTGGATCGAGGGGCTGGGCTGGGTCGGCTTCGACCCCGCCAACCAGTGCTGCCCGGACGCCCGCTACATCCGCCTCGGCTGCGGCCTCGACGCCCGCGACGCCGCCCCGATCCGCGGCACCGCCCGCGGCGGCGCGGCGGCCGAGACCCTGCAGGTCGCCGTCCGCATCGCCGAAGGCCAGGCCCAGCAGTAGGCTGCGTGCCTGCACGCACCATGCCCTCCGCCGCCCTGCGCGTTGCGTTAACCCGGGCCAGACCGGCCCCGGCGTCCCGACGGATGCCCGACGGAAAGCCGACAGATGCCAGACAGAAGTCGGGCGGCAGAGATTCAGTGTCAATCGGCGCGCAAAACTGACCCCGGATCGGCGTCCAAAATTGACCCCCCTTGCGACGTCGAGATCAGGGCCTGAGCCGACGGAACTGATCATGGAGTGGAGGCGGGTCAGGCCCTGATCGGGGTCAGGCGCGGTG
>JANOGU010000273.1:0-18338 GCA_031406135.1 Rhodobacterales bacterium
GCGTCGGCGGCTTTGCTGGCGGCGGCACTGATGTTCCTGGGCCTTCAAGGGGTTGGCAGGCGGCGGGACGTTCAAGCCGCATGAACGGCGCAGCGGTCATGTCGTGGTTCCCGACAACGCCTTGGCCGGGGCATGCGCGGACGGAGAGTGGGACGATCCGGCGAAACAACGCATCGCAGGGCACGCGGCAATCGGTCACGCCTTGCCGACATGGTGCCCGGCCGATGCGATTGAAGTGACGTTGTTGTTTGCTTGTTGCGGCAAGTGCTGTGCCACGCAGACCTTCAAGGAATGTGCCGAATGTTTCAGAAACTGAGCCTTCTGGTTTTTCTGCTTCTGTCGATGCCCCTTTCCATGGCGATGGCCCAGGGCGTCGGCGAAGCCGTCGAGGTTCAGCAGCCGGCGCAGATCGTGTCGGGAGGTGCGACCCGAACCCTGACGCAGGGCAGTCACATCGTCAGTGGCGACGAAATACGGACCGGCGCATCCGGCAAGGTCCAAATCCTGTTCCCGGATGAAACGAAGATTGTCGTCGGCGCCAATTCGTCCCTCAGGATCGACGAGACCCTATTTCGAAAAAACGGCACCGCGCGGAAGTTTGCGACGACCGCATTGGGCGGTTCGTTCCGGTTCATCTCGGGCAACAGCCCAAAACAAGTCTACAAACTCGCGACACCTCTTGCGACGATGGGAATTCGCGGAACGGCATTCGATTACACGGTGACCCGCGGTGCAAGCACGGACTTGCTGGTCTTCGAGGGTTTGGTGCGCTTTTGCGCGCGCGACCGTCGCTGCGCTCTGGTGCCGGGCGGTTGCCAGGCGGTAACGATCCTGCGCGACGGCACGTTTACGCAACCCCTCGATGAGGAGGAAAAGCGCGCCCTTCTGCTTCAGCGTTTTCCGTTGCTGGCCGATCAGGCGAACCTGCGACCGCCGTTCCGCGCCGGGACAGGCGGATGCCAGTCCGTGAAGCTTATCAGTCTGCCGGGCGCGGTGGGCGATCATGCTCCGGGTCTGCGACCCCCGCAGAACCCGGCGGACGGCCCGTCCGATTCCCCGGGCAATGACGGAAACCCGGCGGATTGACCGCAGAACGGGATCATCGGATGCCCTCTGACGTGCAAGAACCCATTGCGATTGCCCCAGTTTTGGGCCGATCACCGGCCGGGTTCGGGGCGCCGTGACAGACTGGCTCGGCCTCGGAAAGCGGACCGGGTTCATGACGGTCGCGATGTTGCTGTTGATGGCGCTCGTCAGTCTGCGCGCCCTCGATCCCTGGCCGGTCCAGAATCTGCGCAACGCCTACTTCGACTATCTGCAGAAACTGGCGCCGCGCGACTACACGCCTCTGCCGGTGCTGATCGTCGATCTCGACGAGACGTCGTTGTCGAAACTTGGTCAATGGCCATGGCCACGTGACCGGTTGGCCGCCCTGGTCGATCGGCTGGCCACGATGGGTGCGGCCGTCATCGTTTTCGACATCCTGTTTTCCGAGCCGGACCGGCTGTCGCCGCGCAATCTGGTTGGTGACGCTGCAGTGCGTGCGGCGCTTGGCGACGGTCCCTGGGTCGAACGGCTTGCCGGTCTCGACTATGATGTCGCTTTTGCCGAGGCGATCCGGCGCATGCCGGTGGTGCTGGGGGTCGCGGACGCCGGCGCGACCGGCGGCGCCGTGATCGCCGGCAGGTCCGGCTTCGCCTTTGTCGGCCAAAACCCCGGCGACGCGCTACTGCCTCTGCGCTCGACCACCGCACTGGTGCCGGTCCTCGCGGAGGCGGCAACCGGCATCGGAGTGGTGAACGCCAACCCGCTGGCCGACAGCGATACGCAACGCGAAGTTCCCCTGGTCTGGCGCGGCGAGGATGGCTTCCTGCCGGGTCTCGCGCTTGAGGCGATCCGGGTCGCCCTTGGCGAGTCGACGATCGTGGTGATCGGTCCGAACGACGGGGCGAACCGGGTCGATGAGGTGAGGGTGGGCGCCTACACCATCCCGACGTCGTCGCAGGGCCTGTTTCCCTTGCATTTCAGGCATGACGAACCAGGCCAGTACATTCCGGCCCATCAGGTGCTCGACCCCGGCATGGGCGAGCAGCTTGCGCAACTGTTGCAGGGTAGCATCGTGTTTGTCGGGTCATCGGCGGCGGGGCTGTCGGACATCCGTACCACGGCGCTTGGCGAGGGCGTGCCGGGGGTTTCGATCCATGCGCAGGTGGTCGAGCAGGTGCTGCTGGAAACCTACCTGGCGCGCACGGACGTGACCGAAGGCACCGAGATCATCGTCCTGAACCTGCTCGGCCTCTTGGTATCCCTGGTGCTGATGTTCACAGGACCGATCCCCTCGCTCGTTGCCGGCGGCATGGCCGGGGCGGCGACGCTGGCGGCAAGCTGGATCGCCTTTACCCGGCATGGCATCCTGTTTGACGCAACCTTTCCCCTGATCGGCGGCTTTGTCGCCTTTTCGGCACTGGCGATGTACCAGTTCGTCGTCTCCGACCGCGAAAGGCGGATGATCCGGCGGTCGTTCGCCCGCTATGTGGCGCCGTCGGTGTTGGCCGAGATCGACCGCATGGACCACAGCATCGAACTTGGCGGCAAGACCGGCGAGGTGACGGTGCTGTTCTGCGACATCCGCAACTTCACGCCGCTGGCGGCCAGCATGTTGGCGCAGGATCTGGTGGCGCTCTTGAACGAACTGTTCACCGATCTGTCGGAAGAAATCCTCGCGCAGGCGGGAACCATTGACAAGTACATCGGCGACGAGATCATGGCGTTCTGGAATGCCCCCCTGGTGACGGAACGGCACCAGTTCCGCGCCTGCATGGCCACTTTGAACATGCGACGGGCGTTGGCGCGCTATAATACGCGCAAGGCGCAGAGCGGCGCCGCACCCGTGGCGATCGGGATGGGGCTCGACTTCGGGCAGGCTTGCGTGGGCAACATCGGGTCGCGCAACCGGTTCAATTACACGGCGATCGGCGAAACCGTGAACGTCGCGGCGCGGACGCAGTCCGCCTGCAAGCATGTGGGCTACGACATTCTGGTCACCGCCGAGGTTGCGAGGACGGCCCCGTCGCTTGCGTTCCTGCCCGCGGGTCAGATCGAGTTGAAGGGAGTGGCGGAACGCACCGAGGCTTTCATTCTGGTCGGCGACGAGGATATGGCCCGGTCGGATGCGTTCGCGCAGATCAGTCAGGCATATCGGGCGCTGCTGACCGCGCTGAAGTCCGACCTGCCCGAAGCCGATGGTCTTGCCCGGAACGTCGAGACGATAGCGGACCGGATCGATCCCCAGTTGCGCAACTTCGTCAACCGCTGCCTTCAAAGACCTGCCGACTTCCGGTGACCCGGACCCGAACGCGCCGACACAGGGGCTTGGTCTCGGTTTCGATAGACCTTTAGGGGGTGCCGTGGTTTTTTTTGCACAAATCGGCTGACAGCTTGCGTTCCCCTTGCCCGGGCTTTCGTATCCCGCGGCTGTCAGACGGTTCAGCGTCCGCGCCATCAATCCACTTCCGTATCCACCCGCAAGATGTGGCATGCAGTGATACGGAGTGGGACAGGATGGAGCAGGTAATCTTCAGATAAGGTTAGATTTTCGCTTGCCTGCGGAACTGCGTGATACGTGCTGAAACAAGGGTTCCCGTCCCTTCTGCGGCACCACTCCCGCGCCGACGCCTCCAGACGACACTCCGGGTTGACCGTCGCCCGCCACATGATGCGGCTCCGCCGCGGCGCGGCACCTGATCGACCATCGAGGCCCATCCCTGCGCGCTTAGCCAATGTCCGGACGGGCGCCCCGACAAGGCTGCGGCCTCTCGCGCCGCACTCCCGCCGGCCGCGCATCCTCATGCAGCGCCGAAGATGCCTGCACGGCGTCCGTTGGCGGCGGATTCGCTAAAGTCCGACAGATTTCCGGCGCCGATGCCAGGCCGGCCGGCCTGTCCGGGCGCCGCCGTTAACCATGCGGCAAGCGCAGCGGCCGAACCTGCCCCGGTGAATCGTCCGCGGCCCGGTCGGGTACCGCGTCCAGGGATCGGTGGGGGGCATGTCGGGAACGGATCGACCGCGGGCGGCACTCCGGCGGCTCCTGCGCGGGCTGACGGAACGATTGGGCCGCCGGGCCAAGCAGGCGCTGCTTCTGTCGCTCGACACCTGCCTCGCGGCGCTGGCGGCGCTGGTTGCGCTGCGCGTGCTTGCGGGCAGCCTCGCGTTGTCCCACCCGGCGCTTGCGGCGCATCTGGCCCTGGCGGCGCTGGCCGGGGCGGCCGCCTCGGCTCTGGGCGGGCTGCACCGGTTAAAGCTCGGCGCCTTCGCCGCGCGCGGTCTGGCCCGCTTCGTCGCCGCTGCCATCACGGCCGCCGCCGCGTTGTCCCAGGTCGCCTCCCCGGTTCCGGAGGGGCTGGCCGCCGCCACCGCCACCGCCTTTGCGCTCGCCTTCGTCGCCGCTGCCGTCGGCCTGCGCCTGGTGCTGCGTGCGGTCCTCGTCTGGGCCCTGCGCGACCCTGCGCGGCGCCCGGTGTTGATCTGGGGCGCCGGGGACGCCGGTGTCCGGCTCGCCGCCGCGCTGCGCGACGATCCGGCGATCTCACCTGCCGCCCTGATCGACGACGACCCGCAGCTGCATGGCCTCGTTCTGGGCGGGCTGGCCGTGTACCCGCCCGAGCGCGCCGCAGAGCTTGCGCGGCGGACTGGCGCCGATCGCGTGCTGATCGCCTTGCCCCGGGCCACCGCCCGTCGCCAGGCCGAGATCGCCGCCGACCTTGCGGCCCTGGGCCTGCGGCCGATGGCTGTCCCCTCCTTCGCCGAGATTGCCGGCGAGGCGCCGCCGCGGCCGGCGCTGCTGACCGTGCCGGCCACCCGCTTCCTGGGCCGCGCGCCGCTTGGCGCCGAGCTCGACGCCGCCCTGCCCGCCTATGCCGGCCGGACGATCCTGGTGACCGGCGCCGGCGGCTCGGTCGGGTCGGAGCTCTGTCGCCAGCTGCTCGCGCTCGGCCCCCGGCGGCTTGTGCTGCTCGATGTCAGCGAGGCGGCGCTCTACGCGGTGGGCGAAGACCTCGCCACCGAGGCGGCCGCCCGCCGGGTCACTTTGCGGCCGGTGATCGCCAGCGTGACCGACCGCGCCACCGTGCTTCGCCTGATCCAGGCGGAAACCGTGCAGGTGGTCCTGCACGCGGCCGCCTGCAAGCATGTGCCGCTGGTCGAGGCCAATCCGCTCGCCGGGCTCTCGACCAACGTGCTCGGCACCCGCGCCGTGGCCGAGGCCGCGCGGACCGCCGGGGCGGAACGTTTCGTGCTGGTCTCCACCGACAAGGCGGTCCGGCCCGCGGGGGTGATGGGCCTGTCCAAGCGGCTGGCCGAATGCGTGGTGCAGGACCTCGCCCGCACCCCCTCGGCCACCGCCATGGCGGTGGTGCGGTTCGGCAACGTGCTCGGCTCTTCCGGCTCGGTGATCCCGCGCTTCCGCGACCAGATCACCCGGGGCGGCCCGGTCACCCTGACGCATGAGGATGCGACACGCTACTTCATGACCCTGGCCGAGGCGGCGCGGCTGGTCCTGCTCGCTGGCGCCATGGCCGCGCCCGGCCGGGCGGAGACGCTGGTTCTGGACATGGGCGCACCCGTGCGCATCCGCGACCTCGCCGAACGCATGGTCGCCGCCGCCGGGCTGACGGTGCGGAGCCCGGCCAACCCGGGGGGTGACATCGCGGTCGAGGTGACGGGCCTGCGCCCCGGCGAGAAGCTGCACGAGGAACTGCTCATCGGCGGCGAGATGGCGGCCACCGCGCATCCCAAGGTCATGCGCCTCGGCGAGCCCGACTGCCGACCGCAGGCGCTGGCCGAAACCCTGCTGGCGCTGCGGGCCGCAATCGGTGCGGGCGACGCCAGTGCTGCTATTGCCGCCGCCCGCGCCTGCCTTGCGTCCGAGATCGGCGCCATCCCCCCGTCGCAGGCGGAGACCGCCACGCGCCCGTTCCAGACCGCCGAGGCGCCGGACCCGCCCCGCCGTCGCGCCTGATCTGCGGACCTCTTCCGCCACTGCGCGAACCGCGCTCGGGGCGCGGTCGTGGGTAACGCCACCCCTGCGGCCGCAAACGGCGGGACGCCCGCTCCGGCCTTCCGCCGGGCGCAAGCTCCGGAATGGGCATCGCACCCGGGCGGACCGATTCGCGACCTTGGGGGGCGGGCCTGACCCGCCCCGCTTTGCTACCCGGCTTGCGTGCAGGGCGAGAGCATCCGGGGCGGGTCTTGGGCCGGCAGATCATCCCCGCCCCGATCCCACTCCCGTATCGCGGTCGGCTGGGATTTCTCCTATGCTGCGCCTGTCGGTCGCGGTCCAGATCTGGCCCCGCACCGATGACCGAGCGGGGACGCGAGCCGGATCGGCGGGATGGATGTGAACACGGACGCCGAGCCCGACCCGCCACCACCGCCGCCCAAGGCGCGGCGGAGCCTGCGCGTCGCCGGGCTCTACGGCGCGCGCTGGCTGTCCTGGCCGGTCCGTGCCCTGATCCTGCGCGTCCTGCACGTCTGGAACCGCATGTCCGACCGCGAGCTTGGCCTGATCGCGGCCGGGGTGGCGTTCTTCGGCTTCCTCGCGGTCTTCCCGGGCATCGCCGCGCTGATCGCGCTCTGGGGTTTTGCCGCCGACCCCGCCGTGATCCGCGCCGAGGTGCAGCTGCTCGCCGAGGTGCTGCCGGCCGATGCCTTCAGCCTCGTCTCGGGCCAGGTGGATGCGCTTCTTGCCGCCAACAACCGCAGCTTCGGCTGGGCGACGCTGGTCTCGACGCTGCTCGCGCTCTGGTCCGCGCGCGCCGGCATTTCCGCGCTGGTGCAGGGGATCAACGCCATTCACGGCTACCCGCAGCGCGATACGCTCTCGCACACGGCGCTGGCCATGCTGTTGACGGTGATTCTGATCGCGCTGGTCATGCTGGCGCTCACGCTCACCGTCGTTGCTCCGGTTGTGATCGCCTTCCTGCCGCTGGGCCGGGTGGAGGCCTGGGCGCTGGACCTGACCAACCTCGGCTTCGGCCTCGTCCTTGTCACCGCGACCATCGCGATCCTGTACCACACCGGCCCGAACCGCGCCGACCATCCGCGCCCGCCAATCCTGTCGCGCGGGTTGTTCGTGGCGCTCCTGCTGTGGGCAACGGTGTCGCGGGGGCTGGTGCTGTACCTGACCAATTTCGCCAGCTACAACCAGATCTACGGTTCGATCGGCGCGGTGGCGGCTCTGCTGCTCTGGTTCTACCTGTCCGCCTATGCGGTGCTTCTGGGCGCAGCGGTCGATGCCGAACGCGCCCGGCGGCGCGGGCGGCGTCAGTAGTCCTTCTCGAGGTAGATGCCGATGCCGCTCTGCGCCTCGCTGTCGAGGCTGCCCTTCACGGTGACGCCGTCGCGCAGGTCAAGGTTCAGCGTGACCCGGCTCTTGCCCCCCGGCGCCACCTCGACCCCGGAATAGACGTTGTCGGTGATGTAGCGCCCGGCGCGCAGGGTCGCGTTGCCCTCGGCGTCGGTCTGGATGTCGAAGTCGTCGAGGCCGAAGCTCTTGCGCAGCCGCCCCACGACCCCCTCGCCGCCGCGCCCCGCCAGCGTGGCCACCGCCGCGGCCAGCTGCGCCGCCTGCAGGGCGGAGATGCGTTCGACACCCTGTCCGAACAGCAGCCGCGCCAGAATCTCCTCTTCCGGCAGGCTGGACGACGCGGTGAAACTGACCACCGGCGCGTCCGCCGGCCCCTCGATCAGCACGCCCACTTCGTCGCCTTCGGCAGTGGTCACTGCCACTACCCGCATCACCGGCACCAGGTCGCCCTGCAGGTCCAGCCGCGCCTCGGTGACCTCCAGCCGCTTGCCCAGGATATCGAGTCGCCCGCGGATCAGCTCGAAGGCGCCCGAAGGCGCCACCGCCGCCGTGGTCCCGGCCAGCCGCAGCGCTCCGCCGAATTCCAGATCGAGCCCGCGACCGCGCAGGAAGATGCGCCGCGGGGCGGAAACCGTGACATCGAGCCCGAAGACCGGACCCGTCCCGCCGCCCAGACCGCCGGTCCCGTCGCCGCCCAGAAGTCCAGCCTTCCGCCGGGTATCGCGCACCTCTCCGGGTTCGCGCAGGTGGCGCAGGTCCGGCAACGTGCCGCTGCCGGCAAGGCTCGCCTCCGGGATGCGCAGTTCGGTGGCGCCAAGCGCCACCTCCCCCGCGATCCGGCCGCCGCCGTTCAGCGCACCGGTGATCCGCAGCCGCCCGTCCGCCGTCGTGTCGTAGAGCCGTCCGTCGCGCAGGCGCAGGCCCTCCAGCGTGACCGCCAGATCGGCGTCATGCGGCGATGCCAGCCCGACCCGCCCCTCCGCCGCAAGCCCGCCGCCGGTCGAAGCCTGCGCCTCCGCCGCAACGCGCGCCGACCCGCCCGCCAGATCGGCCACCGCCGTGATCCCGGTCAGGGCGAAGGGCAGGTCCGGATCCGACAGCCGCCCGCTGCTCAACCGCACCGTGCCCGTCAGCGAGGCCAGCGCAAAAGCCCCGTTCAACCGCAGATCGAACCCCGCCTCCCCCGACAGCGACCCCGCGCCGAGGAACGGATTGGCCAGCGCCGCCAGCGCTGTCCCGGTGATCTGGAGGTCGCCGCCGCCGAACCCCGGAGCCACCTGCCCCGCCACCGTCGCCGCGATCCGCCCCGGTCCCTGCACCCGAAGGTCGAGACCGTGGCCCGCGGGCAGGTCCGTCACTGTCCCGGTCAGTGTCAGCGGCCCGGGAAATTCCGGCACCAGCACGGCAAGGTTTGCCAGCCGCCCGGTCACCGCAATCCGCTGCGCCGCGCCGCCGGCCGTGCCGGAGGCCTCCACCGCCAGCTGCGGCGTCTCCAGCCGCGCCGATGCAATCGTCAGCCGTTCACCATCGCGGGCCACGTCGGCGGCCAGGGTGGCGGACCCGGACAGCAGCCGGTCAAGCTCCGCGTTGCCCGACCGCAGGTCGCGCCCTGTCCCGGACAGCACCACCCGCTCCGCCCCCGCCGGCCCGGACAGCGCCGCCTCGCCGGTGATCGCACCGCGCCAGACGGTCCCCAGCGCCGACAGATCGGCGATGGCGGCGGTCACCGTCAGGTCGTGCCCCGCGGGGTCGACCCGCCCCCTCGCTGTGATTGTCGCCTGCGCATTGGCCAACTCCGCCTGCGTCAGGTCGACCCTGACGCCCGCAGCGCCGGCCGCGACCGACAACCGGGTGGTTCCGCGCAGCAGGCCGTCGAGCGCCGCAACCCCTGTGGCCAGGTCCCGCGCGGTGCCGTCCAGCGTGATGCGCCCGTCCTGCGCGACGCCGCGGAAGGTCGCCTCCGCCTCCAGCCCGCCGCCATAGCCGGCGCCCAGCACGGTCAGGTCGGACAACGCGAGGCGGGCGGCGATCTCGCTGCCGGCGCTGGCGATCCGGCCCCGCGCCGACACCGTGCCGCCGCCGGCCAGCACCGAAAGCTCGCGCAGGTCGGTGCCCTCGGGCCCACGCGCCACCGAGAGCCGGATGGACGAGACCCCGCGCAACAGACCGTCGGCTTCGCGCTGCCCGACCTCAAGGTCCTGCCCGTCAATCGCTGTCACGATGTCGAAACCGCCGCCCAGAAGGCTGCCCTCGCCCGACAGGCGCGCCGAAGCCTGTCCGGCCAGCGGCCGGCCGGCCAGCCCGGCAAAGCGCGACAGGTCCGCGGCGCGGATCGTGCCCGACCCCTGCACCCGGTAGCCGCCGGACAATCCGCCGACGGTTCCGGACAGGACCCCGCCAAAGCCGTCACCCTCGATCTCCGCCCGCCCCAGCCGCAACTCGCCCGATCCTTCCAGCCAGGAGAACACGACCTGTGCCGCGATCTCCGATCCAAGCGCCGCCGCCAGGGCCGCGCCGCGCGGCGCAACCGCTTCGCCGCGCAGCCGCAACGTGCCGCCCACCACCGCCCGCCCGCCCGCCTGCCGGCCGATCCGGCCCGATCCATCCAGCGCAATCCGTCCGACGCGCAGGTCCGGCCGGTCGAGCCCGCGCAGGTCTGCCCGCAGCGTCCAGCCCTCGCCCAGCGGACGGTCGTAGTCGAGCGTCAGGTCGGCGCTCTGGATCCGCGTGGGGTCGCCGTAGAACGGCAGCAGCACGGCCGCCCCGGTCGGATCGGCCAGCCGGAGTTTCAGCGACATCCGTTCGGGCAGACCGTCCGCCGCGATCATCAGGGTTCCGGTCGCCGCCAGGGTCCGCGCCCGCAGATCCAGCGCCGACAGGTCGAACCTGCCGCTTGCGGCCCGTACGCCTTCGACCCGCAGCGCCAGCGCGTCGCCGAAGAAGGTCGCGTATTCCGGCAGGAACAGGGGCGCCAGGTCGCCGGCGAGGTCGGCGGAGATACCGGTCGCGCCGTCGGCCGCGGGGCGCAGTTGCAGCGCGCCGTACAGGCGGTCCACGCCATCTGTCGCCAGCGCCACACGGGCGCTGAAATCCGACAGCGGCCCGGACCCCTGCACTTGCAGCCGTGCCGCCGGCAACCCCGGCAGGCCAAGCAGCGCCGCCGCGATGCCACCGGCCGCTTCCTCGGCGGTCAGGTCGATCAGCAACTGCCGGCTGGCGTTGGCGTAGCTCGCGCTCAGCGCGATCCGCCCCTGCGGCCCGTCGTCACCGCGCAGGATCGTCAGGCTTCCCCGCCCCTCGCCGCCCGAGAGGGCCGCCGAGGCCTCCAGGCTGCCGGTGATTTCGCTGCCCAGCACCCCGGGCCCCAGCACGATCAGCGGCGCGGCGATGCGGTCGATGCGGACCGACACCGGCAACTCGGGCAGCGCAAAGTCGGCGGCTTCGGGCGATGGCAGCGCGCCGGGATCGCTTTCGGGGAGACGCACCACGGTCACCCGGTCCGCGGTCAGCGTGTTCACCTCCAGCGCCCCGGAGAACAGCGCCGACCGCGTCCAGTCCAGCGTCACCCCTTCGAGCGTCAGCCAGATTCCGCTGCCGTCGGCGATGGTCAGGAGGTCCACCTGTGCCTGTGACGACAGCGCGCCGCGGAACCCCTCGACCCGCACTTCGCGCCCGGCCCCGGACAGATTGTCCTCCAGGAACGTCTCGAGCACGCCGCGGTCGTCGGCCAGCGCGGGCGCCGCGAGGGCCAGTCCGACGGCAAGGGCGGCAAGCCACCGCATCAGAACGCCTGTCCGATGCCGACGTAGATCTGCACGCCGTCTCCGGTCTCGCCCCCGACCGGCGCGGCCACGTCAAGCCGGATCGGCCCGAACCCGGTGTCGTAGCGCAGGCCCAGTCCGGCCCCCGCGTGCCAGTCGTCCGTTCCGGCCTGGCCCATCACCGCGATCTGGCCGTAGTCGGCAAAGACCGCCGCGCCCCAGCCGCGCCCGAACCGGGCCCGCAGCTCGACGGACGCGCCCAGGAAGAGCGACCCGCCGATGTCGCTGGTGCCGCGCAAAAGCGGGATGCCGAGCGACTGGTACGGCTGCCCCCGCACCGTACCGCCACCGCCAGAGAAGAACAGGTAGTCGCGCGGCGTGCCAAGAAGCGCCGCCCCGGTCACCGCGCCCAGCTGCAGACGGCCGGCAAAGGTCACCCGGTCGCCGTCGCCCAGGCTGTGGAAAAGCCGCAGGTCGGCGGTCGTCCTGACGCCCGAGTCGGTGGTGCCGAAACCCAGGAACGGACGCACCTCCAGATCGAGGTAGCGCCCCCGCCGTGCGTCGAGTGCCGCGTCGCGGTCGTCGTAGATCAGGCCCAGCGGCAGCGACAGGTTGCGGAAAGTGACGGTCCCCGCATCGTCGGTCACCCGCGACCAGGCATAGTCCACCCCGACGGTCCAGGTCGCGCGCTCGGTCACCCAGTTGGTGAATCCAAGCCCGAAGTTCACAGTGTCGGCGGTGTAGTCTTCCTCGGCGAAATGGCCCAGGCCGAACGTGAGCACCGCCGTGGTATCGGCGCGCAGCGTCGCCGGACGTTCCAGCGAGGCCGAAAGGACATAGTCCGTCCCGCTCGACTGCGCCCCGATCTGCCGCACCTCGCCCGACAGCGTCAGCCGCTCGCCGCCGCCGGACAGGTTGCGGTGCAGCCAGGTCGCGCGCAGCAGGGCGCCGTCAAGGCTCGACAGCTCGCCCCCGAAACTGTAGCGGCGCGGTTTCTGCTCCACGACCGTGGCAGTGATGCCGATCAGGTCGGGCGGGGTGACCCTGTCGTCCTCGGCCAGCGTCACCGACGAAAACACCCCCGTCCGCCGCAGCCGCTCCGTCGCCCGCGCCAGCGCGCGCGGGTCGAACGGCGAGCCCTCCGGCAGGCCGGCGATCTTGCGGATGCGCCGCTCGCGCATCCGCTCGGTGCCGACGATCTCCAGCCGGCCAAAGCGCAGGGCCGGCCCCGGATCGACCGTCATGCCCACGTCCAGCGTGGCGGTGGCGTGGTCGGCGACCAGGTCCTGGCCGGAAATCGCCGCCCTGGCATGCGATCGGGCGCGCCAGCCGTCCACTGCCGCCTGCGCCGCGTCGCGAACGGTACCCGAAGCCGCCACCTGACCCGCGCGGAATTCCTCCGGCAGCTCCGTGCCGCGCGCCAGCGGCGCGATGACGGTGCGGCCGAAGGCAAAGCGCGGACCGGGATTGACCAGAACCTCGACCCGGCCAACGGTTGCGGGCGCGTCCAACGCCGGGATCTCCGCCGCCTCGCGGCCGTCGAGGCGGATGCTGATGACTGCCGAGTAATGCCCGCGTGCATAGAGCGCCGCCAGCAGCCGCCCATAGTCCGCCCGGGCCGCCGCGAAAATGTCCTGCGCCTCCGCCCCGCCGTCGCGCCGCAGCCCGGCCAGCGCCGAGGCCGCCTTGACCGCGCCCTCTGTCGCCCGGTCGCCACCCGGCACGCGGAAGGAAAAGCTGTCCCAGGCCATCGCCGGCTGCGACAGCAGGGTCATCAGGGCCAGCGCCACCGCCAGCCCGGCCTGCGGCACAGCGCGCCGCCAGCATCTGCCCATCCCCCCTGAGGCCATGCCGGCGACTATTGCAGCTTGGCTCCGGGCGCACAATCTGACGCGGCCGGGGCTCGCGACTGCGACCTCGCGGCACCGGCGGAAAGGCGCTCCGGCCGGCGCCGGCGAAACTCCGTCCGCTCCACGGCCCCGCATCGCGAGGCAGGTGACGGGCGCGCACTTCCCCGCCATGATCGGCCCGTGAACGAAACCGCGCGAGCCCACGGATGTACATCGGACTGGACCTCGGCACTTCCGGCCTCAAAGGCGTCCTGATCGACGACAGCCAGCACGTCCTGGCCGAAGCCACCGCGCCCCTGGCCGTGTCCCGCCCGCAGGAGGGCTGGAGCGAACAGGCCCCCGCCGACTGGATCGCCGCCGCCGAGGCGGTCTTCGGCGCACTTGCCGTCCATGGCCTCGCCGCGGTGCAGGGGATCGGGCTGTCCGGCCAGATGCACGGCGCCACGCTTCTGGACGCCGCCGACCGGGTGCTGCGCCCCTGCATCCTGTGGAACGACACCCGCAGCCATGCCGAAGCCGCCGAGCTGGACGCCGACCCGCTGTTCCGCCGCGTCACCGGCAACATCGTGTTCCCCGGCTTCACCGCGCCGAAACTGCTCTGGGTCGCGCGCCATGAGCCGGGGTTGCGCGAACTCGTGGCCAGGGTCCTGTTGCCCAAGGACTATCTCCGCCTCTGGCTGACCGGCGAGCATGTGGCCGAGATGTCCGACGCCGCTGGCACCTCGTGGCTCGACACCGGCGCCCGCGACTGGTCCGACGCCTGCCTCGCCGCCACCGGCCTCGACCGTTCGCAGATGCCCCGCCTGGTCGAAGGCTCCGCGCCCTCCGGCACGCTCCGCGACACGCTCGCGGCCCGCTGGGGTCTGCCGAAAGGCGTGGTCGTGGCGGGAGGCGGCGGCGACAACGCGGCCTCCGGTGTCGGCGTCGGGGTTGTCCGCGCCGGCGAGGCTTTCGTCTCGCTCGGCACCTCCGGCGTGCTCTTCGCCGCCAATGATGGCTACCGGCCCGACCCGGCCACGGCGGTCCATACCTTCTGCCACGCGCTGCCGGGCACCTGGCACCAGATGGGCGTGATCCTCGCCGCGACCGACGCGCTGAATTGGTTCGCGGGCCTCGCCGGCGACAGTGCCGCCAACCTCACCGGCAGCCTCGGCCCGCTGCAAGCCCCCGGCAGGACGCTGTTCCTGCCCTACCTTGGCGGCGAGCGCACGCCCCTGAACGACGCCCGCATCCGCGGCGCCTTCACCGGCCTCGACCACGCCACCGACCGCGCTGCGGCCACCCGCGCCGTGCTGGAAGGCGTCACCTTCGCCATCCGCGACTGCCGCGACGCTCTGGCCGCGACCGGCACAAGGCTTGATCACCTGCTCGCGGTCGGCGGCGGGTCGCGGTCGGACTACTGGCTTTCCGCCATCGCCACCGCCCTCAATGTCCCCGTCCATCTGCCCGTCGCGGGCGATTTCGGCGGCGCTTTCGGCGCGGCCCGTCTGGCCCTGATGGCTGCTACCGGCGCAGGGGCGGAGATCGCGACCCTGCCCGCCATCGCCCGCAGCATCGACCCCGATCCAGCCCTTGCCTCCGCCTTCGATGCGGGCCATGCCCGTTTCCGTGCCGCCCAGACCGCCATCCGAGGACTGACATGACCGACTTCTTCAAGGACATCCCGCGCATCACTTACCAGGGGCCGGACGCGGCGACCGAATTCGCCTTCCGCCATTACAACCCCGACGAGGTGATCCTGGGCAAGCGGATGGAGGACCACCTCCGCTTTGCCTGCGCCTATTGGCATTGCTTCGCCTGGTCCGGCCTCGACCCGTTCGGCGGCGTTACCTTCGACCGGCCCTGGTACGGCGACAGCATGGACCAGGCCCGGGTGAAGGCCAACGTGGCCTTCGAGATGTTCGACATCCTCGGCCAACCCTTCTACTGCCTGCACGACGCCGATGCCCGGCCGGAAGGCGCGACTTTCGCCGAGAGCCTACGCAACCTGAACGCCATCGCCGACTACCTCGGCGAGAAGCAGCAGTCCCACAAGGCGAAACTGCTCTGGGGAACCGCCAACCTGTTTTCGCACAAGCGGTTCATGTCCGGTGCCGCGACCAACCCCGACCCGGATGTCTATGCCTATGCCGCGGCGACAGTGAAGGCGAACATCGACGTCACCCACACCTGGGCGGGCAGAACTATGTGCTCTGGGGCGGGCGCGAGGGCTACGAGACGCTGTTGAACACCGACCTTTCGCAGGAACGCGCCCATGCCGGCCGGTTTCTGCAGCAGGTGGTGGACTACAAGCACAAGATCGGCTTCAAGGGCGCGATCCTGATCGAGCCCAAGCCGCAGGAGCCGACCAAACACCAGTACGACTACGACGTCGCCACGGTCTATTCGTTCCTCAAGGACTTCGGCCTTGAGGGCGAGGTCAAGCTGAACATCGAGCAGGGCCACGCCATCCTCGCTGGGCATTCCTTCGAGCACGAGATCGCGCTGGCCGCCTCGCTGGGCCTGTTCTGCTCGATCGACATGAACCGGAACGACTACCAGTCCGGCTGGGACACCGACCAGTTCCCCAACAACCACGCTGAAAAGGCGCTGGCGTTCTATGAAATCCTGAAGGCCGGGGGCTACACCACCGGCGGCACCAACTTCGATGCCAAGATCAGGCGCCAGTCGCTCGACCCGGCCGACCTGGTGCTCGCGCATGTCGGCGGCATGGACACCTGTGCCCGCGCGCTGAAGTCGGCCGCGAAGATGCTGGAAGACGGTGGCCTGGAGAAAGCCCGCAGCGAGCGCTACGCCGGGTGGCAGAGCCCCAAGGCGCAGGCGATGCTCCAGGGTTCGCTGGAGGCCGCCGCCGCCCGGGTCATTGATGAGAAGATCGAGCCGCAGCCCCGGTCCGGACGTCAGGAGCGGCTGGAAAACCTCGTCAACCGGTTCATCTGATGCCCGAACGAAAGCCGAAGCCGAAGCTCATGCCCTACACCCCCGCCGCCGACCGCTACGACCGCATGATCTACCGCCGCTGCGGGGCCTCGGGGCTGATGCTGCCCGCGATCAGCCTCGGTCTCTGGCATTCCTTCGGAGAGGACACGCCGCACGCGTCAATACGCTCTCTGATCCTCACCGCCTTTTACCTCGGCATCACCCATTTCGACCTCGCCAACAACTACGGTCCGCCGCCCGGAAGCGCCGAGGAAGCCTTCGGCGAGATTCTCGCGACCGACCTGCGCGGCTACCGCGATGAAATCGTCATCTCGTCCAAGGCCGGTTACGAGATGTGGGCCGGCCCCTATGGCGAATGGGGCAGCCGGAAATCCCTCGTCGCCTCCTGCGACCAGTCGCTGAAACGCATGGGGCTCGACTACGTCGACATCTTCTACTCGCACCGCTTCGATCCGGACACGCCGCTGGAAGAGACCATGGCTGCGCTCGACCACATCGTGCGCTCGGGCCGGGCGCTTTACGTCGGGCTGTCCTCGTACAATTCCGACCGCACGCGGGCGGCGGCCGCGATCCTGAAGGACCTCGGCACCCCCTGCCTGATCCACCAGCCGTCCTACAACCTGCTCAACCGCTGGGTCGAACGCGACGGGCTGAAGGACACGCTGAAGGACCTCGGCATCGGCTCCATCGCCTTCACGCCGCTGGCCCAGGGCATCCTGACGACGAAATACCTGAACGGCATCCCCCAAGGCAGCCGCGCGACACAGGGCAAGTCGCTCGACCCTGCCGTCATCACGCCCCGCGCCTTGGCCTCGATCCGTGCGCTGAACGACATCGCCACCCGCCGCGGCCAGACGCTGGCGCAGATGGCGCTGGCCTGGGTGCTGCGCGCCGACGCCTCGGGCAGCGGGATCACCACCGCGCTGATCGGTGCCAGCCGCCCCGAGCAGATCACCGATTGCGTGGGCGCCATCGGCAACCTCGCGTTCACCGCCGCGGACCTCGCGGAGATCGACCAGGTGTCTTCCGAAGAGGACGTGAACCTCTGGGCGCGGTCCTCCGAAGGCGTCTGAACTTTCAGACCGGCTTCACGCTTGCCGTGACGTAGTTGACCGACAGGTCGCTCGCCGACAGGCGCCAGTCCCAGCGGGCGAAGCTGAACACCATGCCCTTGCGGTCCACCGGCCGCAGGCCCGCCCCGCGCAGCAATTCGTACAACTCGTCCGGGGTGATGAACTTCTTCCAGTCATGCGTGCCCTTCGGCAACCAGCGCATCACCTGCTCGGCCCCGACAATCGCATAGAGAAAGGACTTGCCGTTGCGATTGAGCGTGGAGCAGAGCATCAGCCCGCCGGGCCTCAGCAGGCTCGCACAGGCCGACAGATAGGCGGGCGGGTCCGCCACATGCTCGACCACCTCCATGTTCAGCACCACGTCGAACACCTCGCCCGCCGCCGCCAGATCCTCCGCCGTCGTATGCCGGTAGTCGATCACCAGTCCCGACTGCTCGGCATGCAGCCGCGCCACCGGGATGTTGCCCGCCGCCGCATCGGCACCCACCACCTGCGCCCCCAGCCGCGCCATCGGCTCGGACAGCAGGCCCCCGCCGCAGCCGATGTCCAGGAGCCGCAGGCCGGCGAACGGCTTCACCGCCCGCAAATCCCGCCCGAACTCCGTCGCGATCTGGCTGGTGATGTAGTCCAGCCGGCAGGGATTGAGCATGTGCAGCGGTTTGAACTTGCCCTCCGGGTCCCACCATTCGGCGGCCATCGCTTCGAACTTGGCGACCTCGGCGGCATCCACTGTGGTCATCGCGGGCTCCGGTTTCAGGCGTGGCGTGGTCCCTCAGGCACGCTATATAGGGCAGCGATGGACCAGAGATCAGGCCGGAAACGCACCGCCGAGTATCTTTACCCGCCGATCGACCCGTTCGATCAGCGGATGCTGGACGTGGGCGAAGGCCACCGGCTCTACGTCGAGCAATGCGGGCGGCCGGACGGCGTTCCGGTGGTGATCCTGCACGGCGGTCCCGGCGGCGGCTGCTCGCCCTCGATGCGCCGCTACTTCGACCCGGCGGTCTATCGCGTCGTGCTGTTCGACCAGCGCGGCTGCGGCCGCTCGCGGCCGCACGCCAGCGTCGACGACAACACCACCTGGCACCTCGTGGCCGACATCGAGACGATCCGCGATACCCTCGGGCTTGACCGCCCGATCCTGTTCGGCGGGTCCTGGGGGGCGACGCTGGCGCTCGTCTATGCCATCCGCCACCCCGACCGGGTGCGCCACCTGATCCTGCGCGGTGTCTTCCTGATGACGACGTCGGAGCTGCGCTGGTTCTACGGCGGCGGCGCCGGGGCCTTCTTCCCCGACCTGTGGAGCCGCTTCGTGGCGCCCATCCCCGAGGACGAGCGCGGCGACCTGATC
>JANOGU010000283.1:0-4526 GCA_031406135.1 Rhodobacterales bacterium
CCTGTCCCCCTGCCGCTCGATCCGCTGCATCTCGGCAATGCCGCCAAGGAACGCCACGGGGGACAAATCGAGCAGCAGCTTGGTCACCCACAGCCCCACATCCGTCGCCCCGGCGACCAGCGTGCCCTCCGGATGCGCCAGGTACCAAGCGGCCAGCTCATCCGCGGTCCGCGGCCGGAACGCGGCTTCGTCCCCTGTCCCCGAAGCGCCCGGCACCGCATCCCGCATCCAGCCCGGCACCGCCGCGCCGGCCGCCGCCTCCGCCGCCCGCACAATGGGTGCATAGCCGGTGCAGCGGCACAGGTTGCCGGCCAGCACGTCATCATGGTCCCGCCGCCCGCTCAGATGCCCAACCGCCATCGAGACAACGAATCCCGGGGTGCAGAACCCGCATTGGCTGCCGTGGTGGTCCACCATCGCCGCCTGCACCGGATGCGGCTGGCCCTCCGGCCCGGCGATCCCCTCCACCGTCCGAACCGCCTTGCCGTCGAGCTGCGGCAGCAACAGGATGCAGGCGTTGAGCGACTTCGCCCCGTCCGCATCGGTGACCATCACCGTGCAGGCACCGCAATCGCCCTCGTTGCAGCCTTCCTTGGTGCCGGTCAGGCCGCGCGTTTCGCGCAGCCAGTCCAGCAGCGTGCGTGTGGCTGGCTCGCCTGTCACCCGGACCGGCGTTCCATTCAGGACAAAGGCGATGTCGCCCATGATCAGTTCCGCCGCGGTCTCTCCGTTCGAGGACCTTTGCGCGCCCGCCCGATGCGGCGTAAAGCGGGTCGCGCGCCCCTTGCCGGGGGTGCTCCCCCCCGTTGTCGCGATTGAAGCCCATTCGCGGGCCGTCTGGCAAGGCCCCGTTTTGCCCCACCCGCCGGATCGCTGCGCCCGGCCCGGAAAGCGCCGGCCAAACCCGGTTCAATCCGCCCCCGCCCCGGGCTAGGGTCGCGCCATGGCCCAGCCCCGATTCATCCACCTGCGCGTCCATACCGAACACTCGCTGCTGGAAGGCGCCGTGCCGGTGAAGAAGCTCGTGGAGCTCACCGCAAGGGCGGGGTCTCCCGCCGTCGCGGTGACCGACACGAACAACATGTTCGCCGCGCTGGAGTTCTCGGTCACCGCCATGGCCGCAGGCGTGCAGCCGATCCTCGGCTGCCAGATCGCGCTGGCCCACGACGCCGCCGCCCCGGGCGAACGCCCCAGAGCCCCGGCCCCGGTCGTGCTGCTGGTGCAGGACGAAACCGGCTATCTCAACCTGCTGAAGCTCAACTCCTGCCTTTACCTCGGCCCCGAAACGCGGGGCGGCGGGCAACTGCCGCAGGTCACCTGGGACGACCTCGCCCGCCACGCCGCGGGCCTGATCTGCCTCTCCGGCGGCCCCGACGGCCCCCTGGGCCGCCACCTGCAGGCCGGCCAGAACGCGAAGGCCCGCGCCGCCCTGGAGCGCCTGGCCGCGATCTACGGCGACCGGCTCTACGTCGAGGTGCAGCGGCACCCTTCCGATGCCGGCGCCCTGACGCAAGCCGAACGCGCCACCGAGCGCGGCACGGTCGAGCTGGCCTACGCCCTGAACCTGCCGCTCGTCGCCACCAACGACGTCTACTTCCCCTCCCCCGCGATGTTCGAGGCCCACGACGCGCTGATCTGCATCGCCGAGGGCGCCTATGTCGACCAGCCGGAACCGCGCCGCCGCCTCACCCCGGCGCATTCACTGAAATCCGAGGCCGAGATCGCCGCGCTCTTTGCCGACCTGCCGGAGGCGCTTGAAAACACAGTGGAAATCGCGCGCCGCTGCGGCTTTGCCGCGGACAAGCGCAAACCGATCCTGCCCCGTTTCGCCGACGACGAGGTTGAGGAGCTGCGCCGCCAGGCCCGCGCCGGGCTTGCCGCCCGTCTCGCCGTCATCCCCCACGCGGTGCCGGTGACCGAGTATCAGGCCAGGCTCGACTTCGAGCTGACGATCATCGAGCAGATGGGCTTCCCCGGCTACTTCCTGATCGTGGCGGACTTCATTCAATGGGCCAAGAAACGAGACATCCCGGTCGGCCCCGGCCGCGGCTCGGGCGCGGGGTCGCTGGTCGCCTATGCGCTCACCATCACCGACATCGACCCGCTGCGCTACGGCCTGTTGTTCGAGCGCTTCCTCAACCCCGAACGTGTCTCGATGCCCGACTTCGACATCGACTTCTGCATGGACCGGCGCGAGGAGGTCATCGGCTACGTCCAGAACCGCTACGGCCGCGACCGGGTGGGGCAGATCATCACCTTCGGCGCGCTCTTGTCCAAGGCGGCCGTGCGCGACGTCGGCCGCGTCCTGCAATTGCCCTATGGCCAGGTCGACCGGCTGTCGAAGATGATCCCGGTCGAAGGCGTCAAGCCCGTCTCCATCGCCAAGGCCCGCGCCGACGAGCCCCGCCTGCGCGAGGCCGCGAAGGAAGAGGTGGTGAACCGCCTGCTGACCTACGCCGGGCAGATCGAGGGCCTGCTGCGCAACGCCTCCACCCACGCCGCCGGCGTGGTCATCGCCGACCGGCCACTCGACGAGCTTGTCCCGCTCTACCAGGACCCCAGGTCCGACATGCCGGCCACGCAGTTCAACATGAAATGGGTCGAGGCCGCCGGTCTGGTGAAGTTCGACTTCCTCGGGCTGAAGACCCTCACGGTCATCCGCAACGCGCTGGACCTGCTGAAACTGCGCGGCATCGCCATCGACATCGACCGCATTCCGCTCGACGATCCCAAGGCCTACGCGCTCTATGCCTCCGCCAGGACCGTGGCGGTGTTCCAGGTCGAGAGCTCGGGCATGATGGACGCGCTGCGGCGGATGAAGCCCACCTGCATCGAGGACATCGTGGCCCTCGTCGCGCTCTACCGCCCGGGGCCGATGGAGAACATCCCGGTCTACTGCGACGTGAAGAACGGCCTGCGCCCGCTGGAATCGATCCACCCCTCGATCGACCCCATATTGGCCGAGACGCAGGGCATCATCGTCTACCAGGAACAGGTGATGGAAATCGCCCAGGTCATGGCCGGCTATTCGCTGGGCGGCGCCGACCTCCTGCGCCGGGCCATGGGCAAGAAGAACCCGGAGGAAATGGCCCGGGAACGCCCGAAGTTCATCGCCGGGGCGGTGCGCGATGGCGTCGGCCGGAACAAGGCGGGCGAGGTCTTCGACCTTCTGGAGAAGTTCGCCAACTACGGCTTCAACAAATCCCACGCCGCCGCCTATGCCGTGGTCAGCTACCAGACCGCCTGGCTCAAGGCCAACCACCCGGTCGAGTTCATGGCCGCGGTGATGAACTGCGACATCCACCTCACCGACAAGCTGCGCGACTATGCCGAGGAGGTGAAGAAGACGCTGGGCCTGCGCATCGTCGCGCCCTGCGTCAACGCCTCGCAGGCGAGCTTTTCCGTCCGCGACGGCGCCGTGGTCTACGCCCTGGGCGCGCTCAAGAACGTCGGCGTCGAGGCGATGCGCGGCATCGTCGCGGCCCGCGGCGAGAGCCCCTTTGCCAGCCTCTTCGACCTCGCCCGCCGGGTGGACCTCAAGCGCCTCGGCAAGCGCCCGCTGGAAATGCTGGCCCGCGCCGGCGCCTTCGACGCGCTCGACGCCAACCGCGCCCGGGTGTCCGAGGCGCTGGACGGGCTCGTCGCCTATTCCGCCGCCGTCCACGACGCCCGCGCCTCGGCGCAGGCAGCGCTGTTCGGATCGGACGGCGCCGACATCCCCGAGCCGCGGCTGCCCTGGCGCGACGACTGGCCCTACGTGCAGCGCCTGTCCGAGGAACAGGCGGCACTCGGCTTCTACCTCTCCGGCCACCCGCTGGACGACTACCTGCCAGGGCTCCGGCCCCAGGGCGTGCGCACGCTGGCCGAGGTCCGCGCCGCCGCCGAACGCGGGCCGTTGCTGGCGAAGATCGCCGGCTCCGTCGCCGGCCGGCAGGAACGCAAGTCGGCGCGCGGCAACCGCTTCGCCTTCGTGCAGGCCTCCGACCCGACCGGCGGCTACGAGGTGACGGTGTTCTCCGAGACGCTGGAGGCGTCGCGCGCCTTCCTCGACCCGGGGGCGAACGTGGTGATGCAAGTCGAGGCCAGCCTCGAAGGCGACAGCCTCAAGCTCCTCGCCCGCCAGATCACCCCGATCGACGCCGCCGTCGACGCGCGGCCGCCGGCCGGCCTGCGCCTGCATGTCGCGGCCGAAGCCGCGCTCGCCTCGGTCGCCGACCTCCTGGCCCGCGCGGCGCGCGACGCCGCCGGCCCCCGCGCGCCGGTCGTGCTCACGCTTGCCGACGCCGCCACCGGCCGCGAGATCGACCTCCGCCTCGCCGACCCCGTCCCAGTCACCCCCGCCATCCGCGGCGCCCTGCGCGCGGTCCCCGGCGTGCGGATGGTCGAAGACCTCTGACCGCGCCGTCCCGCGCCCCGCGGGCGCGGGACCAGGCAAGGGGGCCGCAGGCGCCCCCCTTGCACCCCCGCAGCACCCTTGGACGGACGGATGCCAGAGCCGCCGTCTTGCGCCCGCAAGGGGCGCGCTG
>JANOGU010000332.1:0-5580 GCA_031406135.1 Rhodobacterales bacterium
TTGCGCAAGTCCGATGCCGTCAGTTCCACCCGCGTGATCTCGATCCCTGCCATCACCACCCTCCCCATCAAAGGTCAGTGAATCAGAGAAATACCCCCGAGGGAATCCCCCAGAGTCAGACCAAGCAACCGTTGGTATTACTCCGCCGTCAGCAGCGGCGGCTTCTGTTTGGTCAGGCGCGGCTTGGCAGGTTCCTGGAACTGCAGGTCGATGCCGTCGCCCTTGACCCCCACCTGCACCAGGCCGCCCTTGACCAGCTTGCCGAACAGCAGCTCCTCGGCCAGCGGCTTCTTGATGTGCTCCTGGATGACGCGGGCCAGCGGGCGGGCGCCCATCTTGTCGTCGTAGCCCTTGTCGCCCAGCCAGGCGGCGGCCTCGGGCGTCAGTTCGATGTGGACGTTGCGGTCCAAGAGCTGCGCCTCGAGTTGCAGCACGAACTTCTCCACCACCTGCATGATCGACTCCTTGGCCAGCGGCGCGAAGGAGATGACGGCGTCCAGCCGGTTGCGGAATTCCGGCGTGAACAGCCGCTCGATGGCCGCCGTGTCCTCGCCGGTCCGCCGCTCGCGGCCGAAGCCGATGGCGGCGCGGGCCTGTTCCTGGGCGCCGGCGTTGGTGGTCAGGATCAGGATCACGTTGCGGAAATCGACCTGGCGGCCGTTGTGGTCGGTCAGCTTGCCGTGGTCCATCACCTGAAGCAGGATGTTGTAAACGTCCGGGTGCGCCTTCTCGATCTCGTCCAGCAGGAGCACGCAGTGCGGGTGCTGGTCGACGCCGTCCGTGAGCATGCCGCCCTGGTCAAAGCCGACATAGCCCGGCGGCGCGCCGATCAGGCGGCTGACGGCGTGCTTCTCCATGTATTCCGACATGTCGAAGCGCAGCAGTTCGACGCCGAGAGAGGAAGCCAGTTGCTTGGCCACCTCGGTCTTGCCGACGCCCGTGGGGCCGGCGAACAGGTAGTTGCCGATCGGCTTTTCCGGCTCGCGCAGGCCGGCGCGGGCGAGCTTGATCGCCGAGGACAGGCTTTCGATCGCCTTGTCCTGGCCGAAGACCACGCGCTTGAGCCCCTTTTCCAGGTCGCGCAGGACCTCGGCGTCGTCCTTGGACACCGACTTCGGCGGGATGCGGGCGATCTTGGCCACCACGGCCTCGATCTCCTTGATGCCGATGGTCTTGCGCCGCTTGCTCTCGGTCACCAGGTGCTGCGCCGCGCCAGCCTCGTCGATCACGTCGATGGCCTTGTCGGGCAGCTTGCGGTCGTGGATGTAGCGCGCCGCCAGTTCGACCGCGGCGCGGATCGCGTCGGCGGTGTAGCGCAGGTCGTGGTGTTCCTCGAAATAGGGCTTGAGGCCGAAGAGAATCTTCACCGAATCCTCGACCGAGGGCTCGTTCACGTCGATCTTCTGGAACCGGCGGCTCAGCGCGCGGTCTTTCTCGAAGTGCTGGCGGAACTCCTTGTAGGTGGTCGAGCCCATGCAGCGCAGCTTGCCGCCCTGCAGCGCGGGCTTCAGCAGGTTGGAGGCGTCCATCGCGCCGCCGGAGGTGGCGCCGGCGCCGATCACGGTGTGGATCTCGTCGATGAACAGGATCGCGTCGGGATGATCCTCCATCTCCTTGACCACGGCCTTCAGCCGTTCCTCGAAGTCGCCGCGATAGCGGGTGCCGGCGAGAAGCGCGCCCATGTCGAGCGAGAAGATGGTGGCGCCAGCCAGCACCTCGGGCACTTCGGCCTTGACGATCTTCCAGGCCAGGCCCTCGGCGATGGCGGTCTTGCCGACGCCGGGATCGCCGACGAGCAGGGGGTTGTTCTTGCGCCGGCGGCAGAGCACCTGGATGCAGCGCTCCACCTCGGCCTCGCGGCCGATCAGCGGATCGACGTCGCCCTTGCGTGCCTTGGTGTTGAGGTCCACGCAGAACTTCGACAGCGCGGATTCCTTGACCTCCCCGGCCTCGGCCTTGGGCGTTTCCGCCGGTTCGTCCGCCCCGGTCACCGGCCGGGCCTCGCCATAGGACGGATCCTTGGCCACGCCATGGGCGATGAAGTTCACCGCGTCATAGCGCGTCATGTCCTGTTCCTGCAGGAAATAGGCGGCATTCGATTCACGTTCGGCAAAGATCGCGACCAGCACGTTCGCGCCCGTCACCTCGGTCCGGCCCGAGGACTGCACATGGATCGCCGCGCGCTGGATCACCCGCTGGAAGGCGGCGGTGGGAACCGCCTCCGACCCTTCGACATCGGTCACCAGCGTCGAGAGGTCGTCGTCGATGAAATCGACCAGCGTCTTCTTCAGCGTATCGAGGTTGACGCTGCAGGCCTTCATCACCCGGGCGGCGTCGGGCTCGTCGATCAGCGACAGAAGCAGATGCTCCAAAGTCGCGAGTTCGTGGCGGCGGGCGTTGGCGTGGGCCAATGCGTTGTGGATAGCCTGCTCGAGGGTCTGCGAAAATGACGGCACGTTCGTGCTCCTGTCCTGCGGGCGGGGACGGGGCGACCCCGGAACCACCCTGGCGTCTCGACCGTTAGACTTTGGTTTTATCCAGCGGGCTTCAAGTGCTTTCCGCCGCAATAGTTCGCTTTGTCCGTGGCCGTGCTCAGAATGTGAACAACGAGATGGGCGATTGTGGGGTCAGAACTTGTCCTTCATCGCCCGCAATGCGGCGAAAACCTCGACCGCTGGCGCCTTGGGCAGTCCGGTCGTGGCGCGCAGTCCGGGCAGGTCAGCGCGCAGGAACGGGTTGGTCGCGCGCTCGTCCTCCATCGTCCAGGGCATCGGCCAGCCGCCCGCGGCCTTGATCGCGGCAACGCGGGCGACCCGCTCGGGGATCGCCGGGTTCTCCGGATCGGCATGCGCGGCGAAGCGCAGGTTGGCGGCCAGATAATCGTGACCGGAATAGATTTGGGTGTCGGCCGGATAGGCGGCGAAGGCCGAGAGCGTCGCCCACATCTCGGCCGGCGTCCCCTCGAACAGCCGCCCGCAGCCCGCCGCCATCAGACTGTCGGCGGAAAACAGGATGCGCTCGGCCGGGAAGTGAAAGGCGATGTGACCCCGCGTGTGCCCGGCGGCATCGCGCGCCACGCCCTTGGCGCGGCCGACGCGGACCAGGTCGCCCGGGCCCACGGCCTCGTCCAGCGGCGGCAGGCGATGGGCGTCGGCAGCCGCGCCGGTCACCCGGGCGCCGGTCGCGGCGACCAGGTCGGCGGCGCCCTGGATGTGATCGGGATGGTGATGCGTGATCAGCACCTGATCCAGGTCCCAGCCGCGCGCGTCGAGTGCGGCCAGGATCGGCACGGCATCGGGCACATCCACGCAGGCGGTGCCGCCGTTCTCTTCGCAGCGCAGGATGTAGGCGAAGTTGTCCGACAGACAGGGGACGACAACGACTTCGAGCGGCATGGCAATTCCCTCCCCCGCAGCTATGATCGGGTGCCAGTCTGTGCCGGAAGGGGCGCCCGCCGCAATGCACCTCGACGTGCTGGACCTGAAGTCCTTCTACTATCGCACGCCGCTGGGCCGGGTGGCGCAGCGCGCCATCCGCGAGCAGGTGGCGGCGATCTGGCCGGATGCGCGCGACCAGACAGTGGTGGGGTTCGGCTTTGCGGTGCCGCTGCTGCGCCCGTATCTGGAAACCGCCCGGCGCGTGGTCGCCCTGATGCCCGCGCCGCAGGGGGTGATGCCCTGGCCCGCCGGGATGGCGAACGTCTCGGTGCTTTGCGACGAGGCGGGCTGGCCGCTGGGCACCGGGACGGTGGAGAAGCTCGTCCTCCTGCACGGGCTGGAAACCTCGGAGCGGCCCACCGACGTGCTGGAGGAGGCGTCGCGCGTGCTGGCGCCGGGCGGGCGGGTGCTGTTCATCGTGCCGGCGCGGTCCGGGCTCTGGGCGCGGCGGGACGGCACGCCGTTCGGCTATGGCCGGCCCTATTCGGCGGCGCAGCTCGAGGCGCAGCTTAAGCGCCACGGCTTCACCCCGGAGCGCACGCTCTCGGCGCTGTTCGCGCCGCCGTCGCAAAGCCCGTTCTGGTTGCGCACGGCGGACAGCTGGGAGCGCCTCGGCCGCCGCTTCGGCCGCTTCCTGCGTGGTGGCGTGGTGATGACCGAGGCGACCAAGCAGGTCTGGGCACCCACGCGCGGCGGCCTGGGGGCGGTCGCGGCGCGGCGCTTGCGGCCGGCGCTCAAAGGCCTGCCGCAGCCCGCGATCCTGCCGGCGCCCTGACGCTCCGGCGTGGGCCTGAACCCGCCCGAGTGCCCTTGCCGCACCTGCAAAACGCTCCTCGGCAACCGCCGGGTCTAAGCGGTTGCGGGGTCAGGATCGACCTGCTACACGGCCACCAATTCGGGGCGCCGGGAATCTCCGGACCTGCCTCAGGATGGGTCTGTGCCTTGCGAAACTGCGGGCGCGGGCCTCTGCCACGTGGGGGATGCGTGTCCGAATCTGTCTCGATCTCAACCGGGATCGCCCAGCGCTATGCGACGGCGCTGTTCGAGCTGGCGAAGGAGGCCAAGGCGCTGAAGGCGCTGGAAACCGACACCGGGGCGCTGGCCGCCGCGCTGGCCGAAAGCGCCGACCTGCGCGATCTGATTGCCTCGCCGATCTACAGCCGCGAGGACCAGGCCGCAGTCGTCGCCAAGGTGGCGGCGAAGATGGGCCTGAACACGATCACCGCGAACACTCTGGCGCTGATGGCGTCCAAGCGCCGCCTGTTCGTGCTGCCGCAGCTTGTCGCCCAACTGCGCGCCCGGATCGCCGCCGAGAAGGGCGAGGTCACCGCCGAGGTCGCCTCGGCGGTGGCGCTCACCGAGGCGCAGGCCAAGGCGCTGGCCACGACGCTGAAGAAGAGCGTCGGCAAGGACATCATTCTCGACATCACCGTTGATGAAAGCCTCATCGGCGGGCTCGTGGTGCGGGTGGGGTCGAAGATGCTCGACACCTCCGTCAAGGCCCGGCTCGCGCAACTCCAGAACGCCATGAAAGAGGTCGGATAACATGGGAATCCAGGCTGCCGAGATCTCCGCGATCCTCAAGGAGCAGATCAAGAACTTCGGCAAGGACGCCGATGTTGCCGAGGTTGGCAGGGTTCTGTCTGTGGGCGACGGCATCGCCCGCGTGCACGGCCTCGACAACGTCCAGGCCGGCGAGATGGTCGAGTTCCCCGGCGGGATCCGCGGCATGGCGCTGAACCTCGAGGTCGACAACGTCGGCATCGTGATCTTCGGCGACGACCGCGACATCAAGGAAGGCGATACCGTCAAGCGCACCAAGTCCATCGTGGACGTGCCCGCCGGTGACGCGCTGCTGGGACGGGTTGTCGATGGTCTGGGAAACCCGATCGACGGCAAGGGTCCGATCGATACGTCCGAGCGCCGCGTGGCCGACGTCAAGGCACCGGGCATCATCCCGCGCAAATCGGTGCACGAGCCGATGGCCACGGGGCTGAAGGCCATCGACGCGATGATCCCGGTGGGCCGTGGCCAGCGCGAACTGATCATCGGTGACCGCCAGACCGGCAAGACGGCGGTGGCGCTGGACGCGATCATCAACCAGAAGGCCAACTGGGCCTCCGGCGACCCCAAGCGTCAGGTG
>JANOGU010000333.1:0-14327 GCA_031406135.1 Rhodobacterales bacterium
ATCAGCGTCTTCGACGACTATCCCACCATCGTCGATGCCTGTTGTGCCGCATGGAACCGCTTCGCCAATGATCCCAAGACCGTAACCTCGATCACTGACCGCCTATGGGCACAGGTCAACCAATAGGGCCGTTGGTATGACTACACCGATACGCTTGGCCAAATAGTCAGTGCTTTTTCTGCCAGATGTTCACCACGTTCGTTAATGTCTGCTTCCGTCCAGGCGCCTCGCCTCGCGAACCACCTGTTTAGAAACAAAGATGTATGCTCATTGAACTTTTCGCGCTTCTGCATGAAGCCCTTGTTCCCGGAAGAAATGTTCAGTGCGCCAGTGATCAAACTGAGGTTGCCCAAAGTGTGCAACAGGCGATCACGCTCGTCGGCCTTGGCGCCGCCTGCCCCATGCACGGCAACGCTCCCATCTGCGAAGGGCCAGTCCTCGTTCCAAGAAACGGGCAGAACGTGCTCGGTCCAAAGGCCACTGGGTTTGACCACGGCTTCTGCGAATCTGGCTCGACTTGCCAATTCAAGCTCCCAAAGAATGTCTTTGTTCCTGTCACCCGGCGCAAGTTTGTACAGGGGCTGGGTCAGGATGGCACGCTTGAACTCCTCGTCAGTTGGGAACCGCGAACTTTCGCCTGATCTGCTACGGAAGAACGCCCGGAGCGTCTCTTGCGACGGTCCATCCGCTAAAAAGCGCTGGGCAATTGCCTGAAAGAGTTTGTTCAGGTTCTTGTTGGTCATGTCACAGACCGCACGACGCACGATGTAGGAATAAACGAGCCGCGCGATGCGGTCCTGTTCACCTTCTGACAAGTCCGCAGATGCGACCTGCATCATGATTGGATATGCGGTCGTGACCTGCCAGGTTGCCAGCTTTCGTCCAAGCCAGGCCATCGTCGGGTTTGCATCCTTTCGTCCCTCAAGGGTTTCGTAGATTGGCGCATGCCTTCTAAGGAGCTTGAGCTCGTCTTCAACATCGGGGAAGCGTGGCTTCCCACGCGGCGACGCGAAGGCGCGGTACTCGGAATAAAGTTCACGCATTGCGATTGCATTGCCGGTCTCTGCGGCAAGAACATGTGCCAAGAAATGATCGATCCTCGGCCGGGTTGGACGCGCATTCGGCGCATTCTCTTTCCACCAGTAGGCGTCAAAGGGATCCCAAAGTTCCTTGTAAAGGTCGTCGGTTGCCGCGCTTTGCTTTTCGGCGCGGTAGAAGATGTTGTTGCGAACCAAATCCATCGCGAGCAGCGGCTGGCCCTTGGAGTTCAATGTCTCGAAGATCACTTGCGCATCGTCGCCTTCCCCAAGGGTGATGACAACGAGTTTCATTTGGGCAAGAATCGCGCGCATCAGTGCGTCCAGGCGCTGTTCGATCACCACCAGGGAAGCGCCGTCAGTTTGAGGGGCTTCCTCACTCTCTTCGGTTTCGCGCTTTGAATCGCTAGGGCCGGCAAGCGCAAACTGCGCTATCAAATGGCGGAAAAGAACATAAGCGCGAAGGGCCCGGATGGGTGTGTTTTTCGGCACACCGCCGCCCCAATAGTACTGATGATACTTGACGCGGACCTGTGTGTACTCTTTCTCGATGATATCGTGAAAAATCTCACGGTCTGACGGTGTGGGGGTCAACTTGAACCTGACCAATGGGTCGGTGTCTTTAGACCGGGGCACATTGAACAGGTACCCGTTCACCTGCTCCATGATGTCGGGCAGCTCGTGCTGGCGCGCGATTTCGCGAAGCGCCGCCAGAAATAGTTGGAAAGTGGTTAAGCGCTGTTGGCCGTCAACGATTTGCATTCTGGGTGTAACGCCAATTGGCAATCCTTCCCCAAGAGGCAAAAGGATAAGCGCGCCCATGTAATGTTGAAACCGGCTGTTGCGTTCGAGTACTTCCGTAGCCTTGGATTCTACATCATCCCAGAACGGGTTCAGGCGCTCATCTCCCCACTGGTATTTGCGCTGGTAGAGCGGTACCATGAAGCGGCGGCTTTCGGCCAGAATAGTTTCGATGGGAAAATCATCTGTTTGCAAAGGTTCGCTCCCCGGGCTGTAAGTTTCGACATTGGCTCAGCGAGCTCTGCAGTTCAAGGAATATGATTCTGCCTCAAGATGAGTTAAGCGAAGGTCTGCCGCGCGGATGAGGCGGTCAGATCGCGGTGAAGCCGTTGTCCACGAAGAGATGCGCGCCGTTGACGAAGCTCGCCTCGTCGGAGGCGAGGAAGAGGGCGGCGCGCGCGACCTCTTCCGGCTTGCCGATGCGGCCCTGCTGCGCGGCGATGGCGGCTTCGGAGACGTCGACGCCAAGGGCCAGCAGGTCGCGCACCTCGCGCAACCCGTGCGGGGTTTCGATGAAGCCGGGGCAGACGGCGTTGCAGCGGATGCCCCGGTCGCGGAATTCGACCGCGATGGCGCGGGCGAACATGTGCACCGCGCCCTTGGTGGTGTCGTAGAGCACCTCCATCGGCGTGCCGGCGACGGCAGAGATCGAGGAGGTGCAGACGATGGCGCCGCCACCCGCCGCGATCATCCCGGGCAGGACGGCCTTGGTCATCACGAACATCGACTTCACGTTGACCGCGTGCAGCCAGTCCCATTCCGCTTCCGTCGTCTCGAGGAAGGGTTTGATGATGATGGTGCCGGCGTGGTTGAAGAGCACGGTGATCGGCCCGAGCGCCGCGGTGATCCGGTCCACGGCGGCCTGCACCTCTGCCGCCTGCGAGACGTCCGCCGCCACCGCCATGGCAATGCCGCCCGCCGCGGTGATCTCGGCGGCGCGCTCCTCGGCGGCGGCGAAGTTGCGGTCGACGATCCCGACCGCCGCGCCCTCGGCGGCAAATAGGGTGGACGCGGCGCCGCCCATGCCGGTGGCGCCGCCGGAGATGAGTGCGACCTTGCCTGCGAGACGTGCCATTCGTTGCCTCCTTAGCGGGGTGTGAATTCCTGCGGCTCCGCCCCCGGCGACAGGCGCCAGAAGCGGTTGGCGGAGAGGGGTTGCCAGGGGCCGGCTTCCCTCTCGGGCCAGAGGACGCGGACCTCGGCCTCCGTGGCCTCACCGAGACCCAGGCTGATCCAGCCGAGGTGGCCGCTGGCGTGGCCGCCGCCGACGGTGATCTCACGGGTCAGGACGGCCTCGCCCTGCCTGATTTCGATCCAGCCGCCGACGGCGTCGCGGTTGGGTCCGGGTGCGGCGAGGCGCAGCGCGATCCAGTTGCCGGTGCCCTCGCCGGTGTTGCGCCAGACCTCCGGGCCGGTCCAGCGGTTCTGGACCACGATGTCGAGCCGGCCGTCGGCGTTGAGGTCGGCCAGGATGCCGCCGCGGCCGATGCCCATGCTGGCGATGCCGGCGCGGTCGCCGGCCTCGATGAAGGTGCCGTCGGCGCGTTGCAGCAGCAGGTTGTTGGGGTCGCGCTGGGCGAAATCGGGCATCTCGGCGACGTTGCCCTTGACCACGAAGAGGTCTGGCCGGCCGTCGAGGTTCGCGTCGTCGAACTGCGCATGCCAGGCGGTGGAAGGATGGAAGTCGCCCCCGGTATAGGGCCGGTGCGCGGTGACGCCGAGGGCGAAAGCCTTGTCGCCGTAGGCCGGCTTTTCCGGCCCTTCGGTGAGGCTCTGCAGACGGTTGTCGGCCATCGAGGTCAGGAAGTATTCCGGGTAGCCGTCGCCGTTGAGGTCCTGCGCCGCGATCCCCATCCCCCAGATGCGCAGTCGCTTCCAGCCGCCGGCTTCGTCCCAGGGCAACGGGACGTCGGACATGCGCCAAAGCTGTTCCTGTCCGCCCTTGTAGTATTCGCGGTCATTGGACACCCGCAGGGACGGGACACCGGAGCGGTTCCAGTCGGTGAACAGCATGGCGAGCGCGCAGTAGCTGGGGGTCAGCGGCAGCGGCGCGGCAAAGCCGCCGGCTTCGCCCGGGCGGTGCAGCCAATTCGGCGTGCAGGAGCCCCAGGGAAACGCCTCCTCGCGCCGGTCGATGTAGTTGCCGACGGCGATTGTGGGCCAGGTCGCGCCGGGTTCCCAGGTGATCGCCGCCGCCGCCGACCAGCCGTCGCCGCCATCGAAACCCCAGGCCTCGTTGGCGCGCTCGAACCGGCAGGAGCCGCGGCCCCGCATCAGGAGGTTCTCGCCGACGCGCAGGACGAGGAGATCGGTGAGGCCGTCGCCGTCGATGTCGGCGGGGTAGGCGCCGGTGGCGGCGGTGACCTCCAGCCCGCTTTCGACGGGGTTCAGGGCGAGCTTGCCGCCGGGGAGCGAGTCGTTGAGGAACAGCGACGCTTGGCCCTCGCCGCCGGCGAGCCAGACCTCCGGGCGTTCGTCGCCGTTGCAGTCGAAGGCCGCGACCCCGCCGCCGACCATGTATTCCCATTCGCCGAGATAGGGCGTGTCGAGCCCGGCGGTGGCCGTCTCATCGGCGTAGAGGGGGATTGCCGGCTCCTGCGCCGCGGCGGGGCAGGCGAGAAGCAGGGCGAGCACGTATCTCACGGCGCGGCCCGCAGCGACAGTCCCGCGGCGAAGGCGCCGACGCAGCGGCCCTGCACCAGCCCCTGCGCGATGGCGCTGCGGAAATGGATGCCGCCGTAGAGCCGGCTGAGCGCCGCCTCCTCGGCGGCGGCCTTGAATGAGGGGTAGTCGCGCCCGTCCATCCCCTCGTCCTCGTGGGTGCGGTCGGTGAAGGCGAAATCCGGCCCGTAGAGCGCCGCCAGAACCACCTCGGCCGCGCCGGACTGGGTGGAGTGGCCGGAGGGGTATTCGGGGAAGGGAGGGGTAATGAGCGTTGGCTGCCACGCCGGATCGATGACCCGGCGGATGTAGGTGACCGGGCGCAGCAGGTTGTCGCGATACTTGATGCGCCAATTGGCGATGAAGGCGTCGGCCACCGCGATCCCCAGCCGTGCCAGAACTTCGGAGGAGCGGGCCGCGTCGGCGGCCTCGGCGTCGAGCAGATCGAGCGCGATGCTGACCCAGTGGCCCGGCGGCGTGGGCGACAACATCGGGTCGTCGGACCAGAAGCGGGCGATCAGACGGTCTTCGCCGGTCAGGGACACCGCGACCTCGTAGACCTCCATCGCCTCGGCGTGGAAGGCGCTGCCGGGCTCCTCGGAGTAGGCTGGCGGCGGCGGCAGGTCGCAGGCGTCGGCGGCGGGCAGGGCGAAGGTCCGGTTGGTTCCCCAGTCGGGGAGAAGCGGCAGTTGCTGCAGGGCGACGGTGGTGGTCGGGACCCAGGCGGCGGGGCCCGTCGGCAGGTCATGGGCGTAGGGGAAGCCGAGGTTCTCCACCACCTCGCCGCCGTCGGTGGCGGCCCAGGCAAGGATGTGCCCCGCCACCGCCCGGCCGGCGGCCTCGGACCGCGTGACAATGGCGGGGTCGAGGCCGGCCGAGGCCTCGGCGCGCATCTCCTCGGCCATCGCCGCCATCGCGCGCTGGCCGGTGGGGCCGGTGTTGCCGAAGAGATGCGGCACGGCCTCGGCCAGCGCTGCTTGCAGGACCACGGCCTCGTCATGCGCTCCCTCGGCTCGCGGCGGCAGCGGCGCCAGGCCGGGCAGTTGTGCGGCCAGCGAGCCCAGCCGCGCATCGCCCTGGGCGGTGGCCTCGAAGCCGATGATGCCGAGATAGGCAAAGGCGCGGCTCGCCACCGGCGGCGAATAGGTCGGCGTGTGCCGCACCAGTTCCAGCACCAGGCGGTTCCAGTCGCGCAGCAGCTGCCCGGGATCGGCGGCCAGCGCCGGCAGCGCGGCCAGCAGCGCCGCGATCAGCGCGGCGGGTCGGAAGAGGCGCATTGCGGGTCCCCGGTCGGTGGCGCCGCCCCTGCCGGGCGGCCGGAGCCGGACAGAAGCATGTCCGCCGCGATCTTGGCAAGGGCCGGGCGGACCCGGACGGGCCGCTATTCCGCGACGTGCAGCGCCGTCGGCCGGCGCATCAGGGCGCCGTTCTCCAGATCGGTCAGGCGGCCGGAGATCAGGCTCTGGTCCACCGTCAGCGTCTCGATCCGTGCCTCCAGCGCGGCGGGATCGACCGGCACGGGATCGGCCTCCTTGGGGCCGACGAGCCAGCCGAACATCTTGCCCAGAAGCCAGGACAGGTCGTCCATGATCAGGAAGAACGACGGCACGATCACCAGGCTGAGCGCGGTCGAGACGATGATGCCGCCGATCACCGCGGTGGCCATCGGCGCGCGGAAGGCGCCGCCTTCGCCCACGCCCAGCGCCGAGGGCAGCATCCCCGCCGACATCGCGATGGAGGTCATCACGATCGGACGGGCGCGCTTGTGGCCGGCCTCGATGACGGCCTGCACCCGGGTCATGCCGCGGTCCTGCATCTCGATGGCGAAGTCGATCAGCAGGATCGCGTTCTTGGTCACCACGCCCATCAGCATCAGGATGCCGATCAGTACCGGCATCGACAGCGCCGAGCCGGTCAGGATCAACGCCGCCGCCACCCCACCGATGGCCAGGGGCAGCGAGAACAGGATGGTGAAGGGCTGCAGCACCGAGTGGAACAGCAGGATCAGCACCGCCAGCACCAGCATCAGGCCCATGACCATGGCTTTGAGGAAGCTCTGGTTCAGCTCCTTTTGCACCTCGGCGTCGCCGGCGGACTGGATGCGCACGCCGGCTGGCAGCGCCACCAGTGGCGCGATGCCTCGCTCGGGATCGCCGACCGCAACCTCATTGAACCGGGCGGCGGCTTCGCCCAGCGCCACGCCGGGCGGCAGGTTGGCGCCGATGGTGGCGCGGCGCTCGCGGTTCAGACGGTCCACTTCGGCCGGACCGGAGGAGATGCGGATGTCGGCGACCGCGGCCAGCGGCACGGTGCCGCCCGCCGAGGTCGGCACGCGCAGGGCGGCCAGCCGCCCGAGGTCCTCGCGGCTTGCGTCGTTCAGCCGCACCCGCACCGGGATCAGACGGTCGTCGATGGACAGTTTCGCCAGCGCGGCGTCGGTGTCGCCAATGGTCGCCACGCGCAGGATCTGGGCGATGGCGGCGGTGGTCACGCCCAGCCGGGCGGCCTCTTCGGTCCGCGGGGTGATCTGGATTTCCGGGCGCGGCAGGGCGCCTTCGGAAGCGACGTTGGCAAGGAGCGGATCGCCCGACAGCGCCTCTTCCAAAAGCGCCACGGCGGTGTTCAGGTCGGCCTCGGTGGCGGCGAGGATCGAGAACGACAGATCGCGCTCGCCACGGTCATTGAGCTTGAACGCGCGGATGTCGGGGATCACCTCCAGGCGGCGGAAAATCTCGGCCTCGACCTCGATCTGCGGCACCATCCGGCCGGTGTTCTCCACTTCCGGCACCAGCCGGCCGGCGAGGGGGATCATGCGCCCGAATTCGCTGAGCCTCAGCAGCAGGCTGTGGTCCAGGCGGTCGAGCACGACCGAGATCGAGGCGCGGCGGATGTCGCGGTCGCCGGTGGGCGAGGCGCCGCCCAGCACGAAGACATCGCGCACGCCCGGCACCTCCTCGATGATCGCGGTCATCTTCTGGGTGGTGCGGTCGGTCTCCTCCAGCGTCGTGCCGGGCGGCAGTTCCACACTGATCGCGATGCGGCTCACGTCCTCGGGCGGCAGGAAGCTGCCGGGGACTTTCATCATGAAGAAGATCGAGATCGCGAGAATGACGAAGGCGGCGGCGAGCGTGACGTAGCGCGCCGGGAAGGCGAACCACCAACGGCGGAAGGCGCCGCCGATGCGCGGCAGGGCGCGCAGCGGGAAGAGGAGCCACAGCGGGTTGGGCAGCGGCACGAAGCCGCCGCCGGTGTGTTTCACGAACCAGAGGTAGCCGCGCATGACCAAGCCGTCGCGATGACCCTCCTCGGTGCCCGCGTCGCTGGCGCGCATCAGGTAGGCCGCCATCATCGGCGTGATCAGGCGCGCGACCAGAAGCGAGAACAGCACCGCGATGGCGACGGTCAGGCCGAACTGGCGGAAATACTGGCCGGGGATGCCGGGCATGAACGACACCGGCACGAACCCCGCCACGATGGTCATCGTGGTCGCGATCACCGCAAGCCCGATCTCGTCGGCCGCCTCGATCGAGGCGCGGTACGGGGTCTTACCCATCCGCATGTGCCGCGCGATGTTCTCGATCTCGACGATGGCGTCGTCCACCAGGATGCCGGTGGCGAGGGTGAGCGCGAGGAAAGAGACGAGGTTCAGCGAGAACCCCAGCAGGTCCATGATGTAGAACGTGGGGATCACAGACAGCGGCAGGGCGACCGCGGTGATCAGCGTGGCCCGCCAGTTCTTGAGGAACAGCAGCACCACCAGAATGGCGAGGATGGCGCCTTCGAGCAGCGTATGCAGCGCCGCCTCGTAGTTGCCGTAGGTGTAGAACACGATCTCGTCGATCAGCTTGATCTCGACATCGGGATGCGCCGCGCGCACTTCGGCCAGCGTGGCGGTCACGGTCTCGGCCACCGAGACCTCGGAGGCGCCCTTGGAGCGGAAGACCGAGAAGGCGACGACCTGGTCGCCGTTCAGGCGGCCGAAGCTGCGTAATTCCTCGTAGGTGTCCACGACCTCGCCGAGATTATCCAGCCGCACATGGCGCCCGTTCGGCAGCGCGATAGTGGTCGCGGCCAATGCCTCGACCGTGCCGGCATCGCCCAGGACGCGGATCGCCTGCTCGCCGGCGCCGATCTCGGACCGGCCGGAGCCGATGTCGGCGTTGGTCTGGGCCAGCTGCGCGTTCACCGCCTGCGCGGTGACGCCGTAGCTGTCCAGCTTCACCGGATCGAGCAGGATGCGGATCTCGCGGTCGGCGCCACCGTAGCGGTCCACCCGGCCGATACCGGGACGGCCCTGCAGGGTGCGGGTGACGACATCGTCCACGAACCAGGACAGTTCCTCGATCGACTTGTCGGGCGAGGCGACCGCGTAGGTCATGATCGCGATGCCCTCGACGTCGATGCGGGTGACGATGGGCGCCTCGATGCCCCCCGGCAGGTCGCCGCGGATCTGGTCGATGGCGTCCTTTACGTCCTGCACCGCCTTGTCGGTCGGCACTTCCATGCGGAATTCGATGACCGTGGTGGAGACGCCGTCGCTGACGGTCGACTGCACGTTCTTGACCCCGGTCAGGCCCGAGACCGCGTCCTCGATCTCTTTGGTGACCTGGGTCTCAAGCTCCGCCGGCGCGGCGCCAGGCTGCGCCACGGTGACCGCGACCAGCGGCACGTCGATGTTCGGAAACCGCGTGATCGGCAGCGTGTTGAAGCTCTGCCAGCCCAGCACCAGCAGCATGAAGAAGGCGAGGATCGGCGCGATCGGGTTTTTGATCGACCAGGCGGAGAAGTTCATCGCCCGCTCCCGTCAGTTGGTGGCCGCGGGGACCGGGTTGATCCGGTCGCCGTCACGCACGAAGGCGCCGGCCTTCAGCACCACAGTGTCGCCGACGGCCAGCCCCTCGGTCACCTCGATCCAGCCGCCGTCGCGGATGCCGGTGGTGACGACGACGCGCGTGGCGGTGCCGTCCTTGACCCGCATCACCACGGCGCCCTCTGGTGCGGCGGAGATCGCGGTCACCGGCACCGCCACGGTCTCGCGCTCGGCCACCAGCACCTCGGCGTCGAGGAACATGCCCTGCACCACCGGCGAGCCGGGGTCGATCCAGATCCGGGCGCGGCCCAGGCGAGTGACGGGGTCGATCGCCGGCTCGACCAGCCGCACGCGGCCGGCGACCGGCACGTCGCCGCCGACGCCGCGCATGGCAGCGGTCTGGCCGGCGGCGACCCGCATCAGGTCCCCCTCGGCGACATCGGCGTTGAGCTCCAGCGCGCTGTCGCGGACGATGACGAACATCGGCTGCGCCGCAGCCGAAGCGACGGCGCCGACCAAGGCGTTGCGCTCGACAATCACGCCGCCGACCGGGGCCTTCACTTCGGTGCGGGCAAGCTGCAGCGCGACATTGGCCAGTTGCGCCTCGGCCAGCGCCACCTGGGCGCGGGCGGCCTGGGTGGACTGCCGGGCGACCAGCACGCGGGCCGTGGCGCTGATCGCCGCGGCACTGGCCTGGTCGGCGGCCGCCTGGCTGGCGTTGCCGCGGTCGCGCAGCGCCTCGGTCCGGTCGTTCACGCGGGTCGCCTCGTCGCCGGCGGCCTGCGCCTCGACCAGCTGCGCCTCGGCCTGGGCGACCTGGGCGCGGGCCGCGGCCAGCGAGGCCTCGCCCTGGCTTTTCTGCAGGTCGAGTGTGCTTTTCGACAGCACCGCCAGCACCTGGCCTTTGGCGACCGTGTCGCCGACGTCGGCCAGAAGCGTCTCGATCGGCTGGCCCTCGATCAACGGCTGCACCTGCACCCGCTCCACCGGCCCGACGAGGCCGGAAACGACGACGCGGTCGCGCAGCAGGCGGGTTTCCACGGTGGTGACGGTGATCGCCGGCAGGCTCGGGGCGGCGGCTTCGGGTTCGGCCACGGGGCTTTCCGCCGCGAGCGGCAGCGCGGCGGCAAAGGCGAGAGCGGCGGCGAGGGTCAGGACGCGCATGGCACGGGAACTTTCAGCGGCTCGGCCTCGATCTCATCGAGCGTCCGGTTGATGCTTTGCAGGATCAGGGCGTTCAGGCGTTCGCGCCGCCGGGGATTCTCCGGCGGCTGCATCATCGCGGATTTCACGAGGAGAACGAGATAGGCCGAGCGAACCTCATAGGCGCGCAGCGCCGTCTCCAGGGGCACGGCCTTGACCCGCGAGAACACGATGCAGAGGTTGCCGACGATGCCCTCCTCCATCTTCTGCAGGGCGGCACCGAATTCCGGTTTGCGCAGGGCGGCGGCGGTGATCTCGGCCCAGAGGCGGCCGTCTTCGACGCAATCGGGCTCGTTGATCTTGAGGCGGATGGCCGAACGCAAGGCTGCCATCGGGTTGTCTGAGGTCAGGATGGCAGCGAAGTCGGCCTGCATCTCGGCGAAGTCGCGGGCGATCAGCGCCGCCACGATGGCCGCCTTGGACGGGAAGTAGCGGTAGAAGTTGCCCACGCTCATCCCCGCCTCGCGCGCGAGGTCCTGCATCGAGGCGCCGTCGAAGCCCTTGTCGGCAAAGGCCCGGCGCACGGCGGCCAGCAGGTCGGCCACGCGCTGGTCGGCGGCGGGGAGTAGCGCGGTCTGGGAGGTCATGGCTGCGCTGCGTCGCGATGGGAATGAACGTTCATTCAGGCGACTTAATGCGGCGCGCGGGACAGGTCAAGGCGGAAAGCGAGACGGGCGGTTCAGCACGGCCTCCGCGCTGGCATAGGGTGGGCAATCTGCCCACCACTGACAGCCAAACTGGGCAGATCGCCCTACATCCGCTTCACCAGTGCGTCGATGGCCTTCAGCGAGGCCAGCAGCGCCGGCAAGTCCTTCAAGGGCACCATGTTCGGCCCATCCGACGGCGCATTGTCCGGGTCGTCATGGGTCTCGATGAACACCCCCGCCACACCCACCGCCACCGCGGCGCGAGCCAGCACCGGGACGAATTCGCGCTTGCCGCCCGAGGCGCCGCCGAGGCCGCCGGGTTCCTGCACCGAATGGGTGGCGTCGAAGATCACCGGAGCGCCGGTCCGCGCCATGATCGGCAGCGCGCGCATGTCGGACACCAGCGTGTTGTAGCCGAAGGACACTCCCCGCTCGGTCAGCAGCACGTTGCGATTGCCCGACCCGGTGACCTTGGCCGCGACGTTGGCCATGTCCCAGGGCGCCAGGAACTGGCCCTTCTTGATGTTGACCACGCGCCCGGTTTCGGCCGCGGCGACCAGAAGGTCGGTCTGGCGGCACAGGAAGGCGGGAATTTGCAGGATGTCCACTGCCTGCGCCACGATGGCGCAGTGCTCGCGCTCATGAACATCAGTCAGGACCGGCAGGCCCGTCGCGGCCCTGATCTCGGCAAACACCGCCAGCGCCGCCTCCAGCCCGACCCCGCGCCGGCCGCCCAGCGAGGTGCGGTTGGCCTTGTCGTAGGAGGACTTGAACACCGCCGCGACGCCCACCTTTGCGGCCGCCTCCTGCACCGCCTGCGCCATCTCCAGCGCATGCGCCCGGCTTTCCATCTGGCAGGGGCCGAGAATGAAGGCGACGGGGGCAGTGTTGGCGAAGGTGACGGGACCGACGCGGACGCTGGGGTTGGGGGCGGTCATGGCTGGGCTCCCGGGCGGCGGGGTGAACCCCGCCCTACGGCTTGGCGAGGAGGTAGATGTCCATCACCCAACCGTGCCGCTTCTTCAAGTCCGCGCGTGCGGCGAGGATGCGGGGACCGGCCTCGGCCAGGGGGCCGTGGTCGAGCGCCTGCGAGGACAGCCCGAGGTTCGCGCCCCACCAGATCGTGACGCCCTCCGCCGGCAGCGCGGCGAAGGCGCCGCCGGCGTCGAGCATCACCGCCACCCGGGTGGCTCCGGCGGGCCAGCCTTCGTCACGCAGCCGGCGGCCGGTGGTGAGGGTCACCGGCGCGCCGAGGTCGTTGAGCGGGATGGCGTGGGCGGCCGTCAGCGCCTGCAATGCGGTGATCCCGGGGATGACCTGCACCTCCGGCCGGGGGCTCAGGCGCTCGGCGATGCGCAGCGTCGAGTCGTAGAGCGAGGGGTCGCCCCAGACCAGCAGCGCCACCCGCTGCGCCGCCGGGTGCGCGGCGGCGGCGGCCTGCCAGCGGGCGGCGATGGCGTCGTGCCAGTCGCTGACGCGGTCGAGGTAGTCGGGCGTTCCGCTGTCGCGCTCAGGCAGGTCAAAAGCCACGACCCTTGTGGCAGCGTTGGTCAGCACTTCGGCCAGCAGCGCCCTGCGGATGGCGGCGAGGTCGGCCTTTTCCTCGCCCTTCAATGGGATCAGGATCAGGTCGGCGGCGTTGATCGCGGCGATGGCGGCACGGGTCAGGTGCCCGGGGTCGCCGGTGCCGATGCCGATCAGGCTGAGGTGCCGCACCGGCGCTGTCCCTACGGCGCCGGCGCCGACCAGAGCCGCCCCGCGACCCAGCCGAGGACTGCCCAGGCCAGGAGGCCGGTGCCGAGGATGCGCGCCGCGAAGGCGGAGGCAAGCTCCGGCGGGGCGACGCCGCCGTAGTCGCCGGCCTGCGGCGCGCCGATCAGGTGGGGCAGGGCGACCAGCGCCGCACCCGCCGCCGCCATGGCCGCGCTGCGCCCGAGGCCCAGCAGCGCGAGGCCGCCGGCGGTGCAGAGCGCCGTCATCGCCCACCAGAATTGCCGCGCCTGAAGCGCCGCGCCCGGGGTGCCGGGCAGGTCCGGCGCCAGCCCCATCGCCGGGGCGAGCTGGACCGCGGCAAAGCCCGCCACGCCCCAGATCAGGCCCTCGCCTGCGGTGACCTCGCGGCCGAAGGCGCGGGCGATGCCGAAGCCTGCGACCAGGAGCAGCGCGTAGGCGACCTGCACGACGACATGGAAGACGGCGGTCAGGGCGTTGCGCTGGCGATCCGGATTGTCCCCCGCCACGGCGGCGGCGGGATCGTGGCCGTCGCCGTCCGCATGACCTTCGCCCTGGCCGTGCCCGGTGGCGACGCCCGCGAAGTGAACCGCCGCGCCGGTCTCGTAGCGCTCGGCCTGCAGGATCAGGTTCTGGACGAAGGCGAAATGCAGGAGCGCGGCGAGAATGCCCGCCGCCAGCCCAGCGCCGAGCGCGCTGGTCAGCATGTGCTTCAGCATGAAGGGTGTCCCGGCCTCAGTGGCAGGGCAAGCCGTTGGCGTGGCGCACGTCATGCGCCGCGTCGTGCAGCGTCGCCGATTGCGCGTGGCCGGCCACGAACAGCAGCGCGGCGCCAAGTGCGGCCACCGTCATCGCCGCAAGCAGCGCCTGCCGCAGGGAACCGAGAGCCAGGGTCTGGGTCGTCATCTCGCACGTCCTTCCGCCGCCCCACCGGCGGCTGTTCAGGTTTCACTACGCACGGCCGGTCTCCTGGCTCGCGGGTCGCTGCGTGTCCTCCGCCTTCCCGGGGCGCCCGATGAAACGAGATGCCCCAGTGGCCGTTGGAAGACCGCTCGCCGCTGACAGTCGCGGGGGCGGCCGGAGAGGCGGGTGCCCTGCAGGGGTGCGCCCGTTCCCCGTTCCCGATGAAGCCCCTGACGCTTTGCGCCGATGGGGGCACCGTGCGGGGCGGAGTGGACACCGCGCCGCAGATGGCGTCAAGGCCGGTTTGCGGCGCGTGGCGTTTACCGGGCGACCTGCAAGCGCCGCCCCGCAGCTGCCAGCGCGGGAGCGTCACACGGTGGGACATTTAATTATGTAATACCAACGGTTGCTTGGTCTGACTCTGGGGGATTCCCTCGGGGGTATTTCTCTGATTCACTGACCTTTGATGGGGAGGGTGGTGATGGCAGGGATCGAGATCACGCGGGTGGAACTGACGGCATCGGACTTGCGCAA
>JANOGU010000391.1:0-5606 GCA_031406135.1 Rhodobacterales bacterium
CAGCGCCTTCTTGCCGGCCTCCAGAGCCTGATCGAGTTCGCCATGGTCGGCCGCCTGCAGCTTGTCCTTCTGCTCGTCGAAGGTCTTCTGCGTGGTGTAGACCAGGGAATCGAGCCGGTTTCTGTCTTCCACCATCTCGCGCCGCTTCTTGTCTTCGCCGGCGTGGGATTCGGCGTCCTTCACCATCCGCTCGACGTCATCCTTGGCCAGGCCACCGGAGTTGGAGATCGTGTACTTCTGCTCCTTGCCGGTACCGAGGTCCTTGGCCGCGACGTTGACGATGCCGTTGGCGTCGATGTCGAACGCCACCTCGATCTGCGGCATGCCGCGCGGCGCCGAGGGGATGCCGACCAGGTGGAATCGTGCCAGCGTGCGATTGTCGCGCGCCATGTCGCGCTCGCCCTGCAGAACGTGCACTTCGACCGAGGTCTGGTTGTCGGCCGCGGTGGAGAACTTCTCGCTCTTGCGGGTCGGGATCGTGGTGTTGCGGTCGATCAGTCGGGTGAACACGCCACCCAACGTCTCGATGCCCAGCGACAGCGGGGTGACGTCGAGCAGCACCACGTCCTTGACGTCGCCCTGCAGCACGCCGGCCTGGATCGCGGCACCGAGCGCCACGACCTCGTCGGGGTTCACACCCTTGTGCGGCTCCCTGCCGAAGAACTTGGTCACTTCCTCGATCACGCGCGGCATGCGGGTCATGCCACCGACAAGGACGACCTCGTCGATGTCGCCGATCGCCAGGCCTGCGTCCTTGAGCGCCGCCTGGCAGGGCTTGATCGTCTTCTTGATCAGATCATCGACCAGCGATTCCAGCTTGGCGCGGGTCAGCTTGACCACCAGGTGCAGCGGCTGGCCGGTGTTGCGGTCCATCGAGATGAACGGCTGATTGATCTCGGTCTGCTGGCTCGACGACAGCTCGATCTTGGCCTTCTCCGCCGCTTCCTTGAGCCGCTGCAGCGCCATCTTGTCGAGCGTCAGGTCGACGCCATGCTCTTTCCTGAACTCGCCGGCGAGGTATTCGACGATGCGCATGTCGAAGTCTTCGCCGCCAAGGAAGGTGTCGCCGTTGGTGGACTTCACTTCGAACAGGCCGTCGTCGATCTCCAGCACGGTGATGTCGAAGGTGCCGCCGCCGAGGTCGTAGACGGCGATGGTCTTCGCTTCCTTCTTGTCGAGCCCGTAGGCGAGCGCGGCGGCCGTCGGCTCGTTGATGATGCGCAGGACTTCCAGGCCCGCGATCTTGCCCGCGTCCTTGGTCGCCTGGCGCTGGGCGTCGTTGAAGTAGGCGGGCACGGTGATGACCGCCTGGGTGACCGTCTCGCCGAGATAGGACTCGGCAGTTTCCTTCATCTTGCCGAGGATGAAGGCGCTGATCTGGGAGGGCGAATACTTCTGCCCGCGCACCTCGACCCAGGCGTCGCCGTTGCCGCCGTCGGTCACGGTGTAGGGCAGGTTCTTCTTGTCCTTGGCGATCAACGGGTCGGCCGCGCGGCGACCGATCAGGCGCTTGACCGCAAAGACCGTGTTGGTCGGGTTGGTGACGGCCTGGCGTTTGGCCGGCTGGCCGACCAGACGCTCGGTCTCGGTGAAGCCGACGACAGAGGGGGTGGTGCGGGCACCTTCCTGGTTCTCGATCACGCGGGGCTGGCTGCCGTCCATGATCGCGACGCAGGAGTTGGTGGTGCCAAGGTCGATGCCGATGACTTTGGGCATGGGTCGTGGTCCTTCTCAGGCGATGTTGCGGGGCGGGTCCTCACGAGGCCCCCGGCCCCAGATCCCAGGGAAACCGGCCGGGTGTTGGCCCGCCCGGCGGCTGGCGGGTATATAGGGAGGGGGCTTGCACGCTGCAAGCGCCGCGGCGCCTGATCCATCACGGCGCGGAGCGGAAGCAGCAGCCGGTCAGGGGAACGCCTTCGCCGATGGGCGCACCGGTCAGCAGGAGTGTGGCGGCGAGTCCGTAGGTCCGGTGAGACATCCCGTCGTCGCATTCCTCGCCGCGGATCACGAGCGAAGCAGAGCCGCCGCGATACGTCGGTTCATGGCCTCACCTCCCCGCCGACCAGCTCATCGAGGCATGCTTGCGGGTGTAGAACTCGCCCATCAGCGCAAAGACCGTCAGTATCGCCGTCAGATAGACCGGGTAGCTGATCGAGGTGTGGTGCGGGCTGTAGTTGAGAAAGACGAAGCCGCGCGTCTGGTCGATGATGTGGAACAGCGGGTTCCACTCGAACCAGGGCAGCAGCGTCGCCGGCAGCTTGCTGGCGAGGAACATCTTGCCGGAGAAGATCACGTTGAGCCGCCGGTAGATCGACGACAGAATGGTCACGCCCTCCGGCCACCAGGGCTGGGCCGCCTGTACGATCATGCCCGCCGTGATGCCGGAGGCCCAGGCGAGCAGGAGCATCGCCATCGTGCCGACCGGCTGGTCTATGGTGACCGGATTCCAGGTGGTGTGGTAGACGAAAAGGATCGTCCCGGCCGAGAGCACCTGAAGATACAGCGCCGACAGCGCCGCCGCGGCGATGGCCACGATGGTGTTCATCGGCGCGTGCTTCATCATCGCCGAGGTCGGCCCGTCCGCCGCGGCTACGGCGCCCATGGTCTTTACATGGGTCATGAACAGGAAGACCCCGGACATGATGTAAAGCAGGAAGTCCCCCCGCACCGCCGCCCGCCGCCCGCCGAAGAGGTCGAGGATCACGTAGAAGGCGGCGACCATCAGCACCGACTGCAACATGTTCATCAGAAGCCCGACGACCGGGCTGCCGTGCGACTTGCGGACGTTGCGCACTGCGGCGTGGAACACCAGTTCGGCGAGCCCGGCGGCGGCGGAAAGCCTGGTCTTGCGGGCGTTTGGGCGGAACATGCGGGTGGGCGTCCTGCGGAGCTGGCGGCGCCGATCCTGGCGCGCGAAAGCTTGCCGTTCCCTTTCGCGCGTGATGATAAGGGCCGGCCCGCCGCCTGTCCACGCACGGCGGCGGATCGCAGGAGCCGCCATGGACCATGCAGCGCTTGTCACCGTGATGCGCCGCCTCGCCATCGAGGCGGGCGCGCGGATCATGCAGGTCTACGGCGCGGCCGACCTCGGCGTCCGGCAGAAGGCTGATGCGAGCCCGGTCACCGCCGCGGACGAGGCCGCCGACGCGGTGATCTCCGCCGGCCTGCGGGCGGCCTTCCCGGACCTGCCGCTGGTGACCGAGGAACAGGCGGCGAGCCACGGGCAGTCGGCGCGGACCTTCCTGATCGTCGATCCGCTGGACGGCACCAAGGAATTCGTGCAGCGGCGCGGCGATTTCACCGTGAACATCGCGCTGGTGGAGGAGGGGGTGCCATTGCTGGGCGTGGTCTATGCGCCGGCAAAGCAGCGTCTGTTCTACACCCTGGCGGAGGGCGGCGCGGTGGAGGAGGAGGGGCCGCACGATCCCGCACGTCGCGGGGCGTTGCGTCCGATCAGCGTGGGCATTCCCGACAACCGCGCGCTGATGGTGGTGGCCTCGAAATCGCACCGGGATGCCGCCACCGACGCCTGGATTGCCGGCTATGCCGTGCGCGACATGACCTCGGCCGGGTCGAGCCTGAAATTCTGCCTGGTCGCGACCGGCGAGGCCGATCTCTACCCCCGCCTGGGCCGCACGATGGAATGGGACACGGCAGCGGGCGACGCCGTGCTGCGGGCGGCCGGGGGCCTGGTGGTGCGGATCGACGACCGGACGCCCCTGACCTACGGCAAGCCCGGCTGGGAGAACCCGCATTTCATCGCCCATGCCCCTGGCGTGATCCTTGGGTGATCCTGCCGTGACCGGCGCCGCTGCTCCTGTCAGCCTGATCGTCGTCAGCCGCCACCGTGCGCATCTGCTGCGCCGCGCGCTGGCTGCCGTGGCGCAGCTCGATCATCCGCAGGTCGAGGTGATCGTGGTCGCCGACCCCGCGGCGGCGGCCGAGGTGGTGTCGTCCGGGCTGGAGGTGAAGCTCTGCGCCTTCGACCTGGCCAATGTCTCCGCCGCGCGCAACCTCGGCCTCGCGCTGGCCGCCGCGCCGGTCGTGGCCTTCCTCGACGACGATGCGGTGCCGGAGCCGACCTGGCTGTCCCGGCTGACCGCGCCCTTCGCCGATCCGCAGGTGGCGGCGGCGGGAGGGTTCGTGCGGGGCCGGTCGGGGCTGGCCTGGCAGTGGCGGGCGATGGAGGTCACCGGGCAGGGCTTCGACCTGCCGCTGGAAGTGCCGCCAGAGCCGAGCCTGCATCGCGGCTGCGCCGCGCGGGCGGTGAAGACCCAAGGGACGAATGCCGCCTTCCGCGCCGCCGACCTGCGTGCGGCGGGGGGGTTCGATGCGGCCTTCCGGTTCTATCTCGACGACGCCGACGCCAACCTGCGGCTGGCGGCGCGCGGCGGGCTGATCGCGGTGGTGCCGGGCGCCGTGGTGCATCACGGCTTTGCCGAAGGTCAATATCGCCGCGCCGACCGGGTGCCCCGCGACCTGTTCGAGATCGGGCGCAGCGTCGCGATCTTCCTGCGGCGCCACTGCGGGACGGTGGACGAGGCCGCCGTCGCCCGCCATCGCGACGCCGAGCGCCGGCGGGCGCTGGCGCACATGGTCGCGGGAAGGCTGGAGCCGCGCGACCTGGGCCGGCTGCTGGCGCGCTTCGACGCAGGTCTGGCCGAGGGCCGCGCGATGGCGCTGCCGGCGCTGGTTCCGCTGGCCGCGGACCCGCCGCCGTTCCGGCCGTTCCCCGGCACCGGCCCGCGCCCCGGCTGCGTCGTGGCCGGGCGCGCGTCGCAGCGGTCGCGGCTGGAGGACGAGGCCGCGGCGGCCAGGGCCGAGGGGCGGATCGTCACCCTGATCGCGCTCAGCCCCGGGTTGCGGCGGCACCGGATGGCGTTCGGCGACGACGGACTCTGGCGCCAGACCGGCGGAATGTTCGGCCGCAGCGAGCGGACCGAGGCCTTCACCTTGGCCGGCCTCGCGGCCCGCATTGCCTGGGAAGTTGCCAGGCTGTCCACAATACGCCCGACTGGTGTATGATTTCGCCGTGCCGGCGGGAAATTGACGCAATTCCGCCGAGGTCTTGGGGACGTGATCGGAACTGGGTAGACGACGGACGCGGATCGTTCCAAGACGGGGCGCCACGCGGTTGACGAGGGGCAGACGATGAAGGTTTCGACCGCCGATGGGCGCCGCACGGGCGAGCGCCGCGATGTCACCAAGGCGATTTTCCCGGTGGCGGGTTTGGGCACCCGGTTCCTGCCGGCGACGAAGTCGATCCCGAAGGAGATCATGACGCTCGTCGACCGGCCGCTGATCCAATACGCCATCGACGAGGCGCGGGCGGCCGGGATCAAGGAATTCATCTTCGTTACCTCGCGTGGCAAGTCGGCGCTGGAGGACTATTTCGACCACGCCCCGGAGCTTGAGGCCGAGCTGAAGCGCAAGAACAAGACCGAGATTCTGGGCCTGCTGGCCTCCACCAACATGGATTCCGGGGCCATCGCCTATGTGCGGCAGAACCAGCCGCGGGGCCTCGGCCATGCCGTCTGGTGCGCCCGCCGGCTGATCGCCGACGAGCCCTTCGCGGTGCTGCTGCCCGACGACGTGATCGCGGCGGA
>JANOGU010000407.1:0-11350 GCA_031406135.1 Rhodobacterales bacterium
CATCAGCGTCTTCGACGACTATCCCACCATCGTCGATGCCTGTTGTGCCGCATGGAACCGCTTCGCCAATGATCCCAAGACCGTAACCTCGATCACTGACCGCCTATGGGCACAGGTCAACCAATAGGGCCGTTGGTATCACTCCCCCGCCGCCCGCAGCGCCGCCAGCCCCGCGCGGTAGTCGGGATAAAACAGCCGCACCCCCAGGTCGGTCTTGATCCGGTCGTTCCGGACGCGCTTCGATTCGGCGTAAAAGCTCGCGGCCATCGGGCCGAGGTTCGCCTGTTCGACCGGCACCTCCGGCGGGCGGGGCAGGCCGAGGAGGTCGGCGGCGTGGGCGATGACGTCCTCGGGCGGGGCGGGGTCGTCATCGCAGACGTTGTAGACCGCTCCGGGGCCGGGCCGGGCGATGGCGGCGGCCAGCACCTGCGCGATGTCGTCCACATGGATGCGGCAGAACACCTGGCCGGGCTTGATGATCCGCCGCGCGGTGCCGTCGCGGACCTTGGCGAAGGGGCCGCGGCCGGGGCCGTAGATGCCGGCGAGGCGGAAGATGTGGAGGGGCAGGCCGGTCGCCTGCCACTGGGTTTCCGCCAGCAGGCGCCAGCGGCCGCGGTCGGTGGTGGGGGTCGGGGGCGTGGTCTCGTCCACCCAGGCCCCGGCGTGGTCGCCGTAGACGGCGGTGGTCGACAGGTAGCCGGTCCAGGTGGCAGGGGTCAGGGTGCGGAGGGCAGGGTGTGTCGCCAGCACGGGATCGCCCTGCGGGCCGGGAGCGATGGAGACAAGGATGTGGGTGGCTTGTTTCAGGAGCGGCGTCAGGTCCTCCCCGGGCCAGGAATGGGATTCGACGCCCTGCCCCGCCACGGCCTCAAGGTGCGCAGGCGTGCGCGAGGTGCCAAGGATGCGCCAGCCCTGCGGCAGCAACAGGCGCGCCAGCGCCTGCGCGGTGTAGCCGTGGCCGAGGGAGAGCAGCGTGCCGGTCATCGCCCGCATCTATCCGGTGCGGGCGGGCAGGGTGCAAGTGATCGCGGCGGGGCCGATCCGGGCGTGGTCTGCGACATCGGGCGCTTCCCTCCCCCTTGTGGGGAGGGAGAGGGTGGGGGGCTCTGCGGTCCGGGCCGGGCGCCCCCTCCCCCATCCCCTCCCACGAGGGGAGGGGAGGCGCTTGCAGCGGCCGGCACCGCCTCAGACGGCTGCCTTCAGCGCCTCGGTCAGGTCGGTACGTTCCCAGGAGAAGCCGCCGTCGGCTTCCGGTGCGCGGCCGAAGTGGCCGTAGGCGGCGGTGCGGCTGTAAATCGGGCGGTTGAGCCCGAGGTGGGTGCGGATGCCGGTGGGGGTGAGGTCCATCACCCGGGCCACCGCCGCCTCGATCCGGTCCTCGGGCACCTGGCCGGTGCCATCGGTGTCGACGTAGATCGACAGTGGACGCGCCACGCCGATGGCGTAGCTCACCTGCAAGGTGCAGCGCCGGGCCAGCCCGGCCGCGACCACGTTCTTGGCCAGGTAACGCGCGGCGTAGGCTGCGGAGCGATCCACCTTGGTCGGGTCCTTGCCGGAGAAGGCGCCGCCGCCGTGCGGCGCCGCGCCGCCGTAGGTGTCGACGATGATCTTGCGCCCGGTCAGCCCGGCGTCGCCGTCGGGGCCGCCGATGACGAAGCTGCCGGTGGGGTTGACGTGCCAGGCGGTGGCGTCGCTGAGCCAGCCGGGCGGCAGGACGGCGCGGATGTGCGGCTCGACGAGGGCGCGGATGTCGGCGGAGGACTGGGCCTCGCTGGCGTGCTGGGTGGAGAGCACGATCTGCGTCACCTCGACCGGGCGGCCGCCCTCGTAGCGCAGCGACAGCTGCGACTTGGCGTCGGGGCGCAGCAGCGGCTCGCGGCCCGATTTCCGGGCCTCCGACAGGCGGCGCAGGATGGCATGGGCGTAAAGGATGGGGGCCGGCATCAGCTCCGGCGTCTCGTCCACAGCGTAGCCGAACATGATGCCCTGGTCGCCCGCGCCCTGTTCGCGCCCGGCCTCGCCGGTCACCCCCTGGGCGATATGGGCGGATTGTTCGTGCAGGAAGTTCAGCACCTTGACGGTGCGCCAGTGGAACTTGTCCTGTTCGTAGCCGATGTCGCGGATGCAGTCGCGCACGATGCTGTCGATCCGGCCCATGTAGTCGCGCAGCCGGTCCTTGTCGGTGAGCCCCACCTCGCCGCCAACGACGACCATGTTGGTCGTGGCGAAGGTCTCGCAGGCGACCCGCGCGGTGGGTTCCTCGGTCAGGAAGGCGTCGAGGACGGCATCGGAGATGCGGTCGCAGAGCTTGTCTGGGTGACCCTCCGAGACGGACTCGGAGGTGAAGACGTAGTCTTGGCGGGACATGGGGGGTGGTGCTCCGTTGGATGAACCCTGCCACGCCAGGAAGCCGTTGTGGCAGTTGCGCCCGGGTTACGCGGGGCGGCCGGGGCCGTCAAGGCGGCGACGCAGGACAAGGGCGGCGGCGAGGGCGGCGAGCAACAGCAGGGCCGGGCCTTCGCCCCAGCGGTGATACGGCGTGGGCGGCAGGGGCGGCGGCAGCGGCAGGTCAAGGGCGCCTGGCACGCCCATCGGCAGGGAGCCGACGACCCGGCCGCGGGCGTCGATCATGGCGGTGATGCCGGTGTTGGCGGCGCGGGCCAAGGGCAGGCCCTGTTCGATGGCGCGCAGGCGGGCCAGGGCAAAGTGCTGGAACGGGCCGGTGAGCCGGCCGAACCAGGCGTCGTTGGTGATCTGCACAATCCAGTCGGCCCGGCCGGGGACGCGGTTCAGGATGCCAGGAAACACCGCCTCGTAGCAGATCAGCGGGGCGAAGCTGCCGAAGGGGGGACCGAGGTCGATGCGTTGCGGACCGGGGCCGGCGGAGTAGGCAGCGCCGGTCTGGGCGGCGAAGGCGCGCAGGCCGAAGATTTCGAAGGCAAGATCGCCGAAGGGGATGTATTCGCCGAATGGCACAAGGTGGTGCTTGTCGTAGGTTTCGAGGACGCTGCCGTCGGGCGCGACCACGGCAAGGCTGTTCCAGCCGAGATAGCCGCCGTCGGTACGCTGCGCGCCGAGGATCACCAGCGCCCCCTGCCCCGCCGCGCCCACCGCCCGCAGCGCGTTCGGGGCGCGGTCGAGGAGATAGGGGAAGGCCGTCTCCGGCCAGATCACGATGTCGGCGGGTGCTGCGCCCCGGGTCAGCGCCAGATTGCGGTCGAAGATGCGGCCGACCTCGTCTTCGTCCCACTTCAGGTGCTGGGCGGCGTTGGGCTGCACGATTCGGACCAGAGGCGCGCTGGCGATGTCCGGCATCGGCCGGTCGAGACGCCAGAGGCCGAAGGCCGTGGTCGCGCCGAGCAGGGCCACCGCCGCGGCGGTTCCGGCGCGCGGCGCGCCCAAAGGCAGGGCGGCGGCTACGAGCGTCAGCAGCGTGAGGCCATTCGCGCCGATCAGCGCCGCGGTCTGGTCGAGCGGCGTGCCGATCCAGATGTGGCCGGGCAGAGCCCAGGGAAAGCCGGTCAGGACCACGCTCCGCAGTATTTCCGCCGCGGTGAAGGCAGCGGCGAGGCCGAGGGGTCCGCCCCTGCGTCCGATTGCCGCAGCCGCGGCCCAGAACAGGCCGAGGCCGAAGGCGATGCCGAACAAGGCGAAGGGCGCCATCCAGCCATGGACCTCGGGTTCCACCAGGAAGGGCTCGACGATCCAGCTCAACGCCAGGCCGAAATGGCCGGCGCCGAACAGGAGGCCGGGCCAGGCCCCTGCCCCGCAGCGCAGCACCAGTTGAAAGAATGCGGCGAAGGCGGGCAGGGCCAGGTACCACATCGCCCAGGGGGCCTGCCCGGTCGCGGCAATCGCACCCAGGCCGAAGGCGGCACCCAGGGCGGGCCAGCCCGGCCAGCGGGGGCGGCGGATCATGCGCCGAAGGTGGGCGGTTCTTCCGCCTGGGCACTGTGGGCCGACGTGGGCAGGCGCAGGCGCAGGCGCTTGATCCGGCGTGGATCGGCGTCGAGGATCTCAAACTCGGCCCCGGTCTCGTGCGGCACGATCTCGCCGCGCGCGGGCACCCGGCCGGTGCGCAGGAAGACGAGCCCACCGAGCGTGTCGATGTCGCCGTCATCGGCTTCGGTGCGCAGCTTGAGACCGGTCGCCTTCTCGATCTCGTCCAGCGGCGCGGTAGCCTGGGCGACGATGACGCCAGGCTTTTCCTCTTTCCAGAGGGCGGCCTCCTCAGCGTCGTGCTCGTCCTCGATCTGGCCGATCACGGTTTCGATCAGGTCCTCGATGGTGACGAGTCCGTCGACGCCGCCGTACTCGTCGATGACCAGCGCCATGTGCGCCCTGTCGCGCTGCATCTTTTGCAGGAGAACGGCGGCGGGCATCGAGGGGGGGGCGTAGATCAACGGGCGCACGAGCTTGCGCAAGCTGAAGCGGCCGGTGGCGCCGAAGCCATGCTGCAGCACAAAGTCCTTGAGCAGAATCAGGCCCTGCGGATGGTCGAGCGTGTCCTTGAAGACCGGCAGGCGCGAGAAGCCGTGTTCGCGGAACACCCCGACCAGCGCGTCGCGGCTGATGTCGTGCGGAACGGCCACGATGCTGGTCTTGGGGATCGCCACGTCGTCCACCCGCAGCTTGCGCAGGTTGGCGAGGCCGGGCAACGCGGGGGCGGCCGGCGTCGCGGCGGCCTGCGTGCCCGGGGCGGCAGTGGCGGCGGGCGCGGCAGGTTGCAGGCGCGTGAGAAGCCGACCGAGAAGGCCGCGGGACACGCCGGATGGCGGTCCCCCTGTCGGGTCCGATGCCGCACCTGCGGCAGACCCACCGTCGCTACTGCCCATCTGTCCTTGGTCCGAAAGCGCCCGGATGCCGGGCGGGAAGCTGTCAATATGGGTCGGGGATGCCGAGCTTGTCCAGTATCCGCACCTCCAGCGCCTCCATCACCGCCGCATCCGCGTCCCGGATGTGGTCATATCCGAGCAGATGCAGGGTCGCGTGAACGAGGAGGTGGGTGACGTGGTCGGCCATGGCCTTGCCCTGCTCCGCCGCCTCGCGGGCACAGGTGTCCCAGGCGATGGCGATGTCGCCCAGCGTGGCGGGGTCGTCGGGGGGGCCGGGGTCCGGAGGCGAGGGGGTCGCGCCGGGCGTGCCGGGGGCGAGATCCTCGGCCGGCCAGGACAGCACGTTGGTGGGCGCGGGCTTGCCGCGGAAGTCTTCGTTCAGGGTGGCGATGCGGGCGTCGTCGCAGGCCATGACCACGATCTGGAAGCCTTTGACCGGGAGGCCACTGGCCGCGAGCGTAGCCCGCACAGTGCGGTCGGCGAGCGCGGGGAGGTCGAGGGCGTCCCAGCGGACGTCCTCGATGACGCAGTCGGCGAAGGGTTCGGTTGTCATTGCGGCGGGGCGTCGAGCCGCGCCCGCGCGGTTGCGGCGTAGGTTTCGTCGATCTCGAAGCCGAGGCCGCGCAGGCCCAGCGCCTTGGCGGCCACGAGCGTGGTGCCGGTGCCGAGGAAGGGGTCGAGGACTACAGCGTCCGGCTTGCCGTGGAGCTTCAGGCAGCGCAGCGGAAGGTCAAGGGGAAAGCCCGCCGGGTGGTGGAACTTCTGCGCCCTGGAGGTGACGGTCGAGTAGGGAATGAACCAGGTGTTCCCCGCGCAGCGACGGTCCCGCGTGTGGCCCCAGCGGGCGATGTTGGACTTGTCCTTGAACGGCACGCCGATCGCCAGGCGGTCGAGGGGGAGGTCGCCCGCGGTGGTGAAATGGAAGATCGATTCGTGGTTGTTGTTGAGGAAGCGGCGGCTGGTGATCGGCTTGAAGTGGCCGAAAGTGTCGCTGTCAATGGACAGGGATTTCACCCAGACGATCTGGTTCTGCAGCACGAAGTCGCGGCGGAAGACGCCGGCCACGTCGTTGGCGATCCAGGGGTCGGTGTTGGTGGCGCCGACGTTCAGGAAGAGCGAGCCGTCGGGTTTCAGAGTGCGGCACAGGGCACGGGAGACCTCGCCCATCCAGGCGAGGTAGTCGGCGCGCGGTTTCTGGTCGGCGTAGGTGCGGTAGGCGATGCCGATGTTGTACGGCGGCGAGGTCACCACGACGTCGATGGACTGCGCCGGCAGGGCGGCGAGCAAGGTCAGGCAGTCGCCGACGACCACTTCCTGGCGGGGTGGCCCGTCCGCGGTAGCGCCCATGGCCGGCGGGCGTTCGCCTTCGGTGTCCAGCGTCATGCAGGCTCCCGCACCATGGCCGCCGCGTATGGTCCTCGAGACCTGCCCGCGCAAGCCCGGATCAGGGCGAGCTGCGGGTCACGTGCCCTCGCCCTCGGCCTCGTACGCCTCGATGATACGGGCGACCAGCGGGTGGCGGACCACGTCTTTCGCAGTGAAGTAGCTGAACGAGACGCCCTTCACCCCCTTGAGGATGCGCTCGGCGTCGGCGAGGCCGGAGGCGGTGCCGCGGGGCAGGTCCACCTGGGTGCGGTCGCCGGTGATGACCATGCGGGAGCCCTGGCCGAGGCGCGTGAGGAACATCTTCATCTGCATCGTGGTGGCGTTCTGCGCCTCGTCCAGCACGACGAAGGCATTGGACAGCGTGCGCCCGCGCATGAAGGCCAGCGGCGCGATCTCGATGCGCTTTTCCTCCATCAGCTTCTGGATCTGCTTGGCCGGCAGGAAGTCGTTCAGCGCGTCGTACAAAGGCTGCATGTAGGGGTCGATCTTGTCCTTCATGTCGCCGGGCAGGAAACCCAGCCGCTCCCCCGCCTCCACCGCCGGACGGGACAGGACGATGCGCTCAACCGCGCCGGAGATCAGCATGGTGACGCCGACGGCGACGGCGAGATAGGTCTTCCCCGTCCCCGCCGGGCCGATGCCGAAGCACAGTTCGTGGTCGAACAGCGCCTTGACATAGCCCTTCTGCGCCTCGGTCCGGGGGTCAATGGGCTTCTTGCGGGTGCGCAGCTCGTAGCGCCCGCCCTGGAACATCTCGATCTGCTCGGTGTGGTCCGGAAGCGTCGAGGGCCGGCCCATGCGGACCGCCGCATCCACGTCGCCCGCCTCAGCCGGCCGGCCCGATTGCAGCCGCGCGTAAAGCCCCTTCAGCACCCCTGCGGCGGCCTCGCGGTCACCCTTGTCCCCCACCACGGCCAGCCGGTTGCCCCTGCGGAGGATATGGACCCCCATCTGGTGCTCGATCTGCGCCAGGTTGCGGTCAAACTCGCCGCAGAGGCCGATGAGCAGGCGGTTGTCGGGAAACTCCAGAAGCGTCTCGACGACATCCTCGGAAGCGGCGGGCGGGGTCAGCGCGCTGATGCCCAAAGGGGTCTCCTTGCTGTGGGGCCTCGGGGTGAAGTCTGCGCCCGGGGCGGGCGCGTGACAAGCGGAATGCTCCGCCCGGGCGGATCGTGCACCCGGAAGATGCCGTTCTTGTGACAGCTTTGCCTAGGCCGCGGGCCGGACCGCACCCTGCCGCTCGGCAGCCAGTGAATGCGTGGCGAAGGCGGTGATCCGCACGGGCACCAGGTCGCCGAGTTTACCCGCAGGGTCGGCGACGTGGACGGCGAAGAGGTGTTCGGACTTGCCGGACCATTGGCCGGGCAGTCGGCCAGGCTTCTCGTAGAGCACGGTGGCTGCCTGGCCGACCATCGCCGCCTGCGCCTCTTTCGCCTGCGCTTCGATCAGCGCCTGGAGACGCTGGAGGCGGTCGTCGGCGATGTCGGCCGGCACCGGCGGCTTCTCCGCCGCTGGCGTGCCGGGGCGGGGGGAATACTTGAAGCTGAAGGCGGCGCCGAAGCGGACGGCACGGATCAGGGCCAGCGTGTCCTCGAACTCGGCGTCGGTTTCGCCAGGAAAGCCCACAATGAAGTCGGAGGACAGCAGGATGTCGGGGCGGGCCATGCGGATGCGGGCGACGAGGTCCAGGTAGGCGGCGGCGGCGGTGTGCTTGCGGTTCATCGCCTTGAGCACGCGGTCCGCCCCTGACTGCACCGGGAGGTGCAGGTGGGGCATGAGTTTCGGCTCTTCGCCATGGGCGGCGATGAGGTCGTCGGCCATGTCGTTCGGGTGGCTCGTGGTGTAGCGCAGACGCGCCAGCCCCTCGATGCGCGCCAGTTGCCGGATCAGGTCGCCCAGGCCCCCTGCCCCCTCGCCATGCCAGGCGTTGACGTTCTGGCCGAGGAGCGTGATTTCGCGTGCGCCTCGGGCCGCGAGGTCGCGGGCCTCGGCGAGGATGCGGGCGGCGGGGCGGCTGACTTCCGACCCCCGGGTATAAGGCACGACGCAGAAGGCGCAGAACTTGTCGCAGCCTTCCTGCACCGTCAGGAAGGCCGTGGGGCCGGAGCGCAGCTTGCGCTCTGGCAAGTGGTCGAACTTGTCCTCAGGCGGGAAGTCGGTGTCGATAGCCCGGCCCTTCGCCTTCAGGAGCTCGGGCAGGCGGTGGTAGGCCTGCGGGCCGACGACGAGGTCCACGATGGGCATCCGACGGGCGATTTCTGCGCCTTCCGCCTGCGCCACACACCCCGCCACACCGACTTTGAGGTCCGGCTTCGCGGCCTTGAGCGGTTTCAGGCGGCCGAGGTCGGAATAGAGCTTCTCCGAGGCCTTCTCGCGGATGTGGCAGGTGTTGAGGAGGACCATGTCGGCCTCTTCCACCACGTCGGTCTTCTCGTAGCCTTCCGCCGCCAGCACCTCGGCCATGCGCTCGCTGTCATGGACGTTCATCTGGCAGCCGTAGGTCTTGAGGAAAAGCTTCAGGGCCACGCCGCGCACCGCAGGATTGGGGTTGCCCCTCCCCTACACCGGCTTGCCCGGGCGGAGCAACGCAGGCGCGTTGCCGGGCGTTCGGAAAGCCTTTACCCCGGCGGTTGAAAAGGGAGATGTTCCGCCAAAGCCATGACCGCGCGCTTTCCCGATCTTCGCAGCTATCTGGGGGCCGCCACGCCGGGCCGCGCGCGCGGGCCGGTAGCGCTGATCTTCGCCGAGGATCAGGTCGAGGTGGATGCCACTCTGCGCCATCACCTGGACGCGGGGTTCCGCGAGGTGGTGCTCTTGGGCGCTCCGGAGATCGCCGTCGATCCGGCGCTGAATGCCCGCACCGTCCGGGTCGGGTTCGACCCCTATGCCGAGCGCGCGGTGCCGGAGGCGGTCAGCGCGGTCGCCGCCGCCTCGCCGGGCGTCTGGCTGTACTGGGGCTACAATGCCGAGTTCCTGTTCCACCCGTTCTGCGAGACCCGCAACGTGCGCGAGCTGATCGCCTTTCACACCGAGGAGCGGCGGGACGCGTTCCTGGCCTATGTGATCGACCTCTATGCCGGCGACCTGGCGCGGCATCCCGATGCGGTCTGCCGCGAGGAGGCGCTGCTGGACCGGGCAGGGTATTACGCGCTGGCCCGGACCGACGCGGCCAACGCCCATGCGCCCAAGGAGCGGCAGCAGGATTTCTTCGGCGGGCTGCGCTGGCGGTTCGAGGAGCATGTGCCCTGGGAACGCCGCCGTATCGACCGAATCGCGCTGTTCCGCGCGGTGCCGGGGGTGCGGTTGCGCGAGGATTTCACGCTCACGGTGGAGGAGATGAACACCTTTGCCTGTCCCTGGCACAACAACATCACGCTCGCGGTGACGAGCTTTCGCACCGCCAAGGCGCTGAAGCGCAATCCCGGCTCGCGGTGGGCGATCCAGGATTTCCGCTGGCGGCATTCCGAGCCGTTCCGCTGGCGTAGCCAGCAGCTGATGGACCTCGGCCTGATGGAGCCCGGGCAGTGGTTCTGAGCCTTCAGGCGGACAGGAGCGGCATCATCAGCGCAAACAGCTCGGCCTGCGAGGAAATGCCGCAGCGGGCGTAAAGCTGGCGGCGGAAGACCTTGACGGTCTGCGGCGAGACCCCGAGGCGCAGGCCGATGGACAGCGTCGAATGCCCCTGCAGGATGAGGAGCGCAACCTCGGCCTGGCGGGCCGAGAGGCGCATTCCGTGTTTGGCGGCCACCGCTGCGGTCATTCGCGCGGCGATGTCGGGTGCCTGCGTCTCGGCGTCGCTCAGGTTCGCCCAATGCCGTTCGGCCAGCGCGACGACCATGGGCGCAATGCGGCGGCAGGTGGCGAGGTCGCGCGCCGCGTAGGGCGTGCCGGAACTGGCGTCACGCCCCAGGCTGAGCGACACCGACACGCCGGGCCTCGGCCAGGCCAGGAAGTCGATCTCGTCGAGAATCGTCGTCTGCCGGAAATACTCGTCGTAATAGCGCGAGCGGTGGAAGGCGTCGGGCGCCACGTCCGAAAGGCGGTAGACCCCGGCGGGTGATCGGCTGGCGTGCAGGCTGTGGATCGGGTCCAGCAGGTAGGCGCCGGCGAGGTAGGTGGCGTCGAGCCCGGCAAAGGCGCGCGGCTCGGCCGCCTGCCGGTAGAGGGCCAGGGGCGGCGCGGCCGTGCGGAAGGCCAGGACGACCAGATTGTCCGCTGCGCAGGCGCGCTGCAGGAAGGCCCAGAGCGCCGGTTCGAACCCCGCCCCGCCGCAGCGGCGGATCGCCTCGGCCAGCGCGGATTCAGCGGCGTTTGGCAGCGGCGTCATCCATACCTCCCGGGGGGTATATACCCCCTCATTCCGCTAACGTAGGCATAGCGCGTCCGGCAGGGGGTATGGGCAGGATGGAATCGGCGGTCAGCGTGCGTCAAGTCGTAAAGCGCTACGGTCCGGTGACCGCGCTGCATGGCGTGTCGCTGGACATCGCCGACAAGGCCTTCTTCACCCTCCTCGGCCCTTCGGGTTGCGGCAAGACCACGCTGTTGCGGATGATCGCGGGCTTCGAGGATGTGACCGAGGGCGACATCCTGTTGTTCGGCCAGCCGATCGCGGCCCTGCCGCCGAACCTGCGACCGGTCAACACGGTGTTCCAGAACTACGCGCTGTTCCCGCACATGACGGTGCTGGAGAACGTCGTCTTCGGGCTGAGAATGAAAGGCGTGGCGCCCCCCGACCGGATCGCGCGGGCGGGGCGGATGCTGGAGCTGGTGCATCTGTCGGCGATGGCCGACCGGCTGCCCGCGCAGCTGTCGGGTGGCCAGCAGCAGCGCGTGGCGCTGGCCCGCGCGCTGGCGCCGCAGCCGCGGGTGCTGCTGCTGGACGAGCCGCTTTCGGCGCTGGACCTCAAGCTGCGGCAGGCGATGCGGGTGGAACTGAAGTCCCTGCAAGAGGAGACCGGGATCACCTTCATCTTCGTCACCCACGACCAGGAAGAGGCGTTGTCGATGTCGGACCGCATCGCGGTGATGTCGGACGGGCGGGTGCAGCAGGTCGGCACGCCGCGAGAGATCTATGAGGCGCCGGTCAACCGCTTCGACGCCGATTTCATCGGCGAGACCAATCTGGTTCC
>JANOGU010000409.1:0-21799 GCA_031406135.1 Rhodobacterales bacterium
GCGTCAGCCGGGCATTCTGATGGATGTTCATTCGGGGCGCTCCTGAAGGCTTGAAGTGTGGTAACTCCAGCCTCCCTGATCCGCCCCGAATGGACAACCTGCTGAAAGCTCACACCTAGACGCAAGGGCGACGACGGCTCAGCGGGACTGAAACCCCCGCCGCACGCTCCGTTAAACAAAGTACGAACCCTAACAAACCCTTACCGAATCACCCTAATTACTTGAATTACAACGAGAAAAAGAAGCGTCCCACCGTGTGACGCTCACCGCCGCAGCGCCAGGAGCCCCGCGCCCACGATCCCTGCCGCACCCAGCAGCGTCGCCCCGTCCGGCCGCTCGCCGAAAACCGCGACCCCCAGCGCCATCGCGAACACCAGCCGCGTGTAGCGGAACGGCGTGACCGCCCCGACCTCGCCGGTCCGCATGGCGAGCGTCAGGAAGAAATACCCCGCAATCGCGAACCCGGCCGTCGCCAAGGTCAGCCCCGCGGCCTGCCAGCCCATTTCCACCGGCCCGCCCTGGAACGGCAGCATCACCGCCCCAGACAGCGCCAGCATCAGGAACCCCGCCACCCCCAGCTGCGCGTTCGACAGCGCCGGAGGCGCCGCCCTTGTGGCGAGGTCGCGCCCGGCGAAGCCCAGCATGCCGAAGAATGCCAGCAGCGACAGCGCCGAAAACCCCTCCATACCCGGCCGCAGGATCACCAGCACGCCCAGGAACCCCACCCCCACCGCCGTCCAACGCAGGGCCGACACCCTTTCCCCGAACAGCGCCGCCGCCCCGGCCACCACCAGCAGCGGCGTGGCCTGCAGGATGGCGGAAGCCGTGGACAAAGGCGTCACCGCGATGGCCAGCGCATAGAACAGCCGCCCCGCCACCTCGAAGGCCGACCGCACCACCATGCCACGGCCCAGAAAGGCACGCGGGAAGGCCGTCGCCCCCTGCCGCCGCGCCAGCAGGCGGAACACCAGCACGCCGACCAGGCCGCAGACGATCACCACCTGCCCCAGCGGGGCCTGCCGCGCGGCGGCCTTGAGGAACATGTCCTCCACCGCAAAGAACGCCATCGACGCGGTCATGAAGACCGCGCCCCGCAGGTTCGCGCTGCTGCCGGAAAGGGGGGTCACCGCTGCGCCAACGTCTCGCCGGCCTGCCGCGGCAGGCGCAGGAAGACCGGGACGGAACCCAGCGCCACCAGCGCCACCAGCGCGAAGACCGGCCCCCAGTCCGCCCCGGCCAGGCTCTCTGCCCCGGTCCACCGCATCGTCGCCGCCAGCACCGCCGCGCCCAGGGTCACGCCAAGGCCAAGCGACACCTGCTGCGCCGCCGCCGCAAGGCTGGTGCCGTGCGACATCTGCGCCGGCGTCAGCTCGGCATAGGCCAGCGCGTTGACCCCGGTGAACTGCATCGACCGGAACACGCCGCCGACAAACAGCACGGCATAGATCGCCGCATGCGGCGTAGCGGCGGTGAACTGGCCCATCGCCGCAATCGAGGCCGCCGCCAGCACGCCGTTGACGGCCAGCACGCTGCGGAAGCGCAGCCGGACCAGCAGCAGGGTGTTGAACGGCTTGGCCACCAGCGCACCGAGCGCCGCCACGAAGGTCAATGCGCCGGATTGCAGGGCCGACAGGCCGAAGCCCAGTTGCAGCATCAGCGGCAACAGGAACGGTACCGCCCCGGCGCCCACACGGAACATCGACCCGCCCAGGACCGAGGCACGGTAGGACGGCAGCGCCAGCAGACGCAGGTCCAGCATTGGCGACGCCGCCCGCAAGCTGTGCCACACCGTTGCCGCGCCGACCGCCAGTCCGGCGGCCACAAGCGCCACCATTCCCACAGACGGCCCCCCCAAGGCCGTCACCTCGATCGACCCCAGCATCAGGCAGGTCAGCGCCAGCGCCGCCAGGCCGAAACCGCGCCAGTCGAACCGGCCGGCGTCGGACGGCCGCTCGTCGGGCAGCAGCCGCAGCGCAATGGCCATGCCGGCAAGGCCGACAGGGATGTTGACCAGGAAGATCCAGCGCCAGTCCGCCACGGTCACGATCCAGCCGCCGACCAGCGGTCCGGTCACCGGGCCGAGCAGCGCCGGCATCGTCAGCCAGGCCATCGCGCCCACGAGGTCGGCCTTGGGCGTGGCGCGGGCCAGGATCATCCGCCCCACCGGCACCATCATCGCCCCGCCCATGCCCTGCACGAAGCGCGCCGCCACCAGCCAGGCGAGCCCGTTCGCCGCGGCGCAGGCGAGCGAGCCGAGCAGGAACACCGCCATCGCCGCCACGAACACCCGCCGCGCGCCGAATCGGTCGGCGATCCAGCCCGACGGCGGGATGAAGATCGCCAGGCTGACGAGATAGCTCGTCAGCGCCAGCTTCAGCGACAGGGGATCGACCCGCAGGTCGGCGGCCAGCACCGGCAGGGCGGTGGCCAGCACCGTCGAGTCCATGTGCTCCATGAACAGCGCCGTCGCGACAACCAGCGCCAGCGTGCGCGCGCCGACCGTCGACATGGTCATCCGGCTACCGCGCCCCCCAGGTGTCGGAGAGCCGGTAACCCTGCGGCCAGGGGTCGGCGGGGTCCAGAAGATGCTGGTGCGTGCCGGTGATCCAGGCCCGGCCGGAAATCTCCGGCAGCACCGCCGCCCTGCCGCCGACCGTCGTCCGACCCACGATCCGGCCGCCGAAGGTGCTGCCGATCACCGACTGCGCCGTCAGCACCTGCCCTTCCGCCATCTGTCCGCGCGCGGCCAAGAGCGCGAGCCGGGCCGACACGGCGGTTCCGGTGGGCGAGCGGTCCACCTTGCCCGGCCGGATCGCCACCGCGTGGCGGGTCGTCAGGCCACCCGCGACCGGCTGCGGCGCGGTGGCGAAGAGACAGAAGGAGAAATGGTTCCAGTCAGGGTTCTCCGGATGGACAAACCCGATCTGCGCCTCGGCCGCGGCGGTGATCCGCACCCCCAGCGTGGCGATGCGGTGCGCCTCCTCGGGCACCATAGCCAGCCCCAGCGCGGCGGCATCCACCACCACGAAACTGTCGCCGCCATAGGCGGTGTCCACCGTCAGCCGCCCGATCCCCTCCACCTCCAAAGCCACGCCCAGCCGGTCGGCAAAGGACGGCAGGTTGGTCACATGGATGCGCTCGGCCTTGCCGTCCCGGCAGTCGGCGCGCACCGCCACCAGCCCGCCCGGGGCTTCGAGCACCAGCTCCGTCACCGGCTCGGTCATCGGCAGGATGCCGGTGTCCAGGAGCACGGTCGCCACGCAGATCGAGTTGGAGCCCGACATCGGCGGGTTGTCTTCGGGTTCCATGATGATGAACCCCATCTGCGCCCGCGGGTCCTTCGTCGGCACCAGCAGGTTCACGTGCCGGAACACCCCGCCGCGCGGCTCGTTCAGCACGAAGTTGCGCAAGCCCCCGTCGCGCCACAGCCAGTCGCGCTGCGCCCACAGCGTCGCCCCCGGCGGTGGCGGCACGCCGCCCACGATGACATCGCCCACCTCGCCCTCGGCATGGGCAGAGACGACATGGACGATCCGGCTCGAACGCATGGCTGACCTTTTGCGGCCGGACCTTGGAAGGGCGCCACGGCAATGGCAAGAGGTCACGGCAGGGGCGCGGCATCGTGGCCCGGGGAGAGACGTTCGGCATGGCAGACGCACGCACAACCGCCGTCGCGACGCTGATCGTCATCGGCACCGGCACGCTCTGGGGCTTCTACTGGCTGCCGGTCCGGCGCTTGGAGGACCTGGGCCTCGGCGGCGCCTGGGGCACGCTGGCCATCGTCGCCCTGGCCGCGATTGTCCTGTCACCTTTCGCCTGGGCTGCCCGTACCCGGCTGCGCACCGCCGACCGGATCGGCCTTCTGTCCGTCGCGCTGGGCGGCTTCGCCTTCATTCTCTTCTCGGTGGGCCTCCTCTACAGCCGGGTCGCGATCATCGCCATCCTGTTCTACCTCACCCCGGTGTGGAGCACGCTGATCGGCCGATTTGTCATGCGCTGGCCGGTCACAAGGCTGCGCCTCGCGGCGCTGGCCGCTGGCTTCGCCGGGCTGTTCCTGATCCTTTCGGCCGACGGTCAGGCGCCCGTGCCGAACGGCCTCGGCGAATGGCTGGCGCTCGTCTCCGGCCTGCTGTGGTCCATCGCCACCACCGGCATCCGCATCCGGTCCGACACCGGCCCGGGCGAGACCGCCTTCGTCTTCGCCGCCGGGGCGGTGCTCGGCGCGCTGTGCCTCGCCCCGGCGGTCGAACCGCTGCCGGGCGGCATCGCCGATCCGGCGCAGGCGCTGGGCTTGGTGCTGGCCGCGGGCGCGTTGTGGTGGGGCCTGTCCATCGCCGGCCTGATGTGGGCCGCCGCGCGTCTGGAACCGGCGCGGGTCGGCATCCTGCTGATGATCGAGGTCCTGGTCAGCGCCGCCGCCGCGGCCGCGCTTTCCGGTGAGCGCCTGACGTTGCCGGAACTGGTGGGCGGCGGGCTCGTCCTGCTGGCCGGCGTGCTGGAGGTCTGGCCGCAGCGCGGCGCCGCCCGCCACCGCTGAGTTCAGTTCAACAGCCCCGCATGCCGCATCGCCGCGTCGATCCGGTCGCGCACCGGGGCCGAGACCGGCACCAGCGGCAGCCGCACCTCGTCGGCACAAAGCCCCTGCCGCGACAGCGCATACTTCGCCCCGCAGAGCCCGGGCTCGAGGAAGATCGCCTCGTGCAGCGGCATCAGCCGGTCCTGCAGCGCCAGCGCGGCCCTGTAGTCGCCCGCTAGCGTCGCCTCCTGGAATTCCGCGCAGAGCCGCGGCGCCACGTTGGCGGTGACCGAGATGCAGCCCACCCCGCCATGCGCGTTGAAGCCCAGCGCGGTCGCATCCTCGCCCGACAGCTGCACGAAATCCGCCCCGCAGGTGGCGCGCTGCTGGCTGACGCGCTCGATCCTGCCGGTGGCGTCCTTGACCCCCACGATCCGGGGCAGCCGGGCCAGTTCGCCCATGGTCTCGGGCGACATGTCGATCACCGAACGGCCGGGGATGTTGTAGATCACGATGGGCAGCGCCGAAGCCTCATGCAGCGCGGTGTAATGCGCAACGAGCCCCCGCTGCGTCGGCTTGTTGTAATAGGGCGTCACCACCAGCGCGCCGTCCGCGCCGACCTTTTCGGCAAAACGGATCAGCCGGATGCCCTCGATGGTGTTGTTCGATCCCGCCCCCGCGATCACCGGCACGCGACCCTTCGCGGCCCTGACCACCGCCTCGATCACCGCCTCGTGCTCCTCGTGGCTCAGCGTCGGGCTCTCGCCCGTGGTGCCGACCGGGACCAGCCCGTGCGAGCCCTCGGCGATGTGCCATTCGACCAGCGCCGCCAGCGTGTCGAAGTCCACCGCGCCGCTCTTGAACGGCGTGACCAAGGCCGGCATCGAGCCCCTGAACGTCGCGCGCATCTCGCCCTCCCGCCTGACCGTCCGTTTCCTACAGGCGGCGCCCCGCCTTGCCAAGGCGCCCGGACCCGCGGCGATGTGAGTTGCGCCTGTAACAAGCGCCCGTTACCCCGGCGGCCATGCTTCGCGCCCTTTTCCTCGCCGCCGCCCTCGCACTCCCCGGCCTCGTCCGCGCCGATGATGCGGAAAGCCTGCGCCTGGCGCTGCGCGACGCCGGGGCTCGGGACTGGCCCTCGGCGGCGGCGCGGGCCGCCGAGGCGGGGCCGGTGGCGGCCGATCTCGTCGAATGGCTGCGCCTGCGGGTAGGTGCAGGCACGCTCACCGACTACGAGGATTTCCTCGCCCGCCGCGCCGACTGGCCCGGGCTGGCGCTGGTCCGGTCGGCAGGCGAGGTGGCGGTGGCGCGGTCCACCGATCCCGCGCGCGTCTTCGCCTGGTTCGGCGACAGCAAGCCGGCCACGGCGGCAGGCAGCATGGCGCTGATCCGGGCCTGGCGCGCCGTGGGCGACGAGGCCGCGGCGCGTCAGGAAGCGCGCCGCGTCTGGGTTGCGCTCGATTTCGACGTGGCGGAAGAGACGGACTTCCTGGCCCTCGCAGGCGCGGCCGTGGAAGACCTGCACTGGACCCGTCTGGACCGCCTTCTCTGGGACGGCGCGCCGGTCCAGTCCAGGCGCATGCTAGCCCGCGTCGGCGCGGGCGAGGCCACGCTGGCCACGGCCCGTCTGGCCTTGCAGGCCGACCGGACCGACGGCATCACCGCCCTGATCGAGGCGGTGCCGGCGACGTTGTCCGGCGACCCGGGCCTCGCCTTCGACCGCACTGTCTGGCGCATGCGGCAAGACCGCGAGCCGGATGCGGCGACGCTGATGCTGGAACGGTCGGACAGCGCCGCCGCGCTCGGCCGGCCGCAGGCCTGGGCCGAACGCCGCGCGCTCCTCGCCCGCTGGCTGATGCGCAACGGCGAGCCGCAGCGCGCCTATCAGATTGCCAGCCGACATCACCTGACCGAGGGGCTCGACTACGCCGACCTCGAATTCCTGTCGGGCTACATCGCGCTCCGCCACCTGAACGATCCGGAAACCGCGAAGGCACATTTCCTGCGCCTGAAGGCGGCGGTGACCACCGGCATCAGCCTCGCCCGCGCCGACTACTGGACCGGCCGGGCGGAGGACGCGGCAGGGCGGTCCGAGGCGGCGCAGGCCGCCTACCGTGAGGCCGCGCGCCATTCGACCGCCTTCTACGGCCTCCTTGCCGCCGAGCGCCTGGGTCTGCCCCTCGACAGCCGCCTGCTGGACGACACAACGCCCCCCGACTGGCGGCAGGCCGCTTTCGCCACCTCCTCGGTGATGGAGGCCGCCCGCCTCCTGCTGCGCGCTGGCGATCGCACGCAGGCCAAGCGCTTCCTCCTCCACCTCGCCGATGGCCGCACAGCCGCCGAGATCGACCAACTCGCCGACTTCGCGCTGACCGCCGGAGAGCCGCACATCGCCGTGGTGCTGGCCAAGAAGGCGGCCGAGCGCGGCGCGATCCTGCCGCGCGCCTACTACCCGGTGGTGGACATGGTGCCGGAGGGCCTCAAGGTCAGCCGCGCCTTCGCGCTGGCCATCGCCCGGCGCGAAAGCGAGTTTGACGCTGCGGCGCAAAGCCCGGCCGGGGCGCTGGGCCTGATGCAGCTGATGCCGGACACCGCCAAGCAGATGGCGGAAGACGAGGACCTTGACTACGCCAAGGGCCGCCTGACCGCCGACCCCGCCTACAACGTCACCCTCGGCTCCGCCTATCTCGCCGGCCTGATCGAGGAATTCGGCCCCGCCGTGGCGCTGGTCGCCTCCGGCTACAACGCCGGCCCAGGCCGCCCGCGCCGCTGGATCGCCGAATTCGGCGACCCCCGCCTGGCCTCGGTGGACGTGGTCGACTGGGTGGAAACCATCCCCTTCAGCGAAACCCGCACCTACGTCATGCGCGTCGCCGAGGCACTGGTGATCTACCGCGCCCGCCTGCGCGGCACCGCCGGGCCGGTGAACCTGACCGGCGAGCTTACCGGGCGGTAGCTGCGACGGGCGCCGGCCGGGCCGCTCGGACCCCGACCAACCGCGTCCGCCGCACCTCGGGCGCCTCGGGCGGGGCGAACCGCCAGCGCCAGGACAACGGTGGCGCCGACGGCGGGCATCAGCAGGATGCCCTTGCGGGTGTCCTGCCCGCTCACGCCAGCCACCCTGCCGTCATGTGCCGCTTGCGCCCGAAACCCGGCCGCCGCTCGACCGCGAATCCGGCCTCGGCCAGGGCCCGCCGCACCGCGCCGGCGGCGGTGTAGGTGGCGAAACTGCCGCCGGGGGCGGTATGCCGGGCCACGTCGCACAGCAGTCCAGGCTCCCACAGTTCGGGGTTCTTCGCCGGAGCGAAACCGTCAAGGAACCAGGCGTCGGCCTGCCCGTCCCACCCGGACACCGTCTGCCGCGCGTCCCCCGGGATCAGCCGCGCCGTCAGGTCCGGGCAGTCGAGCCGCCCTGCCTCCGCCAGGTCCAGAAGATCGGGCACCAGCCCCGCGACGTCGGGAAAGGAAGACAAGGCGCGGGCCAGGTCCCCGGGCGCCAGAGGGAATGCCTCGAACCCGGTGTAATGCAGCCGACCGGCGCAGCCCGCGGCGCGAAACGCCGCCAGGGCGGCCGCAAGGTTCAGCCCCGTGCCAAAGCCCAGTTCGGCGATGCGGAAGCCCGGGGCAAAACGCCCGGGCAGGCCATTGCCGGCCAGAAACACATGCCGTGCCTCGGCCAGCCCGCCGTCCAGGCTGAAATACGGGTCGCCAAAGGCGACCGCGACCGGCACCGCCCCGTCGCGCCAGTCGATCATCGCGCGTGAAGGGGCGGGCATCCGGGAACTCGGGTCTCGGTCGGGGGATGGCGCGACCTATGGCGAAACGCCAGGCGAAAGGCAACGCCGGCAGCCTTGGTCGCCGTACCGGACGCCCCGCATACCGGCCGGACTCAAGGCTTTGTCAAGGAACGATAGACTTGAGAGACCCCGCACCGGGCGGCTGCGCCTCGAAACCTTCCGCGAGGGGAAGATCCCGGTGCTGTGCGCTGCACCTGCCGGGCAGGGCCGGCGTCTCCGGCTCCTGCCGCCTTGACCGCAAGGCGCCGTCCGGGCGAACAGGGTCCATGCCCGCTCCCGACCTCACCATCCGCGGCGCCGGCGTTTTCGGCCTCGCCATCGCCTGGGCAGCGGCCCGGCGCGGGGCGCGGGTGCGGGTCGTGGACCCCGGCGGTGTGGGGGCCGGGGCTTCGGGCGGCCTCGTCGGCGCGCTGGCGCCGCACGCGCCGGACGCCTGGTCCGAGGTCAAGGCGTTCCAGCTTCGCGCGCTTCTGATGGCGCCGGGCTGGTGGGGCGCCGTCGAGGCGGCCTCGGGCCTCGCGTCAGGCTACGCCTGCACCGGCAGGCTGCAGCCCCTCGCCGACGCCGCCGCCGTTGCCACGGCCCGCGCCCGTGGCGAGGCGGCGGCGCGGCACTGGCCGGACGGTGCGCAGTGGCAGGTGATCCCGGCGACCGGCGGCCTCTGGGAGCCGCCCGCGGCCGCTGGCCTTCTCCTGCGCGACACGCTGTCCGCCCGGTTGAACCCTCGCGCCGCGCTGGCCGCGCTGGCCGCCGCGATCCGCGCCAGGGGCGGCGAGATCGTGGTCGAGGCTGCCGAGACAGGCCCGACGGTATGGGCCACCGGCGCGACGGGGCTGGCCGACCTCTCCGCCGCGCTGGGCCGCCGGCTCGGCGGCGGGCAGAAAGGGCAGGCCGCGCTGCTGCGCCACGCCGCCCCGCCCGGCACGCCGCAGCTCTATGCCGGCGGCGTCCATATCGTCCCCCACGCCGACGGCACCGTCGCCGTCGGCTCCACCTCCGAACGCGACTGGACCGACCCCTCGGCCCCCGACGACCGGCTCGAGGAGGTGATCGCCGTCGCCCGCGCCGCCTGCCCGGCGCTGGCCGGGGCGCCGGTGATCGACCGCTGGGCCGCGCTGCGCCCCCGCGCCGCGACCCGCACGCCGCTGCTCGGTCCCTGGCCGGGGCGGCCGGGGCACTTCGTGGCCAACGGCGGCTTCAAGATCGGCTTCGGCCTCGCCCCGCTGGTGGGCGAGCGCATGGCGGACCTCGTGCTGACCGGACAGGCCGACCTGCCGCCTGACTGGGCGCCCTGACCGACGCCTCATCAAGCCCTTGCGGGCTTTCCTCGGCTCCCGCCGCGCCCGACGCCAGCGAGGAAGCCCGTCAGGGCTGATGAGCGTCCGGCAGGCGCCCCCGCTCTACTTCGGCCCGCAACTCCGCGCAGAGTTCGGTCAGCCCACGCACATACCGCGCATCGAGCAACTGCCCGTCCGGCCCGAACGCCGCCCGCGAGTTCCCCACCATCACCTCCGGCCCACTGACCAGCCGCGGCCGGAACGGGGTCAGCGCCAGCCGCAGCGCGAACTGCGAGCGGTCGCCCCCGGCCCGGCCGTCGGCGGCCGAGGCGATGGCCACCGGCTTGCCGCGGAACGGCGATCCCCTGGTGCGGCTGACCCAGTCGAGCGCGTTTTTCAGCATGCTGGGCAGCGACTTGTTGTATTCCGGCGTGGCGATGAACACCGCGTCCGCCGCTGCCACCTGATCGGCAAGTCTTTGGACGGCCGCAGGAATTCCATCCGCGACTTCAAGGTCCTCATCGAACAGCGGCAGCCGCAGGTCGGCGGTCTCCCAGGTCGCGGGACCATAGAGCCGCATCGCTTCGCCCAGCAGCAGGCGGTTCGTCGACGCGGCGCGCAGCGCGCCGCAGATGCCCAGAACCCGATGCCCGTCCATGCGACCCAGCCTAGGGCCGGCAGGCCCCATGGCAAGGGCTCAGAGCGCCCCCGCCACTTCGTCGAGCTGCGTCGTGGCCGCGCCCCAGCCGTCATGGAAGCCCATGGTCTCGTGCGCGGACTTGCCCCTGGCATCGGCATGCAGGACGCGGGCGTGGTACAGCGTGCCGCCGTCCGGGGCATCGGCGAAAGTCAGGATCACGGTCATGGCAAAAGCCTCCGCCGGTACCCGGTTCGGCCGGAACCCGGGGCCCAGAGCCGAGGTCCAGACCAGCCGCGCCATCGGCACGACCTCGAGGAAAGTGCCGGGATCGTTGTCGAAGACCTCACCCTCTGGTCCGCGGATGACCGATTTGAAGGCGCCGCCGGGTCTCAGGTCCACGACAAAGTCGGTGCCTCGCCAGGGTCTGGGGCAGAACCACTGCTCCATCAGCGCAGGCTCCGTCCAGCAGCGCCAGACCGCGGCGCGGCGAGCCTTCAGCCTGCGGGTGATCTCCAGGTCGAGCGGGCCGGGCGGGTCAGACATGGCGGGGTCCTCCTTCCGGCAGGCTGGAACCCCGGCCGTCCCTCCGTCAAGCCGCCTTCCGGCTGGCGGCGCCCGGAGGGATGGCCTAGGCAGATGCGAAGGAGGCACGAGCGATGCGGCACGGCGGGCAGGTTCTGGTCGATCACCTTCGCGCGCGGGGGGTGGAGCGGGTGTTCTCGGTGCCGGGCGAAAGCTTCCTGGCCGTGCTCGACGGCCTCATCGGCTCCGGCATCGCCAACATCGTCTGCCGCCACGAAGGCGGTGCTGCGATGATGGCCGAGGCCACCGGCAAGCTCACCGGGCGGCCCGGCGTGGCACTGGTCACCCGCGGCCCGGGGGTGACCAACGCGGCGGCGGGGGTGCATGTGGCCAAGCAGGATTCGACGCCGATGATCCTGTTCGTCGGCCAGATCGACCGCCGCCACCGGGATCGCGAGGCGTTCCAGGAGATCGACCTGCGTGCCGTCTTCGGCACCGTGGCGAAATGGGCGGCCGAGGTGGAAACCCCCGAACGCCTGCCCGAATACCTCGCCCGCGCCTTCACCGTGGCGCTGTCGGGACGGCCGGGTCCGGTGGTCCTGGGCCTGCCGGAAGACGTCTTGTCGGCGCTCGTCGAGGTGACCGACATCCCGCCGCCGCGGATCACCTCCGCGGTGCCCTCGCCCGCACAGGTGGCTGATGTCGCGGCGGCGCTGGCCGTGGCGGAACGGCCGCTGGTCGTCGTGGGCGGCCCGCACTGGTCGCGGGACGCGGCCGGCGACCTCGCCCGCTTCGCCGCCGCCTGGGACTTGCCGGTCGCGGTCAGCTTCCGCCGCCAGGACCGGATCGACAACGCGCATCCGAACTATGCGGGCGACCTTGCGGTCGGAATGAACCCGAAGCTGGGCGCGCGGCTGGCCGCGGCGGACGTGGTGCTCGCCCTCGGCACCAGGCTGGGTGACATCGCGACGAACGGCTACGACCTCGCCGACCCCGCCCGGCAGCCCTTTCGCCTGATCCACATCCATGCCGACCTGGGCGAACTGGGCCGCGTCTTCCGCCCCGATCCCGGGATCGCCGTCCCGGCCCCGGGCATGGTCGCAGCGCTGGCCGCGCTTCCCGCCCCGAACGCCCGGCCCTGGGCGGACTGGACCCGGGCGGCACGGGCCGAGTACGAAGCCTGGCAACGCCCGGTTGCCACGCCGGGGGCCGTCCGCCTCGAAAACGTGATCGGCCACCTCAACGACACCCTGCCGCCGGAGGCGATCCTGACCAACGGCGCGGGAAACTACGCCGCCTTCCTGCACCGCTACTACCGCTTCCGCCAGCACGGGACGCAACTCGCCCCGACCTCTGGCAGCATGGGCTACGGCTTCCCCGCGGCCATCGCCGCATGCCTCGAACGCCCCGGCACGCCGGTGGTCTGCCTGGCCGGGGACGGCTGCTTCCAGATGACGCTGAACGAGATCTCCACGGCGGTGCAGCACGGCGCGGCGCCGGTGGTGATCGTCGCCAACAACGGCCGCTACGGCACCATCCGGATGCACCAGGAACGGCACTACCCCGGGCGCGTGTCAGGCACCGACCTTGCCAACCCCGACTTCGCCGCGCTGGCCCGCGCCTATGGCGGGCACGGCGAGACGGTCACGCGGGACGCGGATTTCCCTGGCGCCTTCGCCCGGGCGCAGGCGGCGGGGGTGCTGGCGGTGATCGACGTGCGGCTCGACCCGGAGATGCTGACAACCTCGCAGACCGTCGCCCAGGTGCGCGGGGGGAAGCGTCCCGCCGAAACCCCGCCCCGGACTTGATCCGGGGCCTCCCGTTGCGCAAGTGACGCGAGGCAGGTCCCGGGTCAGGCCCGGGACGGGTCCTCTCACACCCGCATCGGCATCACGACATAGATCGCGCTCGTGTCGTTGCCCTCGCGCATCAGCGTCGGGTCGCCGGATGAGTTGAACAGGAAGACCGCGTTCTCGCGGTCCACCTGGTTGGCAATCTCCAGCAGGTATTTGGCGTTGAAGCCGATTTCCAGCCGCTCGTCGCTATAGGCGACGGCCAGCTCCTCCTCGGCGTTGCCGCTGTCGGGCGCAGTGACCGACAGCACCAGCCGGTCCTCGTCGAGCGACAGTTTCACCGCGCGCGAGCGTTCCGAAGACACCGTGGCCACCCGGTCCACGGCCTTCGCAAATTCCTGCGCGTCGACCTCCAGCCGCTTTGAATTGCCCATCGGGATGACGCGGGAATAGTCGGGGAAGGTGCCGTCGATGACCTTGGAGGTCAGCGTCACCGCCGGGGCGGCGAAGCGCACCTTGGTCTCGCTGACCGAAACGGTGATCTCGGCCTCGTCGTCGTCGAGGAGCTTGCGCAGCTCGGTCACCGTCTTGCGCGGCACGATCACGCCCGGCATGCCCTCGGCGCCCACCGGCAGCGGAGCATCGATGCGGGCCAGCCGGTGGCCGTCGGTCGCCACGCAGCGCAGCACCTTGCCCGCGTCCCCCTGCGCCACATGCATGTAGACGCCGTTGAGATAGTAGCGCGTCTCCTCGGTCGAGATCGCGAACTTGGCCTTGTCAAACAGCCGCCGCAGCACCGGCGCCTGGGCCTTGAAGCTGACGGCGTATTCCGACGAGGCCATGGCCGGGAAATCCTCCTTCGGCAGCGTGGCAAGCTGGAAGGTCGAGCGGCCGGCCGAGACCGTGATCCGTCCGGCCGCCGCGTCGGAGGCCAGCGTGACCAGCGCGCCCTCGGGCAGCTTGCGCACGATCTCGTGCAGCATCACGGCCGAGACGGTGGTGGCGCCGGGGCGGTCCACCGTGGCAGGCGCGCGGTCGAGGACCTCGATGTCGAGATCGGTGGCGCGAAAGGACGCCTGCCCGTCCGCGGCCTCGATCAGCACGTTGGCCAGGATCGGGATGGTGTTGCGCCGTTCCACCACCGACTGCGCCTGACCCACCGCCTTGAGCAGCGCCGCGCGCTCGATGCTGATCTTCATGCCGACCACTCCCCCATCAGGCCCCGCGACGCGGGGACGCAGAGGCTAGCTAGATTCGGCGCGGACTCAAGGGGCCGCAGCGGGTGGGTGCCGCGGAAACGGCCGGGGACTGGCCCCGGCCGCGCCGCCCGGTCAAGGGCGGTGAGGTTACTTCGCCGAAACCGGCGCGGCAGGTTCTTCGCCCCGCTCGGCCGCGTAGGCGGCCCGCGGGTCGGGGCGCGGCTCGGTGCGTGGCTCGCGCGGCGGGCGGCCGATGACCTCGCGCAGATCGTCGAGCTCGATGAAGTTGTCGGCCTGGCGGCGCAGCTCGTCGGCGATCATCGGCGGCTGCGAGCGGATCGTGGAGACCACCGACACCCGCACACCCTGACGCTGCAGGCTTTCCACCAGCGGGCGGAAGTCGCCGTCGCCGGAGAACAGCACCGCATGGTCCATCCGGGGGGCAAGTTCCATGGCGTCGACGGTGAGCTCGATGTCCATGTTGCCCTTGACCTTCCGGCGGCCCTGGCTGTCGATGTATTCCTTGGCCGGCTTGGTCACCATCGAAAAGCCGTTGTAGTGCAGCCAGTCCACCAGCGGGCGGATCGGTGAGTAGTCGTCGTTCTCCAGCAGCGCGGTGTAGTAGAACGCCCGGATCAGCTTGCCGCGGCGCATGAATTCCTGGCGCAGGAGCTTGTAGTCGATGTCGAAGCCCAGAGCCTTGGCGGCGGCGTAAAGGTTCGACCCGTCAATGAACAGCGCAAGCCGTTCGTCCTTGTAAAACATCGATGCATTCCCTCAAAGGACGTCGCGCGCGGCAATTTCCCCGGGCCGGTGCGCGACGGGTTCAGCTATGTCCTCGTCTATGTGGCTCAACTATCGGGTATCAACCGCCGAGTTCAAGCGCGACTATACGAAAGTATGACACAGACACGACGACATCCCGGTCCGATCCTGATCGCCCTTGGCGCGAATCTGCCGATTGGCGGGCAGTCGCCGGCCGAGACGCTGCGCGCGGCGCTGGCGGCGTTGCCGGGTCACGGGCTGCGCGTGGCGGCCTCGAGCCGGCTTTTCGCGACGCCCTGCTTTCCGGCCGGCAGCGGACCGGACTACGTGAATGCGGCGGCGCGGCTGGAGGCGGCGGAGGCGGTTGCGCCGCGCGCGGTGCTGGCGGCGCTGCATGCGGTGGAGGCGGGGTTCCGCCGCGAGCGCCGGGTGCGCTGGGGTCAGCGCACGCTGGACCTCGACCTGCTCGCCATCGGCGATACCGTCCTGCCCGACCCGGAGACCGCCGCCCGCTGGCGCGACCTGCCGGCGGAGGCGCAGGTGGGCGAGACGCCGGACCGGCTGATCCTGCCCCACCCCCGCCTGCAGGACCGCGCCTTCGTGCTGGTGCCGCTTCTCGATGTGGCGCCGGACTGGCGGCACCCGGCGCTGGGCTTGACCGTGGCGGAGATGGTCGCCCGCCTGCTTGCGGCGGATCGCGAGGCGGTGGTTCCGCTGCCGGGGACGTGAGGGCGCGAACCCTTGTCAATCCAGCGCGACCTGCGTAGATAGGCGCTTCCTTGCCCTCCCGGATGTGAAAGAGGCTCGCCCATGGCCCGCGTGACGGTCGAAGATTGCGTTGACAAGGTGCCCAATCGGTTCGAACTCGTGCTCCTCGCCACCCATCGCGCGCGGGAGCTGCAGGCCGGCTCGCCGATCACCATCGAGCGCGACAACGACAAGAACCCGGTCGTGGCCCTGCGCGAGATCGCCGACGAGACCCAGGGCGCCGAGGCGCTGCGCGAGCGGATGATCGAGAGCTATCAGACCCAGATCGAGGTGGACGAGCCGGAGGAGGACCAGATGGCGCTTCTCATGGGCTCGGAGATGGACCGCCCCACTTTGGACGACATGTCGGAGGAAAAACTCCTCCGGGCGCTGATGGAAGCGCAAGGGGCCCGCTGAGGCGCCTGGGAACGGGGCGCGATGATCGACGTCGAAGACCTCATCGCGCTCGTCCGCAACTACAACCCGAAGACCAACGCGGCGCTGATCCGGCAGGCCTATGACTACGCCGCCGAGATGCATGAGGGTCAGGTCCGCAAGTCGGGCGAGGCCTATTTCACCCATCCGGTGGCGGTGGCCGCGATCCTGACCGAACAGCGGCTGGATGACGCCACGATCGTCACCGCGCTGTTGCACGACACGATCGAGGACACGAAATCCACCTACGGGGAAATCTCCCGCCGCTTCGGCGAGGAAATCGCCGAACTGGTCGACGGCGTCACCAAGCTGACCAACCTGCAGCTGTCCTCGGCCCATTCGCAACAGGCGGAGAACTTCCGCAAGCTGTTCATGGCGATGTCACGCGACCTGCGCGTGATCCTGGTCAAGCTCGCCGACCGGCTGCACAACATGCGCACGATCCGGTCGATGAAGCCCGAGAAGCAGGCGCAGAAGGCCCGCGAGACGATGGAGATCTTCGCCCCCCTGGCCGGCCGCATGGGCATGCAGTGGATGCGCGAGGAGCTGGAGGACCTGGCCTTCAAGGTCATCAACCCCGAGGCGCGCAACTCGATCATCCGCCGCTTCCTCACCCTTCAGCGCGAGGCCGGCGACGTTGTCCACAAGATCACCGCCGACATCCGCCACGAGCTGGAAAAGGCCAGGATCGACGCCGATGTCTTCGGCCGGGCGAAGAAGCCCTATTCGATCTGGCGCAAGATGCAGGAGAAGGACCTCGCCTTCTCGCGCCTGTCGGACATCTACGGCTTCCGCATCATCAGCGGCACCGAGGCCGACTGCTACCGCATCCTGGGCGTGATCCACCATCGCTGGCGGGCGGTGCCGGGGCGGTTCAAGGACTACATCAGCCAGCCCAAGCAGAACGGCTACCGCTCGATCCACACCACCGTGTCGGGCCGCGACGGCAAGCGCGTGGAGGTCCAGGTCCGCTCGCGCCAGATGCACGAGGTGGCCGAGGCCGGGGTGGCCGCGCATTGGTCGTACCGCGAGGGCGTGCGGGTGCAGAACCCGCTGGCGGTGGACCCGGCGCGCTGGGTTGCCTCGCTGACCGACCGGCTGGGCGAAGAGGACGACGACGACTTCATGGAAAACGTGAAGCTCGAGATGTACGTCGACCAGGTCTTCTGCTTCACACCGAAGGGCGACGTGATCCAGCTGCCGCGCGGCGCCACGCCGCTGGATTTCGCCTATGCGATCCACACCCGGATCGGCAACTCCACCGTCTCGGCCAAGATCGACGGCATCCGGGTGCCACTGTGGACCCGGCTGAAGAACGGCCAGTCGGTCGAGGTCATCACCGCCGAGGGCCAGCGGCCGCAGGTGTCCTGGATCGACATCGTGACCACGGGGCGAGCCAAGTCCGCGATCCGCCGCAGCCTTCGCGAGGAGGACCGCGAGCGCTTCGTCAAGCTCGGCCAGGAACTGGCCCGCGCCGCTTTCGATCATGTCGGGCGCAAGGCCACCGACAAGGCGCTGCGCACGGCGGCGCGGATGATGGGGCTGGCGGACGAGACCGACCTTCTGGCCCGCCTGGGCTCGGCGGAGATTCCGGCGCGCCGGGTGGTCGAGACGCTGTATCCGGAACTCGCGCGGGCCCAGACCGATCTGGTCGACACTGACCAGCCGGTCATCGGGCTGCAGGCCGACACCGGCTTCCGCCGCGCGCCCTGCTGCCAGCCGGTGCCGGGCGAGCGCATCGTCGGCATCACTTACCGCGGCAAGGGCGTGGTCGCCCATGCCATCGACTGCCCGGCGCTGGCCGAATTCGAGGACCAGTCGGAACGCTGGATCGACCTGCACTGGAAGCCGGGCCGGCACCCGGCGGCCTATACCGTGACAATGTCGCTGACGATCTCCAACGATACTGGCGTGCTGGGCCGCGTCTGCACCTTGATCGGGGAGCAGAAGGCCAATATCTCCGATCTCGAATTCAATGACCGCAAGCCGGACTTCTACCGGCTGGCGGTTGATGTCGATCTGCGGGATGTGGAGCATCTGCACATGGTGATGACCGCGCTGGAGGCGGACACCGACGTGGCAGAGATCTCCCGCCTGCGCGACCCGGGCCGGAAGCCCTGACCCGGTATGGTGTTCAAGCGCCGCAATCCGAAGAGCTGGGGCCTCTGGGCCCGCGAGATGGTCTATCCGACCGGCGGCTTCTCCCGTGCCATCCGCTACGTCACGCTCAGGATGCGCCGCCTGCCCGACCAGCCGCACCGCATCGCGCGCGGGGTTTTTGCCGGCTCGCTGATCGGCTTCCTGCCGCTGCCGGGACTGCAGTTCATCGGCGCCTGGCTGTTTGCCCGCGGCATCCGCGGCAACGTGCTGGCCGCGCTGCTGGCCACGTTCAACTCGAACCCGGTCACCACGCCGTTCTTCGCGGTGGGCGCCATGACGCTCGGGCACTGGATGCTGGGCATCGACACGCCGCTCACCGGCAAGGCGATTGTCACCGCCTTCGAGAACGCAGGTTACGACCTGTGGCGCAACGTGACCGCGATCTTCACCCCGGCCAGGGCCGACTGGACCGGGCTCGGCGTGTTCTGGGACACGGTCTACCTGCCCTATTTCATCGGCGCGCTGGGCCCGGGCATCCTCTTCAGCCTGCTGTTCTACTACATCACGACCCCGATCGTGGAGGCCTACCAGAAGGCCCGTGCCGCCAAGGCGGTGGAGCGCAGCGAGAAGCGCGGCCGCCTGCGCGCGGCGCTGGCCGAGGCCAAGGCGCGGCTGAGGGGCAAGGGCGAGGACCGCGACCCGCCGCCGCCGAAGGGGTGACGCGAACCACCGCCGCGATTGCATCCGGCGGCGGGGCTTCTATCCTGCGGCAAGCCTGCTTGCACCGGCCCGGACACCGCCCATGATTCCGCAGCCCCGCCTTCGCCTCGGCGTGAACATCGACCACGTCGCCACGGTCCGCAACGCCCGCGGCGGAGCGCGGCCCGATCCGCTGCGGGCGGCACTTCTGGCCGAAGCCGCCGGCGCCGACGGGATCACCGCGCATCTGCGCGAGGATCGCCGCCACATCCGCGACGCCGACATCGAGGCGCTGATGGCCGGGCTGTCGATCCCGCTGAACTTCGAGATGGCGACGACCGGGGAGATGCAGGCGATCGCCCTGCGCCACCGCCCGCACGCCGTGTGCCTCGTCCCCGAGCGGCGCGAGGAGCGCACGACCGAGGGCGGGCTGGAGGTGGCGGCGGACGCCGCCCGCCTGACAGCGTTCATCGCCCCGCTGCGCGACGCGGGCTGCCGCGTCTCGCTGTTCGTCGGCCACCAGCCGGCGCAGATCGCCGCCGCCGCCCGTGTCGGTGCCGCCGTCGTGGAATTCCACACCGGCCACTACTGCGACCTCTGGGTGGAAGGTCTCGAGATCGAGGCCGCGGCCGAACTTGCCGCGCTGCGCCATGCCGCCACCCAGGCCCACGGCCTCGGGCTCGAAGTCCACATGGGCCACGGCCTCGACTACGAGACCGCCGCGCATGTCGCCGCCTTCCCGGAGGTGCGCGAGCTGAACATCGGCCACTTCCTGATCGGCGAGGCGATCTTCCGCGGCCTCGAAGGCGCCATCGAGGAAATGCGCCGCCGGATCGACACGGCGCGTCCGGGGCCGGCGTGAGCACGTCGCCCCGAAAACACTGGCCAGTCCATGTGAACGACCCTGCCATTCAGTCCGCCGTCCGTCGGCACGGATGCCCGACAGAAACCCGACAGATGTCCGACAGGCCATGATCCTCGGCATCGGCACCGACCTGTGCAACATCGAGCGGATCGAGGCGACGCTCGCCCGCTTCGGAGACCGCTTCCGCCAGCGCGTCTTCACCCCCCTCGAACAGCGCACCGCCGAACGCCGCAAGGCGGTGGCCGCGACCTATGCCAAGCGCTGGGCGGCCAAGGAGGCCTGTTCCAAGGCGCTGGGCACCGGCCTGCGCATGGGCATCGCCTGGAAGGACATGGCGGTGTCGAACCTGCGTTCCGGCCAGCCGGTGATGCATCTGACCGGCTGGGCGGCGGAGCGGCTTTCCGCAATGACACCCGCGGGTTACGAGGCCGTGGTCCATGTCACCCTGACCGACGACCACCCCTGGGCCCAGGCTTTCGTGGTGATCGAGGCGCGGCCAGCGGGCAGCGCCTCACCGATCCTTGGCTTGACTCCCCCGGGGCCGCCGCGCATGTAGCGCGCCGGATTTGGGCCGGGTGGCGGAGATCATGGCGAGCAGCGTCAGTGCGAAGGGCGGGTTCGTCGAGACCGTCAAGACGGTGGTCTATGCCCTTCTGATCGCAGGGGTTTTCCGCACCCTGTTCTTCCAGCCTTTCTGGATTCCCTCGGGCTCGATGAAGGACACGCTGCTGATCGGCGACTTCCTCTTCGTCAACAAGATGGCCTATGGCTACAGCCGCTATTCCTGTCCCTTCGCGCTCTGCCCCTTGACCGGACGCCTCTGGGCGGGCGAGCCGGAGCGCGGTGATGTCGTCGTCTTCCGCCACCCGGTCAACGGATCGGACTTCATCAAGCGGGTGATCGGCCTGCCCGGCGACACGGTGCAGGTCAAGGGCGGGGTGCTCTACCTCAATGGCGATGAGGTGCCGCAGACGCCCGACGGCATCTTCTCTGAAATCTATGAAAAGCAAGGCCCGATGGGTGACTTCCCGCGCTGCGAGAACGCGCCGGTCGGCCAGGGCGGCGAATGCACCTCCAGCCGCACCCGCGAGACACTGCCCGGCGGGCGCACGCATCGCGTTCTCAACATCGGCGATGGCGGCCCGGCCGACAACACCGATGTCTTCACCGTGCCCGAAGGCCACTACTTCTTCATGGGCGACAATCGCGACAACTCGATGGACAGCCGCTTCCCGCAGTCGGGTGGCGGCGTCGGCTTCGTCCCCGCGGAATACCTGATCGGCCGCGCCGACCGGATCATGTTCTCCTCCTCCGGCCGTTCGATGCTGTATTTCTGGACCTGGCGGTCCGACCGCTACTTCAAGGCGGTGGAGTGAAACTTTCGTCTGATCTCAAGGACTTCTCGGCCCGCCTCGGGCACGCATTCCACGACCCCGGCCTGCTGGTGCAGGCCCTGACCCACGCCTCGGTCTCCGGCCCCGCGCGCCCCGACAACCAGCGGCTGGAGTTCCTCGGCGACCGGGTGCTGGGGCTGGCGATCTCGGGCGCGTTGCTGGAGGCCTTCCCGGAGGCCAGCGAGGGCCAGCTTGCCCCCCGCTTCAACGCGCTGGTGCGCAAGGAGACCTGCGCCGAGATCGCCCGCGACCTCGGCCTCGGCACGGTGCTGAAACTCGGCCGGTCCGAGGTGCTGACCGGCGGCAGCAAGAAGGACGCGCTCCTTGGCGACGCGATGGAGGCGGTGATCGCGGCGGTGTTCCTCGACGCCGGGTTCGGCGTCGCGCGCGCGGTGGTGCTGCACCACTGGTCCGCGCGGATCGGCCGGGTGGCCGAGGAGGCGCGCGACCCCAAGTCGGCGCTGCAGGAATGGGCGCAGGGCCGCGGCCTGCCGCTGCCCGACTATGTGGAAACCGGCCGCGACGGCCCCGACCACGCGCCCCTCTTCACCGTCGAGGTGCGGCTTTCCAACGGCGAAGCGGCGGAGGCACAGGCGCGGTCGAAGCGGCTGGCAGAGCAGGAGGCGGCGAAGGTGTTGCTGGCGCGGATGGAGGGAAGTCAAGTCGATGGTGGCGGATAGAGTCCCTTCTGCCGGGCATCCACACGCCAGAGCTTTCTGCGCGCTTCGGCGGGCTCAAGATAACGATACTTGCCACCCGAGAACTTCCGCCAGTCGAGCGCCAGCCCCAGCCTGACCATCTCGGCGGAGAGATCCGTCCCATCGTCGAGGTAACAGGTCGCGACCTCACGATCGTAACTTTGCTCGTCCTTGAAAACGGCGGTGACCTTTCTGCCGCCGCAAAGTCGTATCATACCAACGGCTGTATCATGTGACCGTTGCCCAGGATCGTCTGGTTATTGACGTGACGATGTCGGGTTGGTTGGCGAAGCGGTTCCAGGCGGCGCAGCACGCCTCGACGATGGTTTCGTAGCTGTCGAAGACGCTGATG
>JANOGU010000410.1:0-7861 GCA_031406135.1 Rhodobacterales bacterium
CATCAGCGTCTTCGACAGCTACGAAACCATCGTCGAGGCGTGCTGCGCCGCCTGGAACCGCTTCGCCAACCAACCCGACATCGTCACGTCAATAACCAGACGATCCTGGGCAACGGTCACATGATACAGCCGTTGGTATGAGATCCTACGGGGCCGCCCTGAACGCGTTGGCGCCGCGGATCGGCGGGAGACCGGTCGCTGGCTGAACAATCGGGCAGAGAACTCGCATTTGCTGTTCCGGCGACGAGAGCGGGCGATGCTCAGGTTCCGGCGCACGAAAACCTTGCAGAAGTTCGCCTCGGTCCACGCCTCCGTCTCAAACCACTTCAACCAAGAACGCAGCCTCTCCAGCCGGGACATCTACAAGACCAACCGCGCCGCCGCTCTCGCCGAGTGGCGCGGCCTCTGCGCAGAATAAGGGACAGTCCCCCTGCACTACCAGAGACGAGTTCGCATTGGTCTGACAGGACCTTCCTGCGTACTGCCCGCGACCTTGCCGGCCTCGTCGCGCGCCATCTCGGCGTAGTACCGGAACACCGGGGCGACATTGGCGATCTCGCCGATCGCCTCGGGATAGGGCTTGCCTATCTCGCGGCTCATCAGGATCGCTGCGGCGCGGTGGTCGGCCGCTTCGATCCGGCTTGCAAGCTCGTGCAGCGTCTTCGCTCGCGACTTGACATCAAGCCGCCGCCACCCCGCCTGCGCCCGGTTTGCGGCGGCAAGCACCGCGGCCGTCTCTGCGTCCGTGGCCTCGGCGATGCGGCCCACGGGCGCGAGCGTCGCCGGGTCGATCACCGGCCGCGGCGAACCGGACAGCGGCAGGTACTCTGGGCAGATGAAGTAGGCCGGACGGTCGGGGTCGAAGGGCATCGGGGCCTCAGCGGATCATGTAGACCTTCTTGATCGTCTCGTGCACGGTGCAGACGCCCTTCCAGTCCTGCGGGAAGAAGGCGGCGGTATCGGGGGTGATCTCGATCACCTCGCCGCTGTCGTGGACATAGGTGCAGCGGCCTTCGAGGAAGTGGCAGAATTCGTCGCGGGTGACGTGGCAGACCCATTTGCCGGGCGTGCAGACCCAGAGCCCGCATTCGCTCTCGCCGTTCAGGCCCCTGTGGATCACCCGGCCGGAGGTGTGCGAGGCGCCTTCGAGCATGGTCGGGATCACGCCCCAGTCGACGAGGTCGGTCTGGTCCAGCGGGCGGCGCATCAGGGGGGTTGCGGTCATCTCGGCTCCTAGCGGCTCATGAAGGCCTTGGTGGCGGTTTCAGTGACGATGCAGGTGCCGCTCCAGCCGGCGCGGAAGAAGAGCGCTGCACCGGGGGCGATGGCGATCTCCTGCCCGTCGTCGGCGATGTAGCGGCCCTGTCCGGAGAGGAAGATGCAGAATTCGTCCGCGGCGATGGTCACCCGCCGCTTGCCCGGCGTGCAGGACCACAAGCCGCATTCGCTCGACCCGTCGGGATTGGCGTGCAGCACCTTGCCGGACAGATGCGGGGCGCCTTCGAGGATGTTCTTGCTCGGGCCCCAGTCGTCGAGCATCACGCGGGCGGCGTCGGGCCAGTTCGGAGTGGTCATGTGCCGGGCTCCCTGTCGGTGAGATAGTAGGTGTTGCGGATCGTCTCGTGCACCTCGCATTCGCCGGCCCAGCCTGCCTCGAAGAATACCACCGTTCCGGGAGTGATCTCGATGACTTCGCCCGTGTCGCGGCGGTAGGTCGCCCGGCCCGCGACGAAATGGCAGAACTCGTCGCGCGGGATCGACAGCCGCCAGCGGCCGGGCGTGCAGACCCAGATGCCAATCTCGGGCCGGTTCTGCGACCCCTTGTGGACGAGCCTCCCGGTGGAATGCGAGCCACCCGAAATCAGATCGGGCTGCGGCCCCCAATCCACCAGATCCGATCTGGTCGAGGCCTGTGCCAGGTGCGGGGCCGAGCTCATTTCAGGAGACCTGCAAGAAGCCCTGCCGCCTTCGTCGGGCCATTCTGGCCTTGCATGTGCTTCGACGTGGCCGCCAGCTTTGCCGCCATCGCCTTGTCTGTCAGGCAGGCCTCGAGCTTGGCCAGAAGCTCGGCCTCGGTCCACTTGTAGCGATCGAGCTTGAAGCCGTGGCCGGTTTCCTGAACCCGCGTCGCGTTGTCATGCCCGTCCCAGACATAGGGCATGATGATCGCGGGCTTGGCGAAATAGAGGCACTCCGTGAAGGAGTTGTTGCCGCCATGATGGATGACCGCATCGACCTGCGGGATGACCGACGGCTGCGGGAACCAGTTCGAGACGTGGACATTGCCCGGCAGGTCCTTGTACTCGGCCGCATAGTCCCCGATGTTCACCAGCGCACGGAAGCGCGAGTTGCCGATGGCGGCGATGATGCGCTTGAGAAGCTCGGTATCGCCGGCGCCGAGCGAGCCGAAGGAGACGTAGATCAGCGGCCCGTCGTTGTTCCTGGCGAAGGCCGGAACCTCGTAGGGCACCTCCTTGCGTACGCAGCCTTCGAGATACTGGAACTGCCCCGGGTCGAGCGGGTGCTTTCGGGTGAACTTCACCGACTCGGGGTAGAGCAGGAGGTTGAGGAAGGGCGAGGCTTCGAAGAACTGGCCGACCGGATAGTGCGCCTCGCCGTTCGCCGCGAGGAAGGCGTTGAAGTCGTCGTGGATCGGCCCGATCACCGCGTTGAAGCGGTCGCGATAGGCTTGGTGGGCGGCGAAATCCTTTTCGGCACAGCCCGACAGGTGCGGCGGAATGCCTTCGTCCTCGATCTCGTTCTCCGAGCAGGAGATCACGCGCACCCAGGGCACGCCGTACTGCTTGATCGCCGGGAACAGGATGACGTTGTCCACGGCGATGACGTCTGGCTTCACCCGCGCCAGCACGCCCGGCAGGTCCTTCTGCGCCCATTTTGCGCTGTCGACGATCGCAGTCCAGCAATCCTTCACGTAGTTATCGATCTGCTCATAAGGCGACTTACGGAAATTCGGGATGTGACCGTTGATGAAATCCTCCCAGAACTTCGCCATCTGCTCGGGCGGCATGGGCTCGGACAGCGCGACGGGATGGGACTCGAATCCGTATCCTTCGTATACCGGCACGAAGCCGGGGTCCGACAGGAACACAGCCTTGTGGCCAAGGGCCTGCACGGCCTGGGCGATGCCGACCGAGTTCAGCGCCGGGCCGAAGGCCGCTTCGGGGAAGAAGGCGAAGGTCTTCTGGGCCATGGATAGCTCCCTTCTCAATTCGCGAATGTTCGGACATCGGCCGCGTTCCAGCCGAGCGTGACAACATCGCCCTCAGCGACCGGGCGGCGGTCCGCGGCATCTGCCGTGACCCGCACCACGAGCGCGAGCGGCGCGATCGGGGTTTGGACGTGAAGCATCAGGTCGAGCCCGTGGTAGGCCCGCGCGACCACGCGGCCGGCGACTGTGCGGTCGGCTGAAGAAGGGAAGACCGCGATGCGCTCGGGGCGGATCGCGAGCGTTCGCCCCCCCTCGTCGATGAAGTTCATCAGGCCGATGAAGTCAGCTGCGTAGCGGCTCGACGGGGCCTCATAAAGCTCGTGCGGCGTGCCCACCTGCTCGATGCGGCCGTCCCGCAGGATCGCGATGCGGTCGGCCATGACCAGTGCTTCCTCCTGATCGTGCGTCACCACAATAAAGGTGATCCCGACCTCGTGCTGCAACCGTTTCAGTTCCAGTTGCATCGCTGCCCGAAGCTTCTTGTCCAGTGCGCTCAAGGGCTCGTCCAAAAGCAGAAGCCTCGGTCGCTTCACGAGAGCCCGCGCCAGGGCCACGCGCTGCTTCTGGCCGCCCGAAAGCTGATCGGGCTTGCGCCCGGCTAGCGCCGCCAACTCTGTGGTCTCCAGAATCTCGCCGACGCGGGCATTGATCTCAGACTTTGGCAGGCGCTCCATTTCCAGCCCGTAGGAAATGTTGCCGTGAACGGTCATGTGCGGGAAGAGCGCGTAGGACTGGAACATCAGGTTTACCGGGCGGCGGTTCGGCGGCACCTGGCTGATATCGGCGCCGTCGAGGCGGATCGCGCCCTCCTCGGGCACCTCGAACCCGGCCAGCATCCTCAGAAGCGTGGTCTTTCCCGACCCAGAAGCGCCCAGAAGCGCGAAGAACTCGTTCTCGCGAATGTCGAGCGTCAGCCGGTCCAGCGCGATCACCGTCCCAAAACGCTTGGTCACGCCCTCGATGTTCAGAAGGGCGCTCACGGAGCGACTATCCCGCGATTGAGTCTATGCGCAAGCGTCACGGCCGCGACCGATACCAGAATGACGACCACAGCCAAAGCATTGACCTCCGGCGTCACGCCGAAACGGATCATCGCGTAGATCTGCATGGGAAGCGTTGTTGAATCCCGCCCGGCTCCGGCCGTGAAGAAGGCGATGATGAACTCATCGACCGACAGAGTGAACGCCAGGAGCGCGCCCGCGATGACAGCGGGCAGGATCAGCGGAAGCGTAACACGGCGGAACGTGATGACGGCCCCGCCCCCAAGGTCGCGCGAAGCTTCGGTCACCGACCAATCGAAGGTTTTCAGCCGTGCGCGGACAACAGCCGAAACGAAGGCCAGGTTGAATACCACATGGCTGACGATAATCGTGTGAAGGCCCATCGGCACGTTGAGAAGCGAGAAGAACGACAGAAGCGCGATGGCGAGCACGATGTCCGGGATGATCATCGGCGCGAAGACCAGCGCCTCAATGGCCCCGCCCTTCCTCGCCCGCGTCTCAATCCCCAGCGCCAGCGACGTGCCAAGCACGGTCGCGATCAATGTCGAGACGAGTCCGACAAACAGCGTGTTCCAGGCCGCGCCTAGGATTTCGGCATTGCCGAGAAGTGCGGTGTACCACTTCGTCGAAAAACCGGTCCAGGCCGTGGGAAGGCCGCCTTCGTTGAACGAGAGCGCTGCAAGGACGGCAATCGGAATGTATAGGAAGGCGAAGACCAGCGCGAGGTGAATGCCCAGCGCCCGGCGCACGCCCAGCGAGCGCTCAGCCATCGGCTGCACCCCGAGCCTGCCCCGATCCGCGCTCGGTTGCCCTGGCCTGCACTGTCAGAAGCACCATCATGATGGCAATCAGCGCCATCGACAGCGCTGCTCCGAAAGGCCAGTCGTTCGCGGTCAGGAACTGTGCGTAGACGAGGTTTCCGATCATCTGGAACTTGCCCCCGCCGAGAAGCGCAGGGGTGATGAAGTTGCCAATGGAAAGAACGAACACAAAGACCGCCCCTGCGGCCACGCCGTGCAGCGTCACGGGCAGGATTACCCGCCGGAATGTAGTGAAGGCCCCGGCGCCAAGATCGCGCGAGGCTTCCGCAAGCTCGGGGTTCAGGCGCGACAGGGGGGCGTAGCAGGCCAGAATGACGAAGGGCATGTAGTTGTAGACAAGCCCGGCGATTACCGCGCCCTCGGTATAGAGGAGGGACGGCGGCTCGCCTTCGTAGCCGAACATCCGCAGCCCCTGCGTCACGAGCCCTTCGCGGTTCAGAAGAACGATCCATGCGTAGGTGCGGATCAGGTAGTTGGACCAGAACGGCAGCACGGCCAGGAACAGTAGCATGGGTTGACGGTTCCGCGGCGCGGCGGTGATCGCGTAGGCCGCGCCATAGCCGATGACGACGGCGATTGCCGTGGCTATCCCCGCTACCCGCGCCGAGGTCAGGAAGATGCCCGCATAGAGCGGATCGAACAGCAGCGCGAAGTTTTCCAACGTGAAAGAATACTCGATCCCGCCGTAGGTCCCCCGCCGGAAGAACCCCAGCGCCAAGATAAGCGCACAAGGCACGACCATCAGGGCCGTCAGCCATGCCAGCGCGGGGGCCATCAGTGCGGTCGAACGGGTGCTATGCGGGGTCACCTGTGGGCGGCCCGGATTGGGTGGGGCGGACCGGTGGATCCGCCCTCTCCCACGTCAGTTCGCGGCCTTGATCGCCGAGACGGCCTTGGAATAGGCGCGCGTCGCGTCGCCCACGTCGCGCAGCTGCTCCAGTTTCAGAAGCTCGCCGGGCGTCATGCCCATATTCGGATACTGGGCGATCAGGTCGGGCGAAAGACCTTCCATCGACGCCTTGTTCGGTACCTTGTAAAGGATGTTCTCCGCCGCCCAGCGGTGGTTCCCGGCATCAAGGATGTAGTTGATGAACTTGAAGGCGCTCTCCTTGTTCTGCGAGGCCTTCAGTACCACCATCGTGTCGACCCAAAGGTCGGACCCCTCCGTCGGCACGGCGAACTTGATCGCCGCATTCTCGGCGATGCCATAGTTGCACCAGCCGTCCCAGGCGTGAACCAGCGTCGCCTCGCCCGAGACGAGCTTGGAGTAGAAGGTCGTGTCATCGAAGGCCAGCATGGTCGCCTTGGCGGCGGTCAGGTCGGCCTCCACCTCATCGATATGGGCCTGATCGGTGTCGTTGACCGAATAGCCTCGGGCCAGGAAGCCGGCCGCGAGCAGCCAGCGGTCGGTGCCCAGCAGCGTGATCTTGCCCTTGTTGGCATCCGTTGGCGCGAGCAGGTCCTTCCAGCTTGCCGGCTCCGGCGAGACCAGGTCAGACCGAAAGCACAGCCCCGTCGTGCCCCAGGCGTAAGGGACCGAAAAGGCATTGCCCGGGTCATGCGGAAGGGCCGCCGCCTCGGGATACAGGTTCGCGAGGTTCGGAACCTTCGCGGGGTCGATGGGCTCAAGCAGCCCAAGGTTGTTCAGAACTTCGGCGAAAGGAGAGGACACAAAGGCCACGTCAAAGCCCCCGCCGCCCGAGGCGATGATCTTGCCCATGATCTCTTCATTGGTCGCGTGGACGACCATTTCGGCGGCCTCGCCTGTGGCCGCCGTAAAGCCCGCGATCGCATCCGGGGCCATGTAGCCGTCCCAGTTCGAGATCACGAGATCCGCAAGCGCGGGACCGGAAAACGCTGAAAGAGCGGCTCCAGCCAACACGGCGCGGAGCTGGAAAAACGATGTCGTCATGTTGGTCCTCCCAAGGGGCGTCCGAAAGTTTGTTGTTCTCAACTCCGCCCGAGTGTTGGACCGGTGGCGGGCCGGACGCTTGCAGTACAGTACTGTTCCGCGCGAAAATCCGTCAATCGAAACATTGCGACTGTGACTTTGGGCGGTGTTGAGCGCTTCTTGCCCGGCTCGCAGGGTCGTGTCCCTGAGGGTGGTGTAGCTGACGAAGGTCAGCGCGGGCTCCGGCATGGCCGGGCCGATCAGTCCGCCATTGCTGGCAGGCCGATAATGGGATCATCGGGGATCGGGGCGATGGTTTCCAGCGTCATGTAGCGCGCGCGCTGGACGGCCCACTCGTCGTTCTGTTCGAGCAGGATGGCGCCGACGAGGCGGATGATGGCGGCCTCGTTGGGGAAGATGCCGACGACCTCGGTGCGGCGCTTGATCTCGCCGTTCAGCCGCTCAAGGGGGTTGGTGGAGTGCAACTTTGCCCTGTGCTGGGCTGGGAAGGTCATGTAAGCGAGCACGTCGGGCTCGGCGTCGTCCATCAGCGCAGCGAGCTTCGGCACTTTCGGTCGGAGTTGATCGGCGACGCGGCGCCACTGTTGCCGGGCGCTCTCGGCCTCGTTCTGGGCGAAGGCGGTGGCAACGAAGGCCGAGACCACGCGCCGCCCGCTCTTGCCGGCATGGGCCAGCGCGTTGCGCATGAAGTGCACGCGGCAGCGCTGCCAGGTGGCGCTGAGGACCTTCGGGATCGCCGCCTTCAGCCCTTCATGGGCGTCTGATGGTGTGGACGGCTCCACCCCGACGGCATCGCGATGTGCCATGCTGGTGCTGTCGCAAACCAACAGAGGGAAGGAGTCGCCCACATGGAGATTAGAACACTGGGGATCGATCTGGCCAAGTCCGTGTTTCAGCT
>JANOGU010000004.1:0-17254 GCA_031406135.1 Rhodobacterales bacterium
CACGGCGCGGGAGACGATGTTTTCCGAGGCGATCAGTTCGATCTCGTCGCGCTGACGGCCAAGCTCCTGGCCCACCGCGGCGGCGATGGCGGGGTCGCGGGTCGCGAGGCTGTCGGTGAAGAAACCGGCGTCGCGGTGGGACGTCTCGGACGGAGCGTTCATGGCGCGGGCCTCCCTTGGATGGGCGCGTGTAACTCATGGCGCGGGGTCGGAAAAGCGGGATTGCGACGCCCCCGGCGTTGAAGGCGAAGCGGGGTTGAGTTTGCGGGGCCTGCACCCCAAGGTGGCCGCGAAGGAGCCGCCGATGCCTGCAATGAGGATCGCCTTCCGGGCCAGTCCCTCGCCTGCGGCGCGGGCGGCTTTCGCCGCGCTGAAAGGCGTCTACGGCGACAGCCCGCTGGCCGGGGCGGAGGTCGTCGTGGTGCTGGGCGGCGACGGGTTCATGCTGGCCACCCTGCACGCGGTGGAGGCGGCAGGCCTTCCGGTCTATGGCATGAACTGCGGCACCATCGGCTTTCTGATGAACGCCTATGGCGAGGAGGGGCTGGCGGAACGGCTGGCGGCGGCCGAGGAGACGGTGATCAACCCGTTGAAGATGCTTGCGGAAACCGAAAGCGGCGCGGCCGTGACGGCGCTGGCGATCAACGAGGTGAGCCTGCTGCGCGCCGGGCCACAGGCGGCAAAGCTGCGCATCTCGGTGGACGGGCGGGAACGGCTGGACGAGCTGGTCTGCGACGGCGCACTGGTGGCCACGCCGGCGGGGTCCACGGCCTACAACTATTCCGCCCATGGGCCGATCCTGCCCATCGGGTCGGACGTGCTGGCGCTGACGGCGGTCGCGGCGTTCCGGCCCCGCCGCTGGCGCGGCGCGCTCTTGCCGAAAGCCGCCGTGGTGCGGTTCGACGTGCTTGAGGCGGACAAGCGCCCGGTGATGGCGGACGCGGACAGCCGGTCGGCGGGGCGGGTGCTGGCGGTGACAGTTCGGTCCGACGAAAGCGTGCGCCACCGCATCCTGCACGATCCCGGCCACGGTCTGGACGAGCGGCTGATCCGCGAGCAGTTCGCGTGAAGATTTACCGCTTGTTCACAACTCGGGCAGCGGTGCGCGTCCGGGCAGACGTCGGCACGTAACCCCCTGATCCGGCGAGTTTACCATGCGCCGGGTCCGGCTGCGCCCAGTCGGGCTTTTGTCGGGCTCCTGTCGGGCTCCTGTCGGGCTTCGGGGCCGACAAATGCGCACTTCGGCGTCGCGCGCCGAGAGGTTAACGGGACAGGAGTCCTATGCCGGCGGCACGTCCACGACGATGATCGAGACGTTGTCGCCGCCGCCCGATTCCAGCGCGAAGGTCTTCAGCTTCTCGGCCACCGTCTCGATCGGCTCGCCAAGGATCAGCTTCTTGAGCTTGGCGAAGGTGGCGTATTTGGTAAGCCCGTCGGAGCAGAGCAGATAGCGGTCGCCGGGTTCGACCTCACCCCTGATCTTGTCGAGCTCCAGTTCCTCGCCCACGCCCACGGCGCGGGTGATGGCGTTGGAATGGGGGTGGTTCTCGGCCTCGTCCCAAGTCATCTCGCCCGCGGTGACAAATTCGCCGACGACCGAGTGGTCGATGGTCAGCATCTCCAGCTCGCCCCCGCGCAGCCGGTAGAGGCGGCTGTCGCCCGCCCAGAAGCAGAGAAAATGCGTGTCGGTCAGGATCAACGCGACGACGGTGGCGCCGACGGTCGTATGATACTTGGTCACAGACGCCACGTGGATGCGCTCGTGCGCCTTCAGGATCGTCTTCCGCAGTTCCTTCATCAGCTCTGCGGGCGAAAGGTCCGGCTGGATCATCGCGATGGTGTCGACGATGGTCTGGCTGGCAAAATCGCCGGCCTCGTGCCCACCCATGCCGTCGGCCACGACCCAGATGCGCTGATCGGGGAGCGACAGGATCGAGTCCTCGTTGATCTTGCGGACGCGGCCGACGTGCGAGGTGGCGGAGAAGCGGATGGGATAGAGGCTCATGCGTCCACCGGCTCCTTGTCGGACTGCCAAATCTGGGCGGAAAGGTCGAACAGGCCCAGCGCCTGGCCGCCGGCGGGCAGCCCCTCGCAGACCATCAGACGGACGCCGGTCTCGAGGTCGGCGGACCACAGCGACGGCCGGCGGAACTGGCTGGCCAGAAAGGAGCCGGCCAGCCCCGCGGGAAGGCCTGCGGCATCGCCGCCCTGGACGACAAGGCCGCCGGTCTGGCGTGCCACGGTGAGCGGCGGCAGCGCGGCGGCGGCCACGGCGGTCAGCCGTTCGGTCAGGGCCTCGCGGGTGAAGCCATCCTCGAGCGCGGCCAGCGCGATGCCTTCGAGGTCGTAGAAGAGCTGCGGCGCGGCCAAGTGGGCCTGCACCGGATCGGCCCCGTCCGGCAACGCGGTGGCGAGCGTCAGCGGGAACTGGCGGCCGACGCGGTCGACCGACATCATCATCACGCCCAGCATCGCCGCCGCCCCGGTGGTGCCGGCGGCGAGGGTGAAGCGCCAGATCGGGGCGGAGAAGTAGCAGTCCTGCCACCGCTCGCCCAGCGACGACTTGGCCGAGAGGATCGCCTCCTGCAGCCAGCGGTCCCAGGGATCGACGAACGAGGGCGCGACGTCGGCCCGGAAGAAGTCCCCGAGGTTTGGCATCTTGCCGAAGGCGCCGAACTTTCCCGCCATCAGAAGGTCTTCGGGCAGGAGAATTTGGACAGCGCGGCCAGCCCGAACGGGTTCACCGCCGACTGCGACTGCATCAGGAACATCGCCAGCCGCCCGCCGACCTTGAAGATCACCCGGTGGCCGGTACCCGCGGCCCTGACCTCCGCGGCATCGAGCATGCGCATCCAGGACCAGGGCCCATCGCGCCTGAGCTCGTTCTCGATCCCTTCGGCCGGAGGCTCGATGACCAGGCGGGCAAAGCCCACGGCACCGGGCCAGGTTACACCGGACGGCGATGGGTTCGTGCCTTGCTGAAAGGCCACGGCCGTGCCGTCGATTTCCAGCGTCATCGACGTCGCCGCGGGTTCCAGCGCCTCCGGCGTCATGCCGAAAGCCACCTTCGGCGCGGGGCCTTCGGGAAAGAAGGCGGCACGAATCTCGGCAGCGATCTGGAACTGTTCCAGAACTGCATCGTTGATGCCGAGATCGACGTTGTTGACCTTCTTGAAGGTCCAGGGCCGGGTCGATGTATCGACGAACTTCGCCAGATTTTCATTGAAGAAGACGTCGAGCAGGCCGCCCGGAGCGAACACCCGTGTGAAATCCGCCATGCCGACCTCTTCCTTGGCGCGGCGGTTGAACGGGTAACGGTCGGTCAGCGACTGTTCGCAGACCGGCAGGATCGTCGAGGACCACTTGGCGTTGATCTGTGCGCGGGCGCCGGTGGCCGACACGCCAGACGCGCCGGCGGCGATCTGGGTGGACCAGCGCTGCAGCGGGCCGTCGCTGATCCGGCTGGCGACGAGGTTCAGCTGGAACACCGGGTCGTCCTCGGGGTTGTCGGTGAGTGTCGCCGTTCCGTTGAAGCCAATCAGGGCGATTTGGCGGTTCACGTCGAGCAGGATCTGGATGATGCCGTCAAGCTGCGACGGCTGGCCTTCGGGCCGGAACACGAGGTCGGCGAGCCATTGGAACCGCTGCTCGACCACGCCGCCAGGCGGGATCGGCGCGGATTGTCCCGGAATGGGTTGCATCAGCGCCTGCAGCAGGACCTGACCCTGCACCGAGAGCAGGCTTTTTATTTCCAGCCGACCGACGGTCTCGGCGCCGGCCTGAAGGTTCTCGCTTCCGACGATGCTGCGGTTTTCGGTCAGCCGCGTCTCCTCCGAGACCGCGGTGAGCAGGTTCAGGATCGGCGACGTGGGACCGGAGAGCACATTGGTCACCTCGGCCGCATGGGGGGCGGATTCCATCGTCACGATGTCGACGTCGGCCAGCACGCCTTCGTAGTAGGCGATGTAGTCATTGTAGTAGAGATCAAGCACATCGCGGGTGACGGCGAGCATCGCCACGTCGGACTGGTCCTCGATGTTATCGGTACCGAGAACCCAGGCTTCGGATTGGATGCGGTTGGCAACCGTCAGCGCCTCGACCAGAAACAGCTCATTGAAGCCCACGTAGGTATAGACGCCGGGTATGCCGTCATTGAGCGGCTTGCCAGAGGAACGCACCAGGACGCGCGGGGCGGCGGGGCCGGCGATGTCGGAGATGCGCCATTCGGGCAGCGCCAGCGCATCGGGACTGTTGATGATCGAGGCGTAGATGCGCTCCGCCATCGGGGTCTTCGAAAGGATCTCCTGCGCCTGTTCGACCAGCGGGCCGTTCAGCGAGACCGCCACCATCGGCTGCGAAATCAGCACGTCGAGATGGGCGTTCAAATCGGCGCGGGTCTGGTCGTAGGCGGGGCCGGGGAAGGCGACGTTCCAGTCGTTGTTGAGCCACTCCTTGACCATCTCGCGGTTGAGCGGTCCCTGCTGGCCCAGCATCAGGTAGACCTTCAGCGCCTCGTAGAGCACTTCGGGTTCGTTCATCGACGACTGGATCTGGCTTTCGAGCCGCAGCAGAAGCCGCGGCAAGTAGTTCTGGTTCAGCCCGGCGCGATAGCTCATCGCCGCGTTGGAGCCGATGACGCGGCCTTGGTAGAGGCCCCAGGTCAGCTCGCCCGGAACCTCGACGTCCTCGTCCTCCGGGACCGCCGACGGGTTGGCAGGAAGGGTGCGGAGGACCGTCAGGGCGGGGAGCGTGGAGATGATGTCGCTGTCGCCGATGGGGCTTTGCGGCACCGGGGCGATGGCGATCTGGTAGGCGTCGAGCATTTCGGACGCCTGTGCGATCATCGCCTTGTTGCCAAGGAAGCTTCGCGTCCACAGCCCGCCCATGCCCAACGCCACCAGGATCGTGGCCGTGAAGGCGCCGCGGCGGATCCACTTGTAGCGGCGTTCGACCTTGTCGTCGGCCGAGACCAGGCCCGCCTCCTTGAAGATCACGTTTTCGAAGAGCCGGGTCAGGAAGAACGACCGCCCGGTGCCGCGGCCCGAGCCGATGGCCTGGCGGCCGAGGCCGAAGGTGCGCGCCATGCCCATCATCAGCCGGTCGATGGGCGTGCCTTCCTGGGTGCCGGAGGCGAAATAGACGCCGCGCAGCATGTGGCGGTGTTCGAACCTGTTGTCCTGGAACACCTCGACGAGGAAATCCCGCGCCACCTGGCGGACCGAGGCCACCTGGCCCGGGAAGCCGGCGATCAGGCTGCGGCGCTGGTGGTCGACCTCGACGGACATGCGTTCCAGTGACTGGGCATTGAGCTGGGTGAGCAGATGCGAGAACTCGTCGTCAAACGTCGCGATGGGCGAGACATTGCCCTTCGACCTGTCGAGTGGCAGGGTGAAGCCCCAGACCTGTTCGCGCGCGTCCTTGCCGAGGTTGTCGAAGAATTCGACGAAGCCTGCGATCAGGTCGGCCTTGGTGAACAGGATGTAGACCGGATACCGCACGCCGAGCTTGTCGCGCAGCTCGTGCAGGCGGCGGCGGACCGCCTTGGCGTGGGCGGCCTGGGTGACCTCGTCGGTCATCGACAGGTCGGACAGCGAGATGGCGATGATCGCGCCGTTGATCGGCTGGCGCTTGCGGTATTTCTTCAGGAGCGCAAGGAACCCGAGCCAGCCGCGGTTGTCGGCGTCGGCGTCGCTTTCCTGGGTGGTGTAGCGGCCGGCGGTGTCGATCATCACCGCGTTGTCGGTGAACCACCAGTCGCAGTTGCGGGTGCCGCCGACGCCGCCGATCGAGGCCTCGCCGCCCTCTTCCAGCAGCGGAAACTTCAGGCCGGAGTTGACGATGGCGGTGGTCTTCCCCGCCCCCGGCGGGCCGATCATGATGTACCACGGCAGTTCATACAGGCTGCGGCTGCCAAGCTTGGACTTGCGCAGGCTGGTCAGCGCAACCTTGAGCTTGGCCTTCATCTCCTCGACCTCGGCCGAAACCGCGTCGCCCTCATCGGGATCGGAGGTCGAGGTCACGATCGCGTCGGTCATCTTCCGGTTCCGCCGCCAGCGGATGATGACGATCAGCAGGACAATGATGAGCCAAACGACGAACATCCCAATGATCCACTTGATCCGGGTCATCGGGTCTTCGAAGGGCCGCGAATCGCCCCAGGAGATCATGTCGCCGAAGAACCATAGCAGCGCCGCAAGCGCTCCGGTCAGGATGAACAGGAAGGTGTAGATGTTGCGGAAGAGCGGATAGATGTAGCGGCGGATCATGGCTCAGCTCTCCGCTTTCAACAGGATGATCTCGATCCGCCGGTTGGCGGCGCGGCCCTCGCGGGTCTCGTTCGATTCGAGGGGTTCCTTGTCGGCACGGCCTTCGGCCGATAGCCGGTCCTCGCCGACGATCGTAGCCATCTGCTTCATCACTGATTCAGCGCGCGCCAGCGACAGGTGCTGGTTCGAGGGAAACCGGCGGGACTTGATCGGCTGATTGTCGGAATGGCCGACGATCAAGAGCTTGCCCGGCTGGTCCTTGAGCGAATCCGCGAGGCGGTCGATCTTTTCGGCATAGCCTTCGGAGAGCACGTCCGAGCCGGAGCCGAACATCCCCTCGCCCCTGACCTGGACGATGATCTTGGTCGCGTCCTGCTTGACCTTGACCAGGCCCTCCTGGATCTCGGGTTCGAGGAAGCCCGAGATCACCTCCAACTGGTCCGGCCCGGCCTCGGGAGGTGGCGGCGGCGGTGGCGGCGGCGGCGGGGCCGGCCGGTCGAGCACCGGGGTGATGCCGGTGTCGATAGCAGCGATCCGCCCCAGGAGTTGGTCGGTCGGCGTGCCGAGCAGGAAGGTCAGGGTCGAGAAGATCGCGGCCAGGATCGCCGCGGTCGCGGCGATGGCGATGTACACCGGCTTGAACACCGAGCGCGGCTTGTGCGGCTTTTCCACCCCGCGCCAGCGCGGCGAGAGGTCCTGCTCCACCGGGCCGCGCTGCGCCCGGATGATCCGCGCAAGCCCGTTCCTGATCTGCATGTGCTTGTCCACGCCGCCCTGCTCGACGCGCAGGCGGCCGTCGAAGCCGAGCGAGAGGCACATGAACATGAATTCAAGGAGCTCGATGTTGTTCGGCGGATCCTTTTCCAGCCGGGCGAGCACATCGTAGAAGCGGTCGCCGCCCACGGTTTCCTTGTGGAAGGTGCCGACCATCGATTGCATGCCCCAGTTGGATTGTTCCCCCCAGGGTGTGTTCAGGACCACGTCGTCGATGGTGGCGCAGATGGCGTAGCGGGCGACCTTGACCTGCTGCGGGTCCACCCCGGCGGTGATCGCGCGGCTTTCGAAGTTGCGCACCTCGGCCACCACGTTGCGGCGCAGCGCGTCGGGGTCGACGTGCTGGGCGCGGTTGCGAATGCGACTGACCAGCGCGAACAGCGTCGCGGCCGTGGCGTTGAGCCGGTTCATCCCGGTCATCGCCAGGGTGATCGGCGATTCACCCGACTTGGCCTCGCCGCCGGAGGGTGCGGCGGACTCGCGCGACTGCGGCGGGGACTGCGGCACGCCGTAGCCCACGTTCGAGGAGGCCTGCGGCGGCGGGGCGTAGCTGGGCACCCCGGCCGGCGCCGCGGGCGCACCGCCAGCCGACCGGCGCCCGGCCGGATTGGGGCGGATCACGGTGCGTTCGCTGTCGTCCGGTTCGGCAAAGGGATCGTGTCCAGCCATTGCGCCCTATCCTCTGACGTCTCAGCCCACCCGGATCGCCCAGAGCTCCATGATGAGGCCCGGGAAATCGCCCGAGACGTGGACGGCGATGCCGCCCGACGTGGTCATCTTGCGCCAGTATGGACTATCACGGTCAAGCTCAAAATAGACCACCCCGGCGTGGTACGGGATTTGCCGCGGCGCCACCGGAAGCGGCCGCAGCGTGATCCCGGGGAGGGCCGAGTTGACGAGTTGCCTGATCTCCTCGACCGGGCCGATCTTGGCCTGGCCAGCGAAGTGGCGGCGCACGTTCTCGGCCGGGATGTCGGCCTTGACCGCAAGCACGAAGCTGGCCGTGGAGACCAGCTTGCGGTCGGCGATGATGCCGACCGAGATGCCGTATTTGCGCGCCTCGAGCGGGATCGACACGGCGGTCTGTTCCAGCACCGAGGACAGGTACTGGCGCAGGAGCCGGATCACCGGCGCGAAAGTGCCGGACAGGTTGTCGTGCTGGTAGGGCGGGAACTCCGGCGGCATCTTTTCGGCCGCCATGAACGTCGCCAGCTCGCCACCGATCATCACGCAGGTCTCGTAGACCTGGATCGGGTGGATGTTCTCGATCTGGATCAGGTGCCGCATCAGCGGTGTCATCCGGTTGATGACAATGAGCAGCAGGAAGTCGGAGATTTCCGCCACGCCCTTGCCCGAGCCGGATTCCGACAGCCGCCCGGCCAGCGCCCGCATGCGGTGGGCCAGCAGGCCGTCCATCTCGCGCATGAAGCCCTGCAGCGAGGGCGCGGCGCGGACGTCGATGCAGGTCGGCATGAAGCCCTTGTCGAGCAGGATCTCTCCGTCGGGGCGTTTCTCGATGATCCGGGCAATGGGGATGACGAGGCGGTCGGCGAGGTCGTCGACCTGGAGCGCGAACTGCAGGCGCAGCTTGCCCACCGACAGGATCACCGGCTTGCGCGCCTCGCCGGTGGTGTCGGTGACCTCGATCTCGGAGGCGCGGTAGCGGGCCGCCGAATTCTCGCCGCCGGCGGGATCGACGTCCAGCGCGCCACGGCGGCGGGCCGGGACGGAGAGGTAGACGACGCAGTCCTTGACCCCGTCCGGCACGTTCAGCGCTGGCGGATGGTCCTCGGACTGCGGCACGCGAAAGACGGTGCCATCCGGCGTCAGACCGGCCGCGCCCTTGATCGCGAACTTGCCGAACTTCAGCACCTCCTCGTTGATGTCGAGCTCGTTCACCCCCCAGACATAGGGCGAGACCCGCCGGGCGAGCCCGGTGACGAGGGTTTCAGCGTAGCGGTCGGCCTGCTGGAAATGGTGCGGCTGCAGGAACAGCCCCTCCGTCCACAAAACCTTGCTTTCCCAGGACATGACCCTTCCCCGACACCCCCCGCGCCGCGACCCTAGCCGCCGCCCGGGGGCGTGTCACTTCAATCTTTCCAACTGGTTCTGATAGGCGCGCGCGAACTCTTTGGCAAAGAATTCCTGAAAGTCGTTCTCTGCCTGTTCGGCCAGATGCGCGTGCAGCTTCTCGAATTCTTCCCAGAGCTTGGCCTTGCGGTTCGACATCATGCCGCCGGCCGCCACCTTGGCATCGAGCCCCTTTGGGTCGAAGCGGGCGAGCACATCCTTGATCGCCGCTTCCATGCCGGTGACCATCGCCACCTCGTGCGCCTTGACGTCGGCCAGCGCCTCCTTCGCGGAGGCGGTCGCGTCCATGTAGCCCTTGGCCTTCGGGCGCACCATCATCTCGACCGCGTGCTCGCCGGAGAGCGCAAACTTCAGCGGGTTGTTGCCCTGGGCGCCGATCTGGGTGCGCTCCATGCGGAACTCGCCCTTGATCGAGGCGCGGGTCATCAGGATCTCGCGCAGGCCCTCGACCAGGATGCGGAACACGGTGCCGACCCGCTCCATCGACGCGGCGAGTTCCTCGTCGGCGATGTGCACGTCGTCGGCACCGGCGCCGCGCAGGAAGGCGCGGGCGGCGGCGTCGCCCTTGGCCGGACCGCCGGAAGCGCGGGGCGCGGGCATCTCGGCGGGAGGCGGGGCCGCCGGCCGGTGGGGAGGGGCATCGGCCGAGGGATGCGGGGTCACGGCGGCGGGCGGCGGCGCGGACCGCGGTGGCGGCGGCGGAGGGACGATGGAGGCGTTGCGCCCGCTGGGCAGCGGCGCCGCGAAGGGCGACACCCCGGGTTCGCCCCGCGGTTCGGGATCGGCCACGCGCGGACGGACGGGCTGGCGCGGCACCACCGAGCTTCCGGGCAGAAGGCCCTCGAACGCCTCGGGCGGCAGGTCGAGCGCGGGGCGCGAAATGCCCTGGGGCTGCGACGCCGGGCGGCCGCCGGGCGCACCGAACGGATCGTCCGCTCTGCCGCCGCGACCGCCGCCCTTGGGACCGGAGGGTTTCATGAGGTCGTCGTCCCAGTCGTCCGGGATGACGCTGGACTTGCGGCCTGCCGAGAAGCTGTCGTGCACCGCGGCGCCGTGCTGGCGGACCGAGGCGCCGGTGAACTCGTCCACGATGTCCACCGGAGCGCGTCCGAGAATCGGGTCGTCCTCTCCCGGCATAAGCTGCGCCGACAGCGCGTCGATGGGGTCCTCGCGCTCGACGGTGGAGGGGCCTCGGGGTGCCGCCGCGCCCATCAGGTCGTCGAGGAACTCGACCCGCTTGCCGCCCGACCCGTCGAGCAGGTCCATCAGGTCCGGCGCATTCTCCGCCCTTCCGTGCGAGACCGGGCCGTCATCGACCGGCGCGGCAATCGTTTCGGCCGGACGTCCGGAAGTGATCGCCACGACCACCTCGTAGCCGCCGAAGCTCAGCACATCGCCGTCATTGAGCGGCGTGGGCGTGCGGCCCAGCGGCGCCTTTCCGTAGTTCAGGAAGGTGCCGTTGGTGGACAGGTCGACGACTACGACATTGCCGTCGCCCTGATCCTCGATGGCGCAGTGGCGCTTGGAGATCAGCTTGTCGGGGTCGGGCAGAACGATGTCGTTCTCCTGCCCGCGGCCGAGCGTCAGCGACGGCCCGCGCATGACAATCGGCGAGCCGTCGCCGGGAACCGCACCCGTCGATTGAAAGCGCACGACGACAGGCATTCAGGCTTCAGCCTCCGGTCATCACCGTAACTTGGACAGGGATGATGGCACCCCCGCCACCGCAGAGGTCCATCCCTACCCGCGCCGCCGGCAGTTTCCCTATCATAACGGTCATTGACCCCTTGGCAATCGGGTGCGGTGGCGGGGCGACGGCGGTGACCGCCATGTCGGTGGCGCGGGCGGCGGGCAGCTTCACGATCAGGACCGGGATGATGCAGGGCGGGATCACCGGCGTCGGCGCCCCCAGGGTCAGCGGGCAGATGTGCGTGTCGGTAAGGCGCGCGTTGGGGGGGCCCGGCATGATCAGCCCCCCACTTTCGCGCCGCCGCCGGCCTCGACCTTGCCGTTGCCGCCGCGTCCGATGTCGAGCCCGCGGTCGATCAGGATGTCGAGATAGATCTGCATCCGCGGTGTGTTGGCGCGCATCGCGATCAGGTTCATCGCCAAGGCGGCGGCCGAGACGCCGTTCGGCGGTGCCGGCGAATTGGCCAGGACGCCGGTCGCCCCCAGCGTGCCATCGGCATAGACCGCCGCCATGGCGCAGTAGACGGTGTCGTCGTCCTGTTCAGCGCCCTCGAAGGCATCGCGGGCGAGTTGGCGGTTTTCCTGGGTGGGCTTGAACACCCATGTCTCTGCCGCGGCGAGCGGCGGGGGCACCACTTTGGCATCCTCGCCGATCAGGTCGCGGGCGGCCAGGCAGGCCCACCAGGTCGCCTCGCGCGGGGGCAGGACGACGGAGAGGAGGCGCAGCATGTCGATCTTGGCGGCCTTCTCCTCCAGTTCGGCCAGAACCACAGCGACCGAGGCCGAGGCCGGGGCGGCGACCTTGGTCTGCAGCTTGGTATTGGCCTGCGCCAGCTGCTTGGCCGCCGGATCGGGAGGGATTTTCTTGAGGTTCTCGAAACGCTTGCTCATGTCCGGGGCTCAGTTGATGTTCACTAGAGAGCCCTGGACCGTCATGATCCCGCCCGACTTGTGTTCTGCCATGCCGGTGGCATCGGTCTTGATCATGGTGCCGGTGATGGTGATGCCCGAGGGGTCGATCTTGATCGAGTTGCCGCCGACTTTGAGAGTGATGGAGGCCGGCGACTCGATGGTCATTGCGCCGGTGGACTTATGATCGGTGGTGCCGGTCACCTCGGTTTTCGAGGTCCCGGTGACTGCGGTCTCGGCATTGCCGGTCACCTTCGTCGACTTGTTGCCGCCGACCTCCTGGCTTGCGTTGGAGCCAATCTTCTCGGTCCGGTTGGTCTTGATGTCGCGACTCTCGTTGCCGGACTCGACCTTGAGCGTCAGGTCGCCGGTCTTGATCGTCTCGGTGCGGTCCTTGTGGATCGTCGTCGTGACCGAGCCAGGGCTTTTCTTGGTCTCGCCGATGGAGATCGTGGCGTCGTTCTCGACCGTCAGGAAATAATCCTTCTCGGAGTGCATCCGGATGAACTCGGCGTCTTTCTTGTCCTCGAAGACGAGCTCGTTGTAGTTGTCCGCCCCGCCGCCTTTCGACGAGCGGGTCTTGATGCCCATCTGCGTCTTGTTGGCGTCCAGATCATAGGGCGGCATGGTGTCGGCGTTGTAGATCATGCCGGTGCAGATCGGCCGGTCGATGTCGCCGTCCTCGAACTGGATCAGCACTTCCTGCCCGATGCGGGGCACATGGATCATGCCCCATTTCACCCCGGCCCAGGGCGTCGCCACCCGCACCCAGCAGCTGGATGTGTCGTGGCCCTTGCCGTCGCCCTTGAAGTCGTGGTCGCGGTCCCAGGGGAATTGAACCTTGATGCGGCCGTATTTGTCGGTGTGGATCTCCTCTCCCGAGGGTCCGGTGACCTTGGCGATCAAGAGGCTCGGCATTTTCGGCCACTGCGTCGTGAGCGCTGCGCGATACTGGACCGATTTGGGGATGGTCTTGAAGGTGACGCGGTAGGTGTCCTTGTTCTCCTCGTCGAACTTGATGCTGCCGGGGACGTCGGAGACCTTCTGGCTTTCGTCCTTCGCGTCCACCTCGATCTGCATCATGTGCAGCGCCGAGGTGGTCACGTATTCGAGGTTCTCGCTCGCGGGGGTCTGCTTGGCCAGCGTGAAGGTCTTGCCGACCGCGATCTCGCGCGCCACGCCAACGGCGTCGCGCACCTTGTTGGGCCAGGCCTGCGCCTCCATCTTGACGCGAGAGAAATAGTCGCCGAGCGCGGTCACCCGATAGTGGCCCGGGTAGCCGTAGCGTTCATAGTCCTTGTGGGCATGGCTGCCCTTGGGCATCGCCTTGACGGTCTTGAGGTCGGCCTTGGGCCGTTCGAAATCGTAGTCGATGAGCGTGACCTTCCCGGTCGTGACCCGTTCGCTCGAACGCCAGTCGAAGATGTGGTCGGTCGACCGGCGCATGCCCTGGAGGCGCATCTCGAAATCCACGGTGGCGTTGCCCGGGATCGGCTGGTGGCCGCTCTGCCCGTCGGTCAGCGTCAGGTGGTCCTTGCCGCCCTTCACCGAGGAATAATAGTAGATGCCCTCCTCCTCCATCAGCCGTGAAATGAAGTCGAAGTCGGTCTCGTTGTACTGCACGCAGTAAACGCGCGGGTCGGGGGTGCGGCTGGTCGAGAAAGTGTAGTCGGCGAAGCCGCGGTCGGAGAAGATCTTCTTGACGATGTCGTTGGTGTTGATGTTCTGGAAGATGCGGCAGCCGCTGGTGCGCGTCAGGAACCAGATCCAGGGCCGCACCTGCAGCGCATAGAAACCGTAGCCCTGCTGCACGCCGATCGCCTGCGCCTCGATGCAGGTGCCCTTGTGTTCGCGCCACGAGCCGGTGCCCGTGCCGCTGGCTGTGCCGCCGCCGTCGGTGTCGCCGGTCTGCATCTTGACCGTGATCGGCTTGCCGACCAGGTCCGCGAGGTTCAGATTGCGCTCGGGCGACATGAAGTCGACGGCGATCTCGGTGATCGTGCTGAGCCCTTCCTGGACCCGTGCCGCCTTGACGAACATCTTGTTCTCAGGCAGCGGGCCCGCCATCTTCAGCTTGCGGCCTTCGAGAATGGCCTTCACACCACCAGTTGCTGCAGGCATCGCTCACTACCCCTTCTGACCACGGACCCGATCCCTGGCGGGATCAGTCGTCGGTCGGCAAAATCTCGACGAGCAGGTTCTCGCGGCGGAGGCGTTCAACGATATCGGCATTGATGTTCCACAATGATCCGATCTGAAAGCCCTCGCCGAGCACTTTTCTAGTCTCAATCGCATTCTTGAACAGCACACAGCGGACGCGGAAAGGATAGGCGCCGCGGCCGAACAGCATGTCGTCCATCAAATCCTCGCCGTCATAAAGCCAGTAACTCCCGTTGACCGCAAGCAAAGTCATGCGCGGTTCTTCCGGTTCGCCACGGTCTCCGGTCGCGTCGGTATCACGCATCACAGGCCCTCCAGCAGCGCCGCAAGGTCGGCGTCAATCGAATCGGGGTTGATCGGCGCCGCAGTATCGCCGAAGCCGGCCAGAAGGGCGTCGAGATCGTCGATCGCACCGCCGCCGCCCGCCGGCGGGGGCGCCGCGGCCGGCTTCGCTGCGGCGGGATCGGGCTCCGGCTCCCATCCCAGCGGCAGCTTGATCGTGGGCCAGCTTTCCGCGGCCGCGGCCTCCGGCGCCGCGTCGGTCCAGCGGCCCTGCACCATCTGGCCCGCCAGCGACTGCACCGAGCCCAGGCGCACTTCGTCGCGGCCCTTGACGGCGAGCACCGGGATCAGGCCGCGGGCGACCGTGTCGGTCGACTTCTCGAGCGTGATCAGCCGTTCGGTGCAGGGCAGCGCCACCTGATCGCCGTGCGGGTCGGTGACATAGTGGAACGGGATCTCGTTCACGCTCAGCCGCTTGCCAGGGACCATCCGTTTCCCGTCCAGCTCCCAGTCCCTGGACAGAAGCACCGCCATCAGCACCGCCGGATTGCCCCAGAGCATGCCCTGCAGGCCCTCGGCCAGGGTGAATTCCTCGAAGTCAAAGGCGTCGATCGGTTCGGTGCGCTTGCCGTAAGGGCGGCGCATCAGGAACCGCGGCGACAGCAGCGACAGCCAACCCCCCGCGGGCTCCGCCGCCAGCGCGTCCCAGGCGCGGGCGACGAGCGGGTGGCGGTCGATCTTCGCCGTTTCCAGGAACTTCGGTGAAATGGCGGCGAAGAACGGCGCCCGGATATGCCCCGCAATCTGGCCGATCCGGCCCAGGAGCTCGGCGTGGGGCGGGGTCTCTTCGAAGCCGTAGAGCCCGAAAACGGCGGAAAAGGCGGTGTCAGCGAGCTCGGCCAGCGGGGCGTTGAGCAGCCCGAAGATGCCGGTCTTCGACAGATCGGCCCCGGTCGCGAGATCCGCCGCCATTTCCCGGGCGGAAATGTCGAAGAGCGTGATCTCCACCTCGTCGCCGTTGATCCGCCGGGCGAGCATGTCGAGCGTGCGCCAGGCGGCCTCGATCGCCTGGAACTCTGGGTGGTGCAGGACCAGCCGCATCGCCGCCGACAGCGCCTTGTCGACCTCGGCGATCATCGCGGAGGCCTCTGGCGCCGGACCCTGGCGCAGGTACGGGCCGACGATGCGGGAAATGAGCGACTCCACCGACGCGGCCGAAGGTGTGGCGAGGCGGCCGGTGGTGTCGCCGATCAGCTTCTGGAACTCGGACAGCGGGCGGTCGGCCGGGATCGCTTGCGCGGCGGATCGCGACTGCGAGGGGTAGGCGTGGGTCGCGTGCTCCGCCCGCCAGGATTGCATCTCGGCTACCGCGGCGGCCGAGGTGCGCGGGTTGCCCAGCCGCTGGCGCAGGCCCTTGAACTCGTCGAACAGTGCGACGCTGTGGACCAGCTCGTCCGGGTGCAGCGAATCGAGCCCCTTGAGCGGTACCTCGATGCCGCGCCCGTCCTCGCCGATGGGCAGCACCAGCGTGGTGGCGAAGCGGTCGATGACTTCCTCGACGGTGTCGATGTCGAGCCGGATTCCGGAACGCTTGGCAAGCGTCACGCCCACGTCGATCATGCCGCCCGCGGCGCGGCCGGAGAAATCACCCAGCACGGCGATGCGGAACTGCCGCCGTTCCAGCGCCTCGGGCGCCGGGGCCCCGGCGGTGAGGCGGCCGAAGAACGCCCGCGGATCATAGGCGACCGAGGCCGCCGCCAGCACCGGCGCGGTGGCCGGAATGCCGGCGAGCAGGTCGTCGAGCCCCGGGATCGGGTCCAGAGGGGCGTCCAGCAGGGACAGGATGTCGTCAAGCCCGGGATCGGCCGCGGGCGCGGCCAGCAGCGCCTCGAGGTCGGCCAACGGGTCGGCGCCGGCGGCGGCGGGCGCCGCGAACAGCGCCTCCAGCGCGTCGGCCTCGCCCCCGGCGGCCGGGGCGTCTCCGGGACCGAACAGGTCGGCCAGCGGGTCGGCTGCGGGATCGGCGCCCAGCAGGTCCGCCAGAGGGTCCGCCACGATTGGTTCGGGGTCGGCCAGAAGATCGGCCAGCGGGTCGTCCGCTTCCGGCGCAGGGGCCGCGGGAGCGGCGGCCGGGGACGCGGGCACCGGGGCGTCGAAGGCGAAGAGCGCGTCGAGCAGGCCGGAGGCGTCGTCGGCGGTCTGGCCGGCGGGGGCGGGCTCGGAGACGGCCGAGAGGAGATCGTCAAGCGGATCGGACGCGGCCGCGCCCAAGAGCCCGTCAAGCAGGTCGGAGGCCGCATCCGAAGTGGGCGGCCCGTCGGACAGGCCCCCGAGCAGATCGTCGACGGCATCGGCCGCGGTCGGCGCGAGCAGGTCGTCGAGAAGGTCGGGCAGCGCTGGCCGGGTCGGCGCCGGCTGCGGCACCGGACCCGGTGCCGCGCCCGGACCCGCGAGCAGGTCGTCGAGGCGGTCCGATCCCGGGTCGGACGGCGCGGCGGGCGCCTCGCCGGACAGGAGTTCGCCGAGGAGGTCGCCGGCGGGAGCCTCGGTCGCGCCCAGGAGGTCATCGAGCGCGTCGAGATCGGACGATCCACCGTCGTCGGGCGTTGCATGCGGCGCAGGCGCGGCGGCCCGCAGCGCCGCCAGCGCCGCGGCAGCGTCATCCGCCGGGGCGGGCGCGGCGGGGGCCGAGAGCCGCATTGCGCCGAGGACCGACGCCGCCGCGTCCCCGCCGGCATCGGCCGGGCGCGGCCAGGGTCGCGCGCAGCGCGGCCAACGCGGCGTCCGAGCGATCGGCCGGCGGCGCCTCTGGGGCCACGGTCAGGCGCATCGCGCCGAGGACCGAGGCGGCGGCGTCCGGCTCTGGGACGACCCGGTCGGGGGCCGCCTGACGCAGTGCGGCAAGGGCGGCGGCCGCGTCATCCGCCGGTCCGGCGGGAGCGGTGGCGGCTTGCGCACGAAGGGCCGCGAGCGGGTCGGGCGCGGCGCCGGGAGGGTCACAGTTTTCACATTGTAGGGTTGCCCCAAGCCGGTGCGGCTTAGAATGCCGGCTGTTGGTGCTCGCGGTGTGGTTCACATGCCGC
>JANOGU010000017.1:0-3857 GCA_031406135.1 Rhodobacterales bacterium
CGGTCCTCGGCGCCTACGGCCTGGGCAAGGCGCAGCGGATCATGGCGGCCTTGCCCGAAATCGGCCCGATCTTCACCCATGGCGCGGTGGAGGGGCCGACCGGCATCCTGCGCGGCCAGGGCTACCGCCTGCCGCCCACCCACCGCGTCACTGGTGCGGTCCCAAAAGGCGCGCTCGTCGTCGCCCCGCCCTCCGCCCTGGGCTCGCCCTGGGCCGAAAGGCTCGGCGACACCGCCGAGGCCTTCGCCTCCGGCTGGATGGCGATCCGCGGCATCCGCAGAAGGCGCGGGCTCGGCACCGGGTTTACCCTCTCCGACCATGCCGACTGGCCCGGACTGAACCGGGCGATCCGCGCCACCGGCGCCGCCCGCGTCTTCGTCACCCACGGCTACACCGCCGTCTTCCGCCGCTGGCTGGAGACCCAGGGCTTCGACGCGGGAATCGTCGAGACGGTCTACAGCGGCGATCCGGAGGAGGCGACCGCCGCCGGCGCGCGACGGCCCGCCGCCTGCGCCTCACGACCGCCCGGCAGGCGCGCGAAGCTCTGCCGCAGGTGGGCTGCGGTCGCCTGCACATGCGGCGGTGCCTCGGTCCCGACCAGCATCACCAGATAGTCGTCGGGCAGGGGCGGCAGGCCATGGCGGGCCGGAGCCTCGACCACGCCTCTGCCCAGCGACGACACCGGCAGTGGCGTCACCGCAAGGTCCGCGAGTGCCGCCGCGCGTTGCCCGGCGACATGCGCGCTCACCACCGCGATGCGGAAGGCGCGGCCCTGCGCCCGCAGGCCCGCCGCGCAGGCCTGGTGCCAGGTGCAGGTCTCCTCCCAGACCGCAAGCGGCAGGGGGTCGCGCTCCACCGCAACCCCGCCGTCGCCCATGGCCCAGACCAGCCTCTCGGCGAAAATGACCTCTCCGTCCGGGTCCTCCTGCACCTCGGACATGGGCGCGACCAGGCCCAGGTCCAGCCGGCCCTGCTTGAACTCAGTGCGCAGGTGCGCAGAATGGTCGACGAGAATCTCGATCACGATGCCCGGATGCGCCGCCGCCAGCCGGCGCAGCATGTTGGGCAGGAAAATCTCGGCGACATCGTTCGGCACCCCGATCCGGACCGTGCCTGCGACCTCTGGCGCGACAAAGCGCGCCACCGCCTCGTCGTTCAGCGCCAGCATCCGTCGCGCATGCTCCACGACCTGCATACCCTCGGGCGTCAGCGACACGCTGCGGCTGTCGCGTTGGAACAGCGCCTTTCCGAGCAAGTCCTCGATCCGCCGCACCTGCATCGACACCGCCGAAGGCGTGCGCAGCACCGCCGCCGCGGCCGCCGAGAAATTGCCGTGGTCGGCGATGGCCACCACCGTTCGCAACAGATCAAGGTCGATCAGCGGGCGGAGCAGCGGAACAAGCTGGTTCATGCGGGCCACCATTCAGAAATATTGAAAGCTGGAATCAGCTCTATTCGTTTTCCTGACAGATGCAAGTGTGCGATCTTCCTCGTGTGGCGCCTGGCAGTGTCCAGGCCGCCGGTGACGGAGGACAGGACATGATCGCGCTCACCTCGACCCGGGCCTTGCCCCGGGGCCTCTCCGGTCTTGCCGACCGCCTCTTCCGCTACCGCGAACAGCGCGCGGCGCGTCGGCTGATGGAAGAGCTGGCTGCGCATGACGACGCCCTGCTGCACGACATCGGCCTGCGCCGGCTCGACCTGGCAATCGCCTGGCAGATGCTGGACGGGGTTGGCCAAGGCGGCGGCGGCCTTTCCGGCGAGGCCGCCCTGCGCTATCTGTCCCGCATGGCCGAAGAAAGGCGCGCGGCGGGCCCCTGATCCGGCGGCGTCAACCGGCTTGAGCCGCGGTTCCTTCCGCTGTCGGCACGAGGCGGCGCCAATACGATGAAGCGAACCGCCGCCCTCGCCGCCTATTTCCGCGAGGCGCCCGAGTCCGACCGGCTCTGGTGTGCCGCTCTTCTCTCCGGCCTCCGCGGCAACCTTTACACCGACTTTACCTTTGCCGTCCGCCACGGCGACGACCTGGTGCCCGTCGCCAAGTCGTCTTCCGGACTGACCGACGCCGAGTTCGAGGAGATCACCCGCTGGGTCCGCGCGCACACGCCGGAGCGCTTCGGCCCGGTGCGGCGGGTATCGCCCGAACTGGTGTTCGAGATCGTCTTCGAGGGCATCCAGGCCAGCCCCCGGCACAAGTCGGGAATCGCCCTGCGCTTTCCGCGCATGGCGCGCTGGCGGCGGGACAAGCCGGTGTCGGAGATCGGGGCGCTGTAGGAGCTCAGATCGCTTCTGAACTATGCTGCGAAAAGCTCTGATATCGCGCGATAAAGCACCGACCTCAGGTCGGCGCTCTCGATCAGCACCTCGTGCTCGCCGCCGGGGATTTCCAGGAGCCGCGCGGTGGGCCAGCGCGCCGCCATGCGCCGGATCGCGGCGGGGTTCACGATCCGCTCGTGCCCGCCCAACGCCACCAAAGTCGGCACCGGCGGCAGCGTCGCGCGCGCCAGCCAGCGCCCCTCTGCCATCGCCTCGGCAACCCATTGCATCGTGGGTCCGCCCAGCGCCAGCCCCGGCACCGCCACCACCTGCGCCTTCATCCAGTCCCACATGCCGCGGTCGGTGGTCAGCGTGTTGCCCTCGAAGGCGGCGGCGAGCAGATAGACCTCGCGGCCCGTGCCCGGCGCGTAGGATCCCCCCCGCCCCAGCGCCCGGGCGCCGCGCACCACCGCCCCCGCGACCGGGGCGATCCATGGATTGGGCGGGATGCCCCACATCGGCCCGGTGAAGACCGCGGCCTTCACCGCAAGCCCCTCGACCAGGGACCGCAGCCCGATGCAGCCACCCATCGAATGGGCGACGAGGTAGAAGGGTTCCGGCAGCCCCAGCGCCCGTGCCGCGGCAAGCCCCGCCTTGAGGTCCAGCTGGTAGTCGGCGAACCGCTCCACATGACCGGCCAGCGGGTCGGGCAGCAGCCGGTCGGCCAGGCCCTGGCCGCGCCAGTCGAAAGCGACGCTGGCCAGCCCCATCGCGGCGAATTCGCGCGCCGGGCGGCCGTATTTCTCCACGCATTCGGTGCGCCCCGGGAACATCAGGACCGTGCCGCGGATCCCCGCCGGCCAGACGCCGAGACGGATGCGCACCCCGTCCTCGGCGCGCAGCCAGACGGCATGCCCGCCCGCGGGTCCGTCGGCCAGGGCGGCGTGGAACGGCGCAGGCTCCACCGCCCCTAGCCGAGCACGGCCGCGAGCTTCATCGCCATGCCCATGTTGCCGTCGATGCTCAGCTTGCCCTGCATGAAGGCCGCGGTGGGGCTGACATCGCCGTCGAGGATGCCCTTGAAGACATCGGCCTCGGCGGTCAGCACCACATCGGCCTCGTCGTCTCCCGCGCGCACGCCGTTGCCGTCGATGACCAGCGCGCCTTCGCCGGGGATCACGATCTTGGCAATGCCGTCGAAGCCCGCGACCTTTTCGGCCAGTGCGGCAACTGCCGCGGTGATGACGTCGCTCATGTCGCTGTCTCCCTGTTCGCCGGCAGTCTGCCGGCGCGATGGATGGATCGTGATGCGCGGACAGTGGCGTTTTGCCGCGCCCGCGCTACGATCCCCGTTATGAAAGCCCTGCGCCCGTTTCTCAATCGTGTCGTTGCGGCATTCCTGGCGCTGGGCCTGTTGCTGGCGCTGCCGGCGGCGGCCGAGGACCTCGACAGTCTGTTCGCGCGGCTGAAGGCCGCCGACGTCGAGGAGGCGGCGCGGATCGAGCCGCTGATCTGGAACGAGTGGTCGAAGTCCGGCTCTCCGGCGATGGACCTGCTCCTGAAGCGGGGCCGGGAAGCGATGGAGGCGGGCGATCTCGACG
>JANOGU010000053.1:0-2343 GCA_031406135.1 Rhodobacterales bacterium
CGGCCGTCGCGAGCCGGGCCAGCAGCATCACAGGCACCGGGTGCCGTGCCAGCCCCTTGGTCAGCCGCACGGGCGCAGCTGTATGGTCCACCTGCCCGACGGCCAGGCTGTAGAAGCCGATCACGTTGCCGTCCCCGTCGCAGGCCACATAGGTCCGGGCGGCCTGCATCGACTGGTTCGCCAGAGCGTGCTTCTTCAGGAAGATGTTGAGCGCCTCGCGCCCGCAATCAAACGCATCAACGCGATGCGCGGTCGTCAGAGGCTCGACGCGGCGCGGCAAGGGCGATTAGCTCTCGAAGATCGATGGCTCGCTCAGCAGACGGGCCAGCCGAGGGTGCTGAGGTGCAGCCGGTGCGTCGAGCGCGGCGACGAAATCCGCCCAGTCCGCGTCGGACAGAAGAATGGTCGTCTGTTCAGCAAGTACTTCATCGGCCCTGGCCAGCGCGCTGGACAGGACGAACTCGCTGAGTGACTGGCGGGATACGTTGGCCGCGCGGCGCAGCGCACGCTTGGCTTCGGAAGAGACGCGCAGGTCAAGTTTTTCGGTGCGGGCGTGAGTGTTCATGGCACGAGAATACCATGGCCCAAGCGTCCTGACAATGTCACGACAGAACGCGATGACAGGCTGAACCCCAGCCTATTGCAGGAACCCCATCGGATCGACCGCCTCGACCCCGCGGCGGACCTCGAAATGCAGGAAGGCGGGGCTGCCGGCGCGGACCACGGCGATCTGCTGGCCGCGCTTGACGGCGGTGCCCTTGGCGACCGTCAGGTTGTCGATCCCGGCGTAGACCGTCAGCAAGCCGCCCTCGTGCCGGACCACGACAATGGGCACGCCCTTGGTGTCCTTGGTCACCGCCGCGACGGTGCCGCCGGCGGCGGCCTTGACCGGGGTGCCGGCGGCGGCGGCGATGTCGATGCCTTCGTTCTTGCCCTTGGCGAACGGCCGGATGATTTCGCCCGACACAGGCATGGCAAACTGCGCGGCGCCGGTGCGGTCATCGCCGAGGCCCGGAGATTCCGGCGTGCCCGGCGCGGGCTCTGCCGCGGGGGCGGGCGCATCGTCCGGAAGCGGCGCCGCCGAGGAGGGCGGCAGCGGCGTGGGCGAGCCCGCGCCGGGTTCCGTCGCCGGATCGTCCACCGACCGTCCGCCCGGCACTTCGGTGGTCGGGATCAGCAGGTACTGCCCCTCGCGCAGCGCGAGATCGGGGCCAAGGCCGTTCCAGTCGGCCAGCGCCCGGGCCGAGACGTTGTAGGTGCGGGCGATGGAATAGGCCGTCTCGCCGCGGCTGACCTGGTGGCGCAGCGGCTCCGGACCGGCGGGGGCGGTCTTGAACGGGGCGGGCTGGTCGCCGGGCTGCGGCTGGGCGCGGTCGATGGCGTTGCCGGCGAGCGTGGTCACGTCGATGCCCGATCCGGCGCTACCGGGCGCGGGTTCGGCGACGCGGCGGGGCAGAGCGAGGATCTCGCCCTCGCGCAGGGGATCGGTCGGGACCAGCGCGTTGTGCCGGCCGAGTTCGACCGGGTCGATGCCGACGCGCTGGGCGAGGCTGGTCACGGTGTCGCCGCGGCGGGCGAGCGCCACCTGGTAGCCCGGGTAGCTGAGCACGCCACGGGCATCGGGCTGCGGCCGGGCGCGGGTGGCCGCCTGTGCCCCCGCGGTGGTGTCGAAGGCGTTGTTGCGCAGGTCCCAGTCGAATTCCGACGTCGTGCAGGCGCCAAGCGCCAGCATCGATGCCGATAGAAGCGCCCACCGAAGGTGTGCCATGCTGACTGCTCCGCCTCTTGCCCAAGCCCAAGTTCCCAAGCCCGGGGTTTGCCCCGGTGCCGCCATTCTCAGTCGTCCGCGAGCCCCTCGACCAACGGCACGAAGCGCACCGGACAAAGTTCCGCGTAGTCGTAGCCCTTGTCCAGCCGGGTGACCTTGATCAGCGACTGCACCGCGTCGGACTGGCCGACCGGCAGCACCATGATGCCACCGATCTTGAGTTGCGACAACAAGGGGCCGGGCGGATCCTCGGCCGCGGCGGTGACAATGATCTTGTCGAAGGGGGCCTGCTCCGGCAGGCCGAAACTGCCGTCGGCGACAAAGGCGGTGATGTTGGCGAGCGTCAGGCCCGCGAACACCTCCATCGCCTCGCGCACCAGCCGGCGATGGCGGTCCACGGTATAGACGCGCCGGGCGAGCTGGGCGAGGATCGCCGCCTGGTAGCCGGAGCCGGTGCCGACCTCGAGCACCGTGTCGCGCGGCTGGATCGCCAGCGCCTGGGTCATCAGGCCGACGACCGAGGGCTGGCTGATGGTCTGGCCGCAGGTGATCGGCAGCGGCATGTCGTCATAGGC
>JANOGU010000090.1:0-11821 GCA_031406135.1 Rhodobacterales bacterium
AGGCCGTCCCAGTCGTAGAAGCTGATCCACATCGATTGAAAGATCGGGACGATGACATAGACCAGGAACATCGCCAGGCCCGGGGCGAGAAACACCCAAGGGGCGAGGCGGCGCTGGTTCGCCTTCCAGTATGCGGTCATCGGATCCCCCGTCGGTCAGGCGCCGGGCTCGCGCCGCGGCAATTTTCTTGAAGGAAGAAAACTGCAAATTCCTTGGAGGAAGGAATTTTCGTCGCGGCGGGCCGTTTGCCGGCCGCCGCGAGATGGTCAGGTCACTCGTAGGCCTTGCCCCGCATCTTCTCCAGCCGCTCGAGGATGGCGTCGAGGTTCTCCGGCTTGACCAGGAACTCCTGGATGCCTTCCATCCCCGCCTTGGCCATCTCGGCCGGGGCGTCGCGGTCGAAGAACTGCGACAGCGCATGCGCGTTCGACAGCATCTCGAAGCCCGCCACGAGGAACGGGTCATCCTGCGGCACCGTCGAGTTCTTGTTGGTCGGCAGCTGGCCGATTGCAGCGTTCAGCTTGGTCTGCGCGTCGGCGCTGGCGACATAGGCCAGGAACAGCTTGGCATCGTCTGGGTTCTTGGCGCCGGTGACCAGGTGGATCGTGTCGGTCGGCGCGTCCTCGGAGCGCGGAATGCCCGGGGTGATTTCCGGGAACGCCATGAAGCCGAGGTTGTCGTTGGTCATGCCGCCTTCCTTGAAGACGCCAACTGCAAAGTTGCCCATCACGTAGTTCGCAGCCTTGCCCTGCACGAGCAGGGCCGCGGCATCCTGCCAGTCGATCGCCGCGTGGTTGGCGGTGACGTAGGGCTGCAGCTTGCCAAGTTCGGCGAAGACGGCGCGGACCGAATCGTCGGTCCAGGCCACTTTCCCTGCAGTCAGGTCCATGTGCCACTCGTAACCGTTGGTGCGCAGCGACATGTAGTCGAAGACGCCGGCCCCGGGCCACAGCGCCTTGGTCCCGGTGGTCAGGCAGTCGATGCCCGCCGCCTTGAACTTCTCGCAGTTCGAGATGAAGGTCGCCCAGTCAACGCCCTCGGGTCCAGGCGCCTCGACACTGGCCGCCTTGTAGGCGTCCTTGTTGAAGTAGATGCCCCACTGGTAGTAGGTGTAGGGCACGCCCCACTGCTTGCCGTCGATGGTCATCGACGCGGCGGCAGACCCCAGGGCATCGGTCAGCCCGCTGGCCGCCCAGACGTCGGAAATGTCGGCGAACTGCCCGGCCGCCACGAAGGGCGCCATGCGGTTGCCGGCGTACCAGTTGGCCAGGTCCGGCGGATCGGCCGACAGGAAGTTGCGGATCGAGGTCTTGTAGCCCTCGTGGTCGAAGTTGGTGAACTGCACGTCGATCTCGGGGTTTGCGGCCTCGAAATCGGCGATCAGCGCTTCCATCGCCGCAAGCGGGATGGGGTCGAAATCGCCATTGTAGGTGACGACGCGCTGCTGCGCGAACGCCGCCGTGGTCAGGAGCACTGCCGCGAGGGCGAGTGCGCCTGTGCGCTTCTGGACCATTGGTTCCTCCCTGGTGGTTCCAGTATGTGAAACTTTGTCTTGAATATTGAAAGTATGTCTGCGATCCTCTAGTCTGTCAACAGCGGCCTTCGGAGGGGTGATGGCGGACGGGACGGATACGGGCGGTGACGGGACGGTGGGCAAGGCGCTCGACGTGCTGGACATGGTCGCGCGCGCGGGGCGCCCCGTGCGCTTCACCGAGCTTCAGGGCACTTCCCCCTACCCCAAGGCCACGCTCTACCGGCTGCTGCAGACGCTGGTGCACCAGGGCATGCTGGCCCATGATTCGGACAGCGGCGGCTATGCGCTGGGGGTGCGGCTCGTTCGCCTCGCCCATGCCGCCTGGGCGCAGTCCTCGCTGGCGCCGCTGGCCCGACCCTTCGTCGATACACTGGCGGCGGCGACGGGAGAGACCATCCATCTGGCGCAGCTCGACCAGGGCCAGGTGCTCTATGTCGACAAGCGCCATGCCACCAAGCCGGTCGAGATGTTCGCCCAGGCCGGCAAGGTCGGGCCGGCCTACTGCACCGGCGTCGGCAAGGCGATGCTGGCCTGCCTGCCGCCCGAGATGCTGGACGAGGCACTGGCGCGGCAGTCGTTCCACCGCCACACGCCGCACACGCTGGCCAGCCGCGAGGTGCTGCTGGCGGAGCTGGCGGCGATTCGCGTCCGCGGATTCGCCTTCGACCGGGAAGAGCACGAGCCCGGCATCATCTGTATCGCCGCCGCGGTGCTCAGCCGTCAGGGCCGGGTGATCGGGGCGATCTCGGTCACTTCGACCACCGCGCGCACCACGCTGGACGAGATGGCGCTCTTGGCGCCGAAGGTCAGGGATACCGCCGCGCGCATCGCCGCGGCGGCGGAAAGCTGGCGCTTTCCGGAAGAAAAAGGCCACGACACCCGAGGGGAGGGACGCGCATGACCGGAGTGACGCTCGACAGGGTGGTGAAGCGGTTCGGAGAGGCGACGGTGATCCACGGCGTCGACCTGATGATCGACGACGGCGAGTTCTGCGTGTTCGTCGGGCCCTCGGGCTGCGGCAAGTCCACGCTGCTGCGCATGGTGGCGGGGCTGGAGGAGACCTCGGACGGGACGATCCGGATCGGCGCGCGCGATGTGACGCGGGTGGACCCTTCCGAGCGCGGCGTGGCGATGGTGTTCCAGACCTACGCGCTCTACCCGCATATGACGGTGGCCGAGAACATGGGCTTCGGGCTGAAGATGACCGGCCACCCGCCGGCCGAGGTCCAGAAGAAGGTGGCGGAGGCGGCCCGCATCCTGAAGCTCGAGGCCCTCCTGGAGCGCAAGCCCAAGGCGCTGTCCGGCGGCCAGCGCCAGCGGGTCGCCATCGGGCGCGCCATCGTGCGCGGGCCGGAGGTGTTCCTGTTCGACGAGCCGCTCAGCAACCTCGACGCCGAACTGCGGGTCGAGATGCGGGTGGAGATCGCGCGGCTGCACCGCGAGATCGGCGCGACGATGATCTACGTCACCCACGACCAGGTCGAGGCGATGACGCTGGCCGACAAGATCGTGGTGCTGCGCGCCGGGCGGATCGAGCAGGTCGGCGCGCCGCTGCGCCTGTTTCACGACCCCGACAACCGCTTCGTCGCGGGCTTCATCGGCTCGCCGGCGATGAACTTCGTGCGTGGCCGCGTGGCCGGCGCGGGGTCGGTGGAGGCAGCGGGGTTCGCTGCCATGCTGGCCACCTCCGTGGCACTTCCCGACGCAGGCACCGAGGTTATCGTCGGCGTCCGCCCACAGCAGCTGGCGCTGGCGCCGGGTGACAGCCATCGGGTGGAAATCACCGAGGCGCTGGGCGGGCAGAGCTTCATCCACGTGACCGCGGCCTCGGGCGAGAAACTGGTGATCGAGAGCCGCGAGGACCCGAAGGTGAAACCCGGCAACCGCACCGGCATCGCCTTCGATGCGGCCGACGCGCTCTACTTCGCCGCCGACAAGGACGGGCTCCGCCTGCGCTGACGGCCGCGCCGCAGGGTCCGCTCAGGCGCCGGGGCCGCGGCGGATCAGCCAGGTGCGGGCGCCGGCCTCGGTGCCGGTGCCGACGAGGGCGTGGCCGGCCTCGGCGCAGAAGTGCGGCACGTCGATGGCGGCCATCGGGTCGGTCGCGACCAGCCGCAGCACGGCACCAGGTGCCAGCGACAGGAGACGCTTGCGCGCCTTCAGCACCGGCAGCGGGCAGATCAGCCCGCGGGCATCAATCTCGGCATCCCAGGTCATTGCGCGCCGGGATAGCGGGACGCCGGCAAAACGCAAGCGGCCCGGATGCCGTGGCATCCGGACCGCCGCCGATGCTGACGCGGGAGCGGCGTCAGTAGTTGTAGGCGCGCTCGCCGTGTTCGGCGACGTCGAGGCCCTCGCGCTCGACGTCTTCCTTCACGCGCAGGCCCATCGTCACCTTGACCGCCATGAACAGGACGAACGACCCGATGCCGGAGTAGCAGACGGTGAAGATCACGGCCTTGAGCTGCGCCATGAACATGAAGCCTGCGTCATAGGCGCCCACCTGCAGCGTGCCGGGAACCGAAGTGTAGTCCGGAACGCCGGCCCCGCCCAGCGCCGGGTTGACCAGGATGCCTGTCGCCAGCGCCCCGATGATCCCGCCGAGGCCGTGGATGCCGAACACGTCGAGGCTGTCATCGAGCTTCAGCGCGTTCTTCACATAGGCCACGAAGAAGAAGCAGGCGACGCCCGCCACCAGGCCCAGAACCAGCGACCCCATGGGGCTGGCGAACCCCGAGGCCGGGGTGACCGCGACAAGCCCCGCCACCACGCCCGACACCAGGCCCAGAAGCGAAGGATGGCCGCGCAGCAGCCATTCGGCGAACATCCAGGCCACGCCCGCCGCGGCGGTGGCGACGAAGGTGTTCAGCACCGCGAGCGAGGTGATCGCGTTCGCCTCGAGGTTCGACCCGGCGTTGAAGCCGAACCAGCCGACCCAGAGCAGCGCACCGCCGATCATGGTCATGGTCAGCGAATGCGGGGCCATGTTGTCCTTGCCGTAGCCCACGCGCTTGCCGAGCATGATGCAGCCGGCGAGGCCGGCCATGCCGGCGTTGATGTGCACCACGGTGCCGCCGGCAAAGTCGAGCGCGCCCCAGTTCCAGATCAGCCCGTTGGCGGCAAGGTTGGCCGCCGCCGCCCCGGCACCGGCACTGTCGCCCGCAGCCTCGGCGATCAGCTTCAGCGTCTGCTGTTCGGCCAGGAAGTCGGGACCGCCCCACCACCAGACCATGTGCGCCATCGGGAAGTAGATCAGCGTCACCCAGAGCACCGAGAAGACGAGCAGCGAGGAGAACTTGATGCGCTCGGCGAAGGCGCCCACGATCAGCGCCGGGGTGATCATGGCAAAGGTCATCTGGAAGGCGATGAAGGTGTATTCCGGCAGCCAGATGCCGTTGGTGAAGGTCGCCACCAGCGTGGTGGCGTCGACCCCGGCGAGGAACGCCTTGGAGAAGCCGCCGACATAGGCGTCCATCGCCCCGCCGTAGGAGAAGGCGAGCGAGTAGCCGTAGCAGACCCAGATCAGGCAGACGACCGCCGAGATGGCGAAGACCTGCGTCAGCATCGACAGCATGTTCTTGGTGCGGACCAGCCCGCCGTAGAACAGCGCAAGCCCGGGGACGGTCATCAGCAGGACCAGGACGGTGGCCACGGTCATCCAGGCCACATCGCCCTTGTCGACGGCCTTTTCATAGACATAGGGCGCCAGCGCCGCCGCCGCCTCGGTGGCCGCCCCGACGGCCTCGGTTGCGGTTTCGGCCGTCCCGGTCGCGGCTTCCTGCGCCCAGGCCGGCAGAGCGGCGAAGACGGACGCGCCCAGCGCCGCCAGGCCGCTTCGCTTCATCAGATCGGTCATCTGTGTCACTTCCCCTAACCCCGGGCGCCGTCAGAGCGCGTTGTCGTCGGTTTCGCCGGTGCGCACCCGCACCGCTTGCTCCACGTCCAGCACGAAGACCTTGCCGTCGCCGATCTTGTCGGTCTTGGCGGTCTTCGCGATCGTCTCGACGACCTGGTCGGCCAGGCCGTCCGGCACCACGATCTCGAGCTTGACCTTGGGTACGAAGTTCACCGCGTATTCGGCGCCGCGGTAAATCTCGGTGTGGCCGGACTGCGAACCGAAGCCCTTGATCTCGGTCACCATCATGCCGCGCACGCCGATGGCGGTCAGCGCCTCGCGCACCTCCTCGAGCTTGAACGGCTTGATCGCTGCGATGATGAGTTTCACCCCTGTCCCCTTCCATCCGTGACAGAACCCCTTCCGTGGGGAGCCGCCGCGCATGAAGCGGGCCGGGGCGACCGGCCCTCAAGCCGGCGGGGCGGGATTTCCATTGGGCGGCCCCGATAGTTTGCCCGTTTTTTGTACTTTTTCGGCGCTTCGCCTAAGAAACAGGCGACCAGGAATCGGACCGGCCCTCGGCTTTCCGTTTCCGCCCGGTCAGGCTAGTCTTGTTGTCAAACCGGCGGCCGGCGAACCGGGGCGAGAGAGCAGATGGCACAGAACGGCAAGGGGCGGCTGGTGGCCGACCGGCGCTATACCGCGTCGGCCCCGAAGCCCGCACCGCAAAAGAAGAAGCCGCGCAAGCGGCCGCCCCGACGCCGGCGGCGCGGGATTGTCGGCTGGATTGCCGGGCTCTTCACCTTTCTCCGGCGCCTTGCCTGGGGCGTCGTCTGGCGCGGTGCCGTCGCGACGGCGGTCGTCGTGGTCGGATCGACCTGGTATTTCTACGCCCAACTTCCCGGGTTCGACGCATTGCTGGATGCGCGGGCGCGCGGGTCGGTGACGCTGCTGGACCGCGAGGGCGAGGTCTTTGCCTGGCGCGGCGAGACTTTCGGCGGCAGCATCGATGCGGCGTCGGTCTCGCCCTACCTGCGGAATGCCGTCATCGCCGCCGAGGACAAGCGCTTCTACCGCCATTTCGGCGTCTCGCCCCGCGGCATCGCCAGCGCAATCCGGATCAACCTGCGCGAGGGGCGCGGGCCACTGGACGGAAACGGCGGTTCCACGATCACCCAGCAGGTGGCCAAGCTGATCTGCCTCGGCGTGCCCTACGACCCGGCCGCCTGGAAGAGCGAGGCCGACTACGAGGCCGACTGCCGCAAGGGCAGCCTGTGGCGCAAGGTCAAGGAGATGCCCTTCGCCTTCGCGCTGGAGGCGAAGTTCTCCAAGGACGAGATCCTGTCGATCTACCTCAACCGCGCCTACCTCGGCGCCGGCGCGCGCGGCTTCGAGGGCGCGGCGCAGCGCTACTTCGGCAAGAGCGCGAACGCGGTCGATGCGGCCGAGGCGGCGATGCTGGCGGGGCTCTTGCCGGCGCCGTCCTTCTATGCGCCCACCGGCAACCTGAAGCGCAGCCAGGACCGCGCGAACGTCGTCATCGGGATCATGGAGGCGCAGGGCTATATCGACGCAGCCGACGCGGCGGAGGCACGGCTGTATCCCGCGCAACTGTCCAAGGCGGCGGCGACCAATGCCGGCACCGCCTTTGCCGACTGGGTGATGGAGACCGGACCCGAGTTCCTGACCAGCACGACGACCGAGGACGTCATCATCCGCACGACCTTTGACCGGCGCCTGCAGAAAGCGGCGGAGGAGGCGCTGGCCTTCGTCTTCGAGACCAAGGTCAAGGCCGGGTCGCAGGCGCAGGCGGCGATCGTGGTGATGTCGGCGGACGGTGCGGTGCGGGCGATGGTGGGCGGGCGCGAGCAGCGCAACGCGGGCGAGTTCAACCGCGCCACCCATGCCCGGCGGCAGACCGGGTCGTCGTTCAAGCCCTTCGTCTATGCCGCGGCGCTGGACCTCGGCTACTCGCCGTTGGATACCGTCGATGACAGTCCGCTGACGATCGACGTGCCCGGCTCCGGCCCCTGGTCGCCGCAGAATTACACCGACGATTACCAGGGCGTGGTGACGCTGACCGAGGCGCTGAAGAAGTCGCTGAACATTCCGGCGGTGCGGGTGTCCGAGGCGGTGGGCCGCGACGTGGTGCGCAAGGTCGCGGCCGATTTCGGCATCCAGAGCGACCTTGCGGCCGGGCCGGCGCTGGCCTTGGGGGTATCCGAGTCGACGCTGGTGGAGATGACGGGCGCCTACGCCGGCATCCTGAACGGGGGATCGTCGGTCAAGCCCTACGGGCTGATCGACCTGCGGCTGCAAGGTGAGGACGAGCCGCTGTTCGGCCAGGACGGCGGCATGGGCGAAAGGGTTATCTCGGAACGCGCGGCGCGCGAGCTGACCTGGATGATGCTGCAGGTGATCGAGGGCGGCACCGGAACCCGGGCAAAGCTGGCCGACCGGCAGGCGGCGGGCAAGACCGGGACCACGCAGGCCGCGCGCGACGCCTGGTTCCTGGGGTTCACGGCGGATTACGTGGTCGGCGTCTGGATGGGCTATGACGACAACACGCCGCTGAGCGGCGTCACTGGCGGCGGGCTGCCGGCCGAAATTTGGCACGAGGTGATGCTGCGGGTCAGCGAGGGCACCGAGGCGAAGCCGTTGCCGATGCTGGAACCCGAGCCGCGCCTGCCGCCCGACCCCTATGCGCAGACGCCGCAGCCCGGTACCGGCGGTGACCTCCCGATTTACGATCCCTGGGCGGAAACCCCGCCGGGCGAGGTGCCGATCTACGACCCCTATGCCCCGCCGCCGGGCGGGGCGGCGGGGCCACAGCCGATTGATCCCGCGGCGCAGGTCCTGCGTGAGGTTCTGGGGATCCTTGAAGGCAACTGACGCTGCCGCAACCGGCGCTCAGGATTTCTTCAGCGTCGCGATCAGGGTGTCGATGTCGCCGCTCGCGCGGTCGAGCAGGGCGCCGATCTCCTCGCGTTCGGAAGCGAGCATGTTCACGCCCTCGATGATCAGGTTGAAGAAAAGGTTCCTGCCCGACTTGTCCGAGACGTGCCAGCGCAGGTCGAACGGCGCTTCCCCCGCGAGGTGAGCGACCGTGATCACCTCGAAATAGCTCTTGATCGCGCGCGCGTCCGTCACCTCGATGCGGCCACCGATGAACTCGCGGAAACGGCGGCCGTATTTGCGCGAGATGTAGCCCTGGAAGGCCTTGGTGAAGGCGGAGAGTTGGCCCGAAGACGCCTGCCGTGCGGCGGGGCCAAGGGCGGAACGGGCGATCACCGGGACGTCGGCATACTTGGCGAAGACCTGCTCGAAGTCGCCGAACATCGCCTGTTCCGACCTGCCGGAGTTGATGATCGAATTGACGTCACCCACCGTCTTGTCGATCAGCGCGCGGGCCGAGGCGATGTCGAGCGCCATGGCGCGCATGGGTGTCAGGGCCAACGCCACGGTGCCGATGGCGCCGGTGCCAAAGCCGCGGCGGGTCAGGAGGGGCATGATGGCGGGCTTACGGAGCATAGGGGTCCTCGTAGGGATCGACAAAACCGTCGTCGGTGCCGTCCGTCCCGGCCGTCTGGCCAAGCTCGAAACGGCGGTTCTGGAGATAGAGCAGCCGCGTCTGCGCGTAGCTGTCGGCACTGTCGTAGAGTATGGAGTCATAGGTCTCCGAGTAGCGATAGCGATCACCAAGAGTTGAGGCGACCCCGGCCGCCGTGACCGCGGCGCCGTCGTCGGGGAAAACCAGCCGCACCGGGTTCAGCGCGAAATCGACCAGCATCCCGACTGTGTCGCGGTCGGTGGAGGGGCCGAGGATCGGCAGTTCGTGATAGGCGCCTTCGGGCACGCCCCAGACATGCAGGGTCTCGCCGAAATTGGTCGGGTCGCCGCCGACCCCGATGGCGCGGGCGGGGTCGAACAGGCCGCCGATGCCGATGGTCGTATTGATCGCAAATCGCAGCGTGTTCTCCGCTGCTTTGCCAAGGCGGAGCTGCAGGACGTTGTTCACCACGTCGCCGGGCAGGTCGAGGTTGCCCGCGGCATTCGACAGCCCCAGCCGTACCGGCTGGGGCAGGATGCCGCCGTAGGCGCCGGAGGCGGGCTTGAACAGTGTCCGGTCGACCGCCCGGTTGAACTCGTGGGTCTGCCGGTTCTGCGCCTCGTCGGGATCGTGGATGCCCGAGGGCGCCGGCGCCGTGCAGGCGGCCAGCAGCGCCACGGCCGCGAGAGCCGCGGCGGGTCGGGCGCGCGTCTGCGGGCGTCGGTCCAGCATCGTCTCCCTGTCCTGCGGTCCGGCTTCGGCCACGGCAGGCTTATGCGCCCGCACGTCCCGGTGCAATCGCCGGGCGGGGCGTCAAATAGCATGCGGGCGGGAAGTTGCGAAGTCGCGGGTTGTTGCAGCCTGTGTCCGGCGCCGCCGGGGCGTTCCCTTCGCCCCGGCGCCGCGCTAGGCTTCGGCGTGTTCTCGCGGAAGGAGCTGCCCCATGTCGATCGACGCCCGCCTTGCCGAACTTGGCATCACTCTGCCCGACGCCCCGCCGCCGGCGGCGAACTACGTGCCGTTCGTCACCGTCGGCCCATTCGTGCATGTCTCGGGCCAGATCAGCGCCGGGCCCGAAGGGCAGATCAAGGGCAAGCTGGGCGCCGGGATGAGCGTGGACGAAGGTGCCGCCGCCGCGCGCGCCTGCGCGATCTCGCTCCTGGCGCAGGTACGCAGGGCCTGCGGCAGCGACTGGTCGCGGTTCCGCCGGGCGGTGAAGCTAACCGGCTTCGTCAACTCCACGGCAGACTTCACCGACCAGCCCAAGGTCATCAACGGCGCCTCGGACCTGCTGGTGGCGGTGCTGGGGGATGCCGGGCGGCACGCCCGCTCCGCCGTCTCCGCCGCCAGCCTGCCCTTCGGCGTGGCGGTGGAGATCGAGGGCATCTTCGAGATCGCCCCGTGACAGCGCCGCTTCCTGTGGCGCTGCCACAGGACTTCCTGCGCGCGCCGCTGACCCACCGGGGCCTGCATGACGCGCGCGCCGGGCGGCCGGAGCACTCGCTGGCGGCGCTGGCGGCGGCGGCGGCGGCGGGCTACGGCATCGAATTCGACGTGCAGGGAACCGCCGACGGCCAGGCGGTGGTGTTCCACGATTCGACGCTGGACCGGACCACCGGGCTTTCGGGCCGCGTCGATGCGCTGACCGCGGCCGAGCTTGGCAAGGTCCGCCTGCTGGACTGCGACGAGACCGTGCCCACGCTGCCGCAGCTTCTGGCGCTGGTTGGCGGCCGGGTGCCGCTGCTGATCGAGATCAAGGACCAGACCAACGCGATGGCCGCAGGCGACGGGCGGCTGGAGGCGGCCGTCGCGGCGGCCCTGGAGGGTTACGACGGGCCGGTGGCGCTGATGTCGTACAATCCCGAACATATCGCCGCGCTGGCGCGGCTGGCCCCGGACCGGCCGCGCGGCCTGGTGACCGAGGCCTTCGACCCGAAGAACTACGCGCGGCTGCCCGCGTCGGTCTGCGACCGGCTGCGGGCGATCGCGGACTATGACCGCGTCGCGGCCTCCTTCATCAGCCACGACGCGACCGATCTTGCCCGCTCGCGGGTCGCGGAGCTCAAGGCCAAGGGCGCGCGCCTCCTGTGTTGGACCGTGCGGTCGCCGGCAGAGGAGGCGGCGGCGCGGGCGGTTGCCGAGAACGTGACCTTCGAGGGCTACGCCGCCGCGATCCCCGCTTGACCGCGCGGCATCGTGCGCTTTCCTTCCCGGCGCGGAGGCACGGATGGACGCGGAGCCGGTCGAGATCACCCTGCACGGCGGCACAGGCGAGGTGCCGGCGGCGGACTGGGACGCGCTGGCCAACCCCGGCGGCGGGCGGCCGGCCGATCCGTTCACAACGCATCGGTTCCTGTCGGCGCTGGAAGTCTCGCGCTCGGTCGGGCCGGGCTCCGGCTGGACCCCGCACATCCTGGTGGCGCGCGCCGGCGGGCGGCTGATCGCGGCGGCGCCGATGTATGCCAAGAGCCACAGCCAGGGCGAATACATCTTCGACCATTCCTGGGCGCATGCCTATGAACGGGCGGGTGGGCGCTATTACCCCAAGCTGCAGATCGCCGTGCCCTTCACCCCCGCCACCGGGCGGCGGTTCCTGTGCCTGCCGGGGCATGAGGACGCGGGCCGCGCCGCCATCGCGGCGGCGGCGGTCGAGGTGGCATCGCAGGGCAAGATGTCGTCGGTGCACGTCACCTTCTGTACCGGCGATGAGGCGGCGGCGGGCGAGGCGCTGGGCCTGATGGCCCGCACGACGCAGCAGTTTCACTGGGTGAACCGGGGGTACGCCCGCTATGACGATTTCCTGGCCACCCTTGCCAGCCGCAAGCGCAAGGCCCTGCGCAAGGAACGTGAGCAGGCGCAGAGCTTCGGCGGCACGATACGCTGCCTGACGGGGAATGACCTG
>JANOGU010000118.1:0-3338 GCA_031406135.1 Rhodobacterales bacterium
GGACCACCTGGTGTCGCTCGCGACCTCCCGCCGCGCTGCCAACAGGGCTTCTGCGAGTGGCTGGCCCTCGGCAAGGTGCCGGTTGAAGGTCGCCAGCAAGGCGATGGTCGCTTCGAACGACAGGTCATGATGCGAAAGGAGCACCGTCCGCGTGCCGGAAGCCAGCAGAGCCCCTCCGAAATGGGAAATGCCCTCGTCGCCCCCGCGCAAGAGTCCACGCCCGGCGTCGCACACCGCCAACGCGACCAGCGCGGGTGTGGCTCGTCCGCGCAGATCGTCGGGGTAGATCGTCGAATCCCGGTCGAAAGCGAAGCCCTGAGCACGTTCGCGATCGACGTCGCGTACGCCGTGTGAGATGACCTCGAGCAGCAACACGCCTCGCTCTCCGGCTTCGAGAACCGCGCGTCGCGCAGGCATTGGGCTCGTTTCCAGGTCGACTGCGGACTCGGGCCAATGTCCGCGCAGAGTGGCGAGGTCACGCCCCTTTTCAGGCCGGGCGCGTCGATCAGTCAATCACCCGCGCAAGGGGCGAAGCAGTCAGTCGGGGCGGTAGACCCGGATGGCAGCTCCGGGCCGCAAATGCCTTCTACCTTGACCCGCGCCTGCACTTGGAATAGCCCCCGCGTCGCCCCGCGGGCGTTGTGTAATGGTAAGACCTCTGCCTTCCAAGCAGAAGACGCGGGTTCGATTCCCGCCGCCCGCTCCAGACTTGGGTCTCCTACAAAATACCTACGAAATTTGCTATGAGCGTCGTATAAGTGCTTGAAATAAAGAAGATACTGTCATCGTGAGCACTTGCCTTCCACGCTGATGGGGCGGGGTCGATTCCCGCTACCCGCTCCAGCCAGTCTTGATCGTCCATCTGGCCGCTCGCCGGTCGGCTCGCCCATGCTCATGCGGGACGGCGCGAACGTCGGCCCGTCGGGGCCGCGGGCGGTGCGGATACTCACCGAAGGCAGGTCGGTCGCAGGCTTGGGCTCGACACCCCCCGCCCTGACCGCCGCCTCGGTGATCGCGTCCACCCCGGCGCGGCTGTCCCGCGACAGTGCGACCGGGAGGCCGCAGATGCCGTGCGCGTCCGGAACCGGCCGGGTCTCGAACTGCGCCCACTTCGCGGGCGTCAGCAGCACCAGGAAGATCGCCTCCGAGATGACGATGCAGGCGGCTGTGTCGTCCCGGAACCGCGGGTTCTTCTCCAAGTCCAGCGCCTCGTAGAAGGCCACCGAACGGGACAGGTCGGCGACGGAAAGGTTGCGGAAGGCCATCTGGGGTATCGCGGGTCGTCCTCCGGCCAAGGGTGCCGAGCACTGCGCTCCCCGGCCCGGGCCTCCAACTGGCGCGCGCCGCACTCAGAGGTTCTCGGCCTGCGGCATGCCCAGGATGTGGAAGCCGCCGTCCACCCGCACCACTTCGCCCGTGGTGCAGGCCCCGCCGGGGCCGCAGAGCCAGGCCGCGGTGCCGCCGATCGCCTCCAGCGTGGCGTTGGCGCGCAATGGCGCGTTCTCCTCGGTGTGGCGGAACGTCGCCCGCGCGCCGCCGATGGCCGAACCGGCCAGCGTCTTCATCGGGCCGGGGCTGATCGCGTTGACCCGGATGCCCTGCGGGCCGAGGTCGTTGGCGAGATACCGCACCGCGGACTCCAGCGCCGCCTTGGCCACGCCCATCACATTGTAGTTCGGCGTCACCCGGTTCGAGCCCTGGAAGGTCAGGGTGATGAGATTGCCACCGTTCGGCATCAGCACCGCCGCCCGGCGGCAGACGTCGATGAAGGAGAAACACGAGATCGACAGCGAATTGAGGAAGTTCGCCCGCGAGGTGTTGATGAACCGCCCGGTCAGCTCCGCCTTGTCGGAAAAGGCGATGGCGTGGATCAGGAAGTCCAGCGTGCCCCAGCGGTCCTTGAGACCCTTGAAACAGGTGTCCAGCGAGGCGTCGTTGGCCACATCCACATCGACCAGAAAGTCCGACCCGACCGAGGCCGCCAGCGGCTCCACCCGCCTGCCGAAGGCCTCGCCCTGGTAGCTGAAAGCCAGTTCCGCCCCCTCGGCTGCCAGCGCTTTCGCGATCCCCCAGGCGATGGAGCGTTCGTTGGCCACGCCCATCACCAGCCCGCGCCTGCCCGACAGCGATCCCATCCCGGTTCCCTTCAGTCGCGTAGTTTCGACATGACGAGGCAGGCATTGGTGCCGCCGAAGCCGAAGGAGTTCGACAACACGCCGTCGATCTCCACCCCTTCGCGCAGGGTGGTGACGATCTCGCCCGCATCCAGCGCCGGGTCGAGCGTGGTCACGTTGGCGGAAGCGGCGATGAAGCCCTTGTTCATCATGATCAGTGAATAGATCGTCTCCCAGACCCCGGCGCCGCCCAGCGCATGGCCGGTCAGCGACTTGGTCGAGGCGACGGGCGGCGTCGATCCGCGGCCGAAGACGCGGCGGATCGCCTCCATCTCGGTCACGTCGCCCACCGGCGTCGAGGTGCCGTGCGAGTTGATGTAGTCGACCCGCCGGCCGGCGGGCAGCGTCGCCAGCGCCACCCGCATCGCCCGCTCGCCGCCCTCGCCCGAGGGCGCGACCATGTCGTAGCCGTCGGAGGTGGCGCCGTAGCCGGTGACCTCGCCGTAGATCCTCGCGCCGCGGGCTTTCGCGTGCTCCAGCTCCTCCAGCACCACCACGCCTCCGCCACCGGCGATGACAAAGCCGTCGCGGGTGGCGTCATAGGTGCGCGAGGCGGTCTCGGGAGCGTCGTTGTACTTGGACGACATCGCCCCCATGGCGTCGAACAGGCAGGACAGCGTCCAGTCCAGCTCCTCGCCCCCGCCGGCAAAGACGATGTCCTGCTTGCCCATCTGGATCAGCTCCGCCCCGTTGCCGATGCAATGGGCGGACGTGGAGCAGGCCGAGGTGATCGAATAGTTCACCCCCTTGATCTTGAACGGCGTGGCAAGGCAGGCCGAGACGGTGGAAGACATGCCCTTGGTGACCGAGAAGGGCCCGATCCGCTTAGGGCTGCCGGTTTCGCGCACGATGTTGTGGGCGCGGAAGAAGCTCTTGGTCGAGGGCCCGCCGGAGCCGACGATGATCCCCGTGCGGTCGTTGGAAATGTCGTGCGCTTCCAGCCCGCTGTCGGCCAGCGCCTCCTTCATCGAGATGAAGGTATAGGCCGCGCCGTCGCCCATGAAGCGCAGGTCGCGCTTGTCGATCATCTCCTCGATGACGACCTTGGGCGCCCCGTGCACCCGGCAGCGAAAGCCGTGTTCGGCGTAGTCGTCGGCAAAGACAATGCCGGACTTGCCCGCCCGCAAGGACGCCTCCACCTCGGGGACGTTGTTGCCGATGGAG